>NZ_JBSFGB010000009.1:0-286698 GCF_053596375.1 Streptomyces sp. NPDC001709 | reverse complement strand
GACACCTCGGGCAACCCGACGTTCCGGGAACTGCTCGCCCGGACCCGGGAGACCGACCTGGCCGCGTACTCCCACCAGGACGTACCGTTCGAACGGCTGGTGGAGGCGATCAACCCCCAGCGGTCGCTGGCCCGCCACCCCTTGTTCCAGGTCATCTTCGGCGTGGACGCCACCGGCGGCAGTGCGCTGAAACTGCCCGGCCTGACAGTGGCTCAGGAGTCGGTCCCGTTCGAGTTCAGCAGGTTCGACCTGGGCTTCAACTTCACCGAGCAGTACGGGATCGACAGCCGTCCGGCCGGAATCGGCGGCCTGCTGCACTACAGCACCGACCTGTTCGACCAGGAGAGCGTCGAAGCCCTCGTGACCCGGCTGGTGCGAGTGGTGGAAGCGGCGGTCGCGGATCCGGACGGGCCGCTCGGCCGGATCGAGATCCTTTCCGCGCGGGAGCAACGGCAGATCCTGAGGGAGTGGAACGACACCGGGGCCGAGCCGACCGACGCGACTCTTCCCACGCTCTTCCAGTCGCAGGTTGCCCTGACACCAGAGCGCCCGGCAGTCCTGGCCTCGGACACCGATCTGAGCTACGGCGAACTGAACGAGCGGGCCAACCGCCTGGCCCACCACCTGATCGCGCACGGGGTCGGCCCCGAACAGTTCGTCGCTCTCGCTCTGCCGCGTACCGCGCAGACCATGGTGGCGCTGCTCGCCGTACTCAAGGCGGGAGCTGCCTATCTGCCCGTCGACCCCACGTACCCGGCGGACCGGATCGCCTACCTGCTGCAGGATGCCGATCCAGCGCTCGTCCTCACCGTCGAGGAGACCGAGCGGATGCTCCCGGACGGCTCCCGGACTCCGCGCCTGGTCCTGGACGCTCCCGAGGTTGTCGCCGCCCTGGAAAGCCGGCCTGCCACCGATCCGACCGACCGTGACCGGATCAGCGTGCTGCAACCGCTGCACCCGGCGTACATCATCTACACCTCGGGCTCCACCGGCCGCCCCAAGGGCGTCGTCGTCACCCATGCCAACGTGGCCAACCTGGTCGCCTGGGCCCGTGACGAGTTCGGTGAACGGCCCCTGGCCCACGTCCTGTTCACCACGTCACTCAATTTCGACGTCTCCGTGTTCGAGATGTTCGGCCCGCTGCTGACCGGTGGTCGCATCGAGGTGCTGCGTGACCTGCTGGCCCTGGGCGACCGCAACGCTGACGACCGTTCGCCGGTCCTGGTGAGTGGGGTTCCGTCCGCGCTTACCCGGATCGTGTCCCGGGACGACGTACGCACCACGGCGGAAACCGTGGTGTTCTGCGGCGAGGCCCTGACCGCCCAGGCCGCCGCCGAGGTCAAGGACGAACTCCGAGCCGGCCGCGTCTACAACATTTACGGCCCGACCGAGGCAACGGTGTACGCCACTGTTTGGTCCACGGACGCCCCCATCACGGGAGCGCCGTCGATCGGCCGCCCGCTGCACAACACGCAGACCTACATCCTGGACGGCAATCTGCAGCCGGTTCCGGCAGGGGTCGCCGGGGAGCTGTACATCGCGGGTGCGGGGTTGGCCCGGGGGTACTTCGGGCGTGCGGGTCTGACGGCGGAGCGGTTCGTGGCCGACCCCTTCGGCCCGGCCGGCAGCCGCATGTACCGCACCGGCGACCTGGCTCGCTGGTCCGATAAGGGGCTGCTGGAGTTCGTGGGCCGGGTCGACGACCAGGTCAAGATCCGCGGCTTCCGCATCGAACTCGGCGAGATCGAAGCCGTACTGGGGCGTTTTGCGGGGCTGGCGCAGGTCGCGGTCGTGGCCCGCGAGGACCAGCCGGGCGACAAGCGCCTGGTGGCCTATGTGGTCGCCGAGGCCGGCACCGACACAGTGGACACCGAGGCGCTGCGCGCGTATACGGCCGGTCTGCTGCCGGAGTACATGGTTCCCTCCGCGTTCGTGGTGCTCGACCGGCTCCCGCTGACCGCCAACGGCAAGCTGGACCGGCGGGCTCTGCCGGCGCCCGTGTACGAAGCGGACGCGGCCGGGCGCGGTCCGCGGAACCCACGGGAGGAAATCCTGTGCGGGCTGTTCGCGGAGGTCCTGGGCGTGCCCGCGGTCGGAATCGACGACAACTTCTTCGAGTTGGGCGGCCACTCCCTGCTGGCAGTTCAGCTGATCAGCCGCATCCGGGATGTCCTTGGCGACGAGCTCGCCATTCGAGCTCTCTTCGCCGCGCCCACCGTTGCCACTCTTACTGAACAGCTGGGCCGATCTTCGGCCGGTGAGGCGTTCGACGTCCTCCTGCCCATCAAGAGCCAGGGAGGCAGCTCGGCAATCTTCTGCGTCCACCCCGTGAGCGGTATCGGCTGGTGCTATGCGCCATTGGCTGGAATCGCCTCCCCGGAACACTCCGTTTATGCCCTCCAGGCGCGAGGTCTGGACGGCAAGGACGCGCTCCCGGATTCGATACAGGAGATGGCAGCTGACTACGTCCGGCAGATCCGTGCTGTACAGGAATCGGGTCCGTACCACCTGATGGGTTGGTCCTTCGGCGGTGTCGTCGCCCATGAGATGTCCGTCCAGCTACGGGCACAAGGCGAGCAGGTAGAGACCCTCGCGTTGCTGGACTCCTACCCCGCGCACGAGACCGCGACGCCGCTCCCGATCACAGAGGAGGACGTAGCGGCGGGACTGGCCGAATTCTTTGGAGTGCAGGCCGAGAACGGCGAGGAGCCACTCACGATGACAGGGATCGTGGCGGCACTGCGCCGGGACCGCAGCCTGTTCACCGAACTCGCCGAGCGGCATCTCGCAGAAATCGCCGCGATATACAGGAACAATCACCGGATCATGACGGAGCACATTCCCGGGGAATTCGATGGGGATGTCCAATTCTACGAGGCGGAACATGGAAAGCCCACTGACGTGTGCGCTGCGACTGTGTGGAAGGAACACATATCAGGCCGACTCGAAGTCGCGCGCATCGCTTGCAGTCATGCGGAGATGGCTCGCCCGGACTCGCTAGCCGAAATATGGCAGGGCATCGCTCGGGTGGGCAGCCGATGATGACTGAGCTCGCTATTGGTCTGCCGGCCGTATCTCGAATGTCCCATCTCTTCTTGATGCTTGCCCTGATCATGGTCGGCGGCCATGTCGCGGGCCGTCTCTGCCAGCGGCTGGGGCAGCCTCCGGTGATCGGTGAGATCTTGACCGGTATAGCGCTGGGCCCTTCACTGCTCGGAGCCGTCTGGCCCTCAGGGCAACGGTGGCTCTTTCCCGGGGACCTGCTGCCTGTGATCAACGCACTGGCTCAGGTCGGCCTGGCCCTCTTCATGTTCCTGGTCGGGTACGAGTTGAACGTGGGCCACGTCCGTGGTCGCGCCAAAGTCGCGGCGTTGGTCAGCCACGTAAGCGTGGCCGTGCCCATGATCGGCGGGATTCTCCTCGCATTCGTGATGTATGGGCGATTCGCCGACCCCGGTATCGGGTTCCCGGCATTCGCGCTCTTCATCGCCGTGTCCATGAGCATCACCGCGTTCCCGGTGCTCGCACGGATCCTCACGGACCGGAAGATCGACCGAACTCCCGTAGGTGCACTCGCCCTCACGTGCGCAGCCGTCGACGACATCACCGCCTGGTGTCTGCTCGCCCTGGCGACAGCGCTGGGACGGGGCACCTCCTGGACCTCAGTGCTCACCACTGTCGCCCTGACCGCTGTGTTCGTCTCCGTGATGCTGTACGGGCTGCGTCCCTTGCTGGCCCGGCTGGCCGAGCGTCACGCGGATCGGCTGGGCGGAGAATCAGCACTCCTGCTCGTGCTCCTCGCAGGGATCTTGCTGGCATCGTTCGCCACTGACTGGATCGGCATCCACCCGATCTTCGGGGCCTTCCTGTTCGGCGTCATCGTTCCGCGCGGCGCGGCACAGACGGCAGCCGTGGAACAGGTGCGGGGCGTCACCGTGGTGCTTCTGCTGCCGTTGTTCTTCGCCTACTCCGGATTGCAGACCGACTTCCGACTGATCGGCGCGGACCCCGCCCTGTGGGGCTGGTGCGCCCTCATCATCGCCGTCGCGACCGTCACCAAATGGGCAGGGAGCACTGGTGCGGCCCGGCTGACCGGGCTTGGCTGGCAGGAGTCGATCTCACTCGGCGCCCTGATGAACTGCCGGGGGCTGACCGAGCTCGTGGTGCTCGGCGTCGGACTGGAGCTCAAGATCATCACCCCCACTGTGTTCGCCATGCTGGTGGTGATGACGCTGGTCACCACGGTGCTGACGGCACCCGGACTCACCCTGATCGACCGCTTTGCCGCCCAGCAGCGAGCAACTCCCGTAAAGCAACGAGAAGTCGTAGCCAAATGACCGTCATGGTGACGGAGGAGTCGGCGTGAAGCACGACACCGGTGCCTCCGCCGTCTTCTGGAGCACTCGGCCTCCGCACCGCGATTGCGTGGCCAGAAGGAGCGAGACATGACACCCGAAATAGATCAGATCTTCCAGGACGTGAAGGACCGGCACGGAGCCGGCTCCATCACACGCGTCGAGGAGATGGTGTACGCCAAGCGGCAGGAGCGCCATCCGCTGCAGAAGGACGCCAAGTGGATCATGCCCGGGATCTCCCAGACGCCCTGGCACGACCCCTACGAGCACCCCGAGATCGAACCCGTTGTCCGCGCCTTCGAAGCCGGACACGGCGCCATCAAGCAGGAGCTCGCGAACGCGTGGTCCGATCGCAAGAGCGCCTTCTCCGACTACGAGCACTATCTGACCCGCCAGGAGAACTGGCAGGCGCTGTACCTCTTCCGCGACGGCGGGCCGGTCGAGTCCTCGGCCGCTCTGGTGCCCACCGCGTACACCATCCTCACCCGCGAGGTCATCGAGCAGGGCAAGCTCTGCCCTCTCCTGGAGAGCCACTTCTCGACGCTGCTTCCCGGTGCCTCGATCGCCCCGCACTGCGACCTGTGGAACTTCAGCATCAATCTGCACCTCGCGGTCGACATCCCCGAGGGGTGTGGCATTACGGTCGCCGGCGAGACTCGGCGCTGGCAGGAGGGCGAGTGCCTGCTATTCGACTACTCCTTCGTGCACGAGGCGTGGAACAACGGCGTCAGGCCGCGCACCTGTCTCCTCGTAGACCTGTGGCACCCGGAAACGACTGTCCCCGAGCGTGAGGCCCTCGTCGGTCTCATCACCGAGATCCGCAAGCTGATGGGCTAGAAGGCTGCTGAAGATCTTGTCGAGGGCCGCCCGGTCGTGGGCCGGGCGGCCCTCTTCGCTATGCGGTGGCGGGTGTGCGGTGTCAGGTGGTGTCGGTTCGGGTGAGTCCGAGGTTGATCGGTCGGCGGGGGTGGGCAGTTGGTGTTGGGGGTGGACGTTGAGGTTGCGTCCGGTCAGTGCCCGGAACCGGGGCAAGGTGCCGACGTCCCCCTCCAGACACTCCAGCGCATCGCGCAAGCCGTGAAGTCTAGGCACGCACAAGGGTGATGATCTGCGGTTTGCGCAGCTCACATGCATCAACCGAGGAAGCTCAGCCGTACCTGGCGGTTGGGATTATCCCTGTTCGTGTCGACCAGGCAGACCGACTGCCAGGTGCCCAGTTCCAAGTGACCGCCGATGACCGGGAGGGTCGCGTGGGGCGGGACAATCGCCGGGAGGACGTGGTCGCGGCCGTGGCCGGGGCTGCCGTGGCGGTGCTGCCAGCGGTCGTCGGCGGGGAGCAAGATGTGCAGGGCAGCGAGGAGGTCGTCGTCGCTGCCGGCGCCCGTCTCGATGACAGCGATCCCGGCGGTCGCGTGCGGGACGTAGATGTTGAGCAGTCCGTCGCGGCCGGCCGCCGCCTCGCGCAGGAAGTCCTCACAGTCGGCGGTGAGGTCGACGACGCGTTCCCGGGAGCCGGTGGAGACATTCAGGATTCGGGTGGTGAAGGCATCTGGCATGCCCCCATCCTGACCCATTCGCCGGGTCTCACACTCTGTGGCACGAGCTCGACCTGAGACGGGCGGTCCACGAGCCGAGACGGCGTTGACCGTGGCGCGGCCACCTGGCTACGTTCTGCGGCATGTTGCGTTCAGCCCTGCTCACCACGCGCGGTCATATCGACCTGTTGCGGGTGGCCTCCGCCGCGTGTCGCCCCGGCCGCTGACGCCCTTCTCCGTTCTTCTCTCCTTTTCTATCGGGTTCTGCCGTCGCGTCCGTGACCCGCCTTTGAGGCGAGCATGACGTGTCGGCAGCCGAGCCGCATCCCCCGCATCCCCCGGTTGGCTGCGCCGTACCGCGGGCCCCATCCTGCTGCTCGCCCTTCGGCACCGGACTCGCCCTGGTCCCGGGGCTGTTCCGGATCGGTGAGGACCTGATGGACGCGCCGGTGCAGATGCTGCGGACGGTGTCGTTCGTCGGTCTCATCCCGCTCGGCATCGCCTGGCTCGCGCTGGTCTTCGCCGAGCAGGTCAACGCAGACGCCGGCATCGGCTTCCTGATGGTGCAGGCGCGCAACTTCCTGCAGACCGACGTGATCGTGGTCTGCCTGATCGTCTACGCCTTCCTCGGCCTGCTCGCCGACTTCATCGTCCACTCCCTCGAAAGGCTGCTGATGCAATGGCGACCGACGTTCACCGGCCGGTGACCGGGCACGCGGTCCACGTCGAGGGGCTGACCCGCTCCTTCGACGGCCGTGCCGTCATCGACGACCTCCGACTCGACATCGCCCCCGGCGAGTTCGTCGCCCTGCTGGGCCGCAGCGGTTGCGGCAAGTCGACGCTGCTGCGCATCCTCGCCGGGCTCGACCGCGACATCAAGGGCACCGCGCTGGTCCCGCGCCGCAGGGCCGTCGCCTTCCAGGCACCCCGGCTGATGCCCTGGAAGAGGGTCTGGCGCAACGTCCTGCTGGGTCTGCCCGGCAGGCCCGAACGCGCCGTAGCCGAGCGGGCGTTGGACGAGGTGGGCCTCGGTCACCGGACCGGCGCCTGGCCGAAGACCCTCTCCGGCGGCGAGGCTCAGCGCGCCTCACTCACCCGGGCTCTGGTGCGCGAACCCGATCTGCTGCTGCTCGACGAGCCGTTCGGCGCCCTCGACGCGTTCACCCGGATCGAGGCTCAGCGGCTGCTGGGCGAGTTGTGGCAGCGCCGTGGCTGCGCCGTGCTGCTGGTCACACACGACGTCGAGGAGGCCGTACTGCTCGCCGACCGCGTCCTGGTCATGGACGGCGGCCGGATCGCCTACAAGCAGCGGATCGACCTCGACCGGCCGCGCGGGATCACCGACCCGCGCTTCTCTGCCCTTTGTGCCGGCCTGCTGGAACGGCTCGGCGTCGACACGGCCGCCGAGGCTGCCTGAGCCCCTTGGAACTCCTGCACACCCCGCACAGCAGATCGTCGACACCTGCCGCCGAGTTGAAGCTCATCCCGAAGAAGGTCGACTTCGGCGACTTCGTAGACACGCGGTTCAACGGCAACCTGCCGCCGTCGACCACCCCGGCCAAGGACTGAGGAGGGAGGAGATCGGCATGACGGTACGACGGCCGCACCCTGGTGGACCGGCACGCCTACGGCCCGAACGGCGCCCGCCCGGCCGCCGGGGTACGGGCCCCGGACATCGAGCATCCGACGCAGATCCTGGTGGCGTTCCGGCCCGGGCGGCTCTCGCCGACGCCGGCCGCAAAGACGGCGGCCGCGTATCAGCGGGTGACGCGGGGGCGGCTGCTGCTCAATGTGGTCACCGGCGGCGGCCGGGAAGGCGGCCGCTCGGCACGCGGATGTGTATCTGACGTGGGGCGAACCGCCGGTCCAGGTGCAGGGGCAGATCGACTGGGTCCGGGCGCTGTCCGCGCGTGGGGGCCGCACGGTCCACTTCGGGATCCGGCTGCACACGATCCCCCGGGACTCCTCAGCCGAGGCCTGGGCGACGGCGAACGGGCTGCTCGACGACCTCGACGCGGACACGATCGCCGCGACGCGGGCCGTCCTGGGGCGGCCCAGTGAGTCGGTGAGGCAGGGGCGGATGCTGGAGCCGCACGGCGCCTCCCGCGGCCGGCTGGAGATCCACCCCAACCTGCGCGGGGACCGCACGCGCCACCCTCGGGAAGATCCACGCCCGGATCACCGTTAGTAGAAGCGTGAACGAATTGCGGGACGTCGAGGTTGTCGTCATCGGCGCTGGTCAGGCCGGCCTGTCCAGCGCCTATCATCTGCGACGCACCGGCTTTGCGCCGGCCCGCGACTTCGTGGTCCTCGACCACTCCCCCGCGCCGGGCGGCGCCTGGCAGTTCCGGTGGCCATCCCTGACGTACGGCAAGGTCCACGGGATGCACGCGCTGCCCGGCATGGAGCTCACCGACGCGGATCCCGCGCGGCCCTCGGCGGAGGTGATCGGTGCGTACTTCGACCGGTACGAGCGCACCTTCGACCTGCGCGTGCGACGCCCCGTCGACGTACGGGCCGTACGGGAAGGGGACGGCGGGCGGCTGCTCGTGGAGTCCTCGGACGGCACGTGGTCGACACGGGCGCTGATCAACGCGACCGGCACCTGGGACCGGCCTTTCTGGCCGCGCTATCCCGGTCAGGAGACCTTCCGCGGGCGCCAGTTGCACACGGCGCAGTACGCCGGGCCGGAGGAGTTCGCCGGGCAGCGGGTCGTGGTCGTCGGCGGCGGCGCCTCGGGCACCCAGCATCTGCTGGAGCTGGCCCCGTACGCGGCCGCCACCACCTGGGTCACCCGGCGGCCTCCGGTGTTCCGCGAGGGGCCGTTCGACCAGGAGGCGGGCCGCGGGGCGGTGGCGCTGGTGGAGGAGCGCGTACGTCAGGGGCTGCCGCCGCGCAGCGTGGTCTCGGTCACCGGGCTGCCCCTCAACGACGCCGTCCGGCAGGGACTCGCGGACGGAGTCCTGGACCGGCAGCCGATGTTCGACCGGATCACCCCCGACGGGGTGGCATGGAACGACGGACGGCAGGTGGCCGCCGATGTGATCCTCTGGGCGACCGGATTCCGGGCCGCAATGGACCATCTCCGTCCGCTGCGGCTGCGCGAGCCGGGGGGCGGAATCCGGGTGGAAGGCACCAGGGCGGTGGCCGATCCACGCGTCCACCTCGTCGGCTACGGCCCCTCGGCCAGCACCATCGGCGCCAACCGGGCCGGCCGCGCAGCCGTCCGGGACATCAGGCGACTGCTGGCCGAGGACCAGCCGGTCGCCGCGTGACGTCCCGCCGGCTCAGCGGACCGAACCCGGCGAGGAGACCGTGGACCCGCCCGGACTCTGAGGGGGAACCGCGGGCCCGGCCGGGCCCTGAGAAGGGACCGCAGACCCGGTCGGGCCCTGGCTCGGACTCTGCCCCTGCCCCTGGCCCGTGTGCTGGTGCAGGGCGTTGAAGTCCGCCACATTGCGCATGTGCGTCGCGTAGTCGGAGGTGAAGCGGGTGTCCCCCGGCTTGACCGCGACGAAGTACAGCCAGTCGCCCGGCGTCGGGTTGAGCGCGGCACGCAGCGCCTCCTCGCCGGGGTTGTCGATCGGCGTCGGCGGCAGACCCATGCGCTGGTAGGAGTTGTACGGGCTCTCGATGCGGGTGTCGTCCTGGCGGTTGCGAACGGTGCTGCGGTTGAGCGCGTAGTTGATCGTCGAGTCCATCTGCAGGGGCATCCCGCGCTCCAGCCGGTTGAACACGACCCGGGCGACCTTGCCCATGTCCTCCCGCGTCGGAGCCTCGGCCTGGATGATGCTGGCGACGGTGACGGCCTGGTAGACGTTCATCGCGTTGCGCTGCGCCCCGGCCGAGATCGGCGCCGCGTTCATCATGCTGTTGGCGGTGTCGACCATGGAGCGCAGCAGGGACTCGGGAGTCGCTCCCTTCTGGACGGCATACGTCGCCGGGAAGAGATAGCCCTCCGGATTGCCCCCGGCTTCGCTCGGCAACTTCAGACCGGCCCTTCCGATGGACTTGCGCGTGCTGCCCGGAGGCAGCTTGAGGGCCTTGTCGATCGCGTCGTACACCTGAGTCGCGCGCCAGCCCTCCGGCACGACCAGCGCGGCGGGCCGTGTCTCCTCGGGGCCGGTGTCCAGCGTCAGCAGCGGCACCACCACGGCAGTGCCGGCCACGACGGCGCCGGCCACGACGAGGACCAGTCTGCCCCGGCGTGTCAGTCGCATCCTGCTCCGCGGCGGAATTTTCGTCTGCATGCGGGCACGGTAATACGCAAATCACCCTGAACCCGGCATATGTTCAGTTTGTCGATCGCTGCGTCAGCTGGTCCGGTCCGGCCGCCTTCCGCTCGCGCGGTGCGGTCGCGTTCAGCTCGTCGGTTCCAGCTGCGCGTCCCGGCGCACCAGGGCCGCGTACCGCCTGTCCAGTTCCAGCAGTTCCTCGTGGCTGCCGCGTTCGGCGGCCCGTCCGGAGTCGAGGACCACGATCTGGTCGGCGCCGCGGATCGTGGACAGACGATGGGCGATGGTGATCGTCGTCCGGTCGGCCGACAGGGCGTCGATCGCCTCCTGGACGGCGGCCTCCGTACGCGTGTCGAGCGCACTCGTCGCCTCGTCGAGGATGAGGACCGGCGGATCGCGCAGGATGGTGCGGGCTATCGCGAGCCGCTGCTTCTCGCCACCGGAGAAGCGGTGGCCGCGTTCGCCGACGATGGTGTCGTAGCCGTCGGGCAGTGCGGCTATGTGGTCGTGTATCTGCGCCGCCCTGGCCGCCGCGCGCAGTTCCTCGTCGGTGGCGTCCGGCTTGGCGAAGCGGAGGTTGTCGGCGACGGAGGCGTGGAAGAGGTACGTCTCCTGCGAGACGACGCCGACCGCGCGGGCGAGGGTGTCGAAGTCGAGGTCCCGGACGTCGACCCCGTCCAGAGTGACGCGACCGCCGGTGACGTCGTAGAGACGGGGCACCAGATAGCCGAGCGTGGACTTGCCGGCACCGGTCGGGCCGACGACGGCGAGACTGCCGCCCGCGGGAACGGTGACGTCGATGCCGTCGAGGACGGGCCCGCCCTTGTCGTCGTAGCGGAACTCGACTTCCTCGAAGCGGACTTCGCCCTTGATCTGGTCGAGGTGGACCGGGCGCTCGCGCTCGGTGATGTCGATCGGCAGGTCCAGGTACTCGAAGATGCGCTGGAAGAGGGCGAGGGAGGTCTGGATCTGGACGCCGGTCGCCAGGAGGCTCACGGCCGGGCGGAACAGCCCCTGCTGGAGCGAGACGAAGGCGACGATGGTGCCGAGCGAGACCTTGGGGCCGCCGAGTTGCAGGGCCACGCCGGCCGTCCAGTAGATGACGGCGGGCATCGCGGCCATGACGATCGTGATCACGGCCATGCGCCAGCGCCCGGCCATGTTCGCTTTCACTTCCAGGTCGACCAGGCGCTCGGACTCCTCGGCGAAGGACGTGGTGAGCGAGTCGGAGCGGCCCATGGTGCGGCCGAGCAGGATGCCGCTGACCGAGAGCGACTCGGTGACGGTGGCCGCCATCGCCGCCATCTGCTTCTGCCGCTGTGTGGTGATCTTCTTGCGTTCGTTGCCGACACGGCGGCTGATCCACACGAACACCGGCAGCAGAAGCAGTGAGACGACCGTGAGCCGCCAGTCGAGGGCGACCATCGCGACGATCGTGGCGACGACGCTGGTGGTGTTGGAGACCAGGGAGGTGGCGGTGGAGGTGACGGTGGCCTGCATACCGCCGATGTCGTTGGCGATCCGGGACTGCACCTCGCCGGTACGCGTGCGCGTGAAGAAGGCGAGCGACATGCGCTGCAGGCGGCCGTAGACGGAGGTGCGCAGGTCGTGCATGACGCGCTGGCCGACGGTGGTCGAGATCAGCGTCTGGAGCACGCCGAAGACGCTGGAGAGGACCGCGCTGAGGATCATGCCGAGCGCGAGCAGGCTCAGCAGGCCGGTGCGGCCCTGGGGGATCGCGACGTCCAGGGTCTCCTTGAGCAGGAAAGGCGTGGCCACGGAGACCAGTGAGGAGGCGCCGACCAGCAGGCCGACGATCGCGAGCCGCCCGCGGTAGGGACGGAAGAGCTTCAGGATGCGACGCACCTGCCGGGGCTGTTCCTTGGCGTCGGCAGGTGGTGTCCATGACGTTTCACGGTCGGGATGCATGGGCTCCTACGGAGGTGAACGGGCGTCGACCGGAGGTCGGCCGACGATGACGAACGGATCGTAGCTCATTGTTACCTATACTCACAATGAACGGCATCCTGATATTGTTCCCGCATGACCACCCCCGATCCCGACGGCCTGCTCGCCGAGCAGTTGCTGAGGCTGACCCGCCGGGTGCACCGCATCCAGAAGCGCCATCTGGAACAGCACGACCTGGGCGTCACCCCGGCTCAGTCCAGGCTGCTGCGCACCCTCGCGCACTACGCCTCGCCCCCGCGCATGGCGGACCTCGCCGCGCGCCTCGAAGTGGTGCCGCGCGCGGTGACGACCCTGGTCGACGGGCTGGAGGCGAACGGGAAGGTGCGGCGGGTGGCAGATCCGGCGAACCGGCGCGTGACCCGGATCGAGCTGACGGACGAGGGGCGTACGACCCTGGGCGAGCTGCGCGGCGCCCGCCGCTCGGCGGCCGAGGAGATCCTCGCCCCGCTGACGGAGAAGGAGCGCCAGGTGCTCGGCGTACTGCTGGACACCCTGATCGAGGGGGACGGCGGCCAGCGCTGCTGAGCAGGGCGCACCGACTCCGATGCGCAGCAAGGCCCGCAAACCGAGCCCGACTCACAGGAACGAGGGCCGCGCACCGGCTTCGGTGCACGGCCCGTCGGCATACCGTCAGCACCGTCGCCGAGCGGCTGGAAAGCCGTGGCCGACTCCGGCCACGGCTTCCCGACGACGATGCCGAGCACGAAAGCGCAGGCGGGGCGTTGTCGATCCCCACGGAGACGCCCGTGTCACAGCGAGGTAAATCACCCTGCGCGTGGCGCACTCCACGTCGTCGCACATCGCCGCGCTCAACAGTGCCGACGATCCTCCGTCAGCATCCCCTGAACCGTGGTCAGCGAACGGTCGTAGCAGCCGCCGGAGCCGTACAGCCGATACCGCTCGCTCGACGTGCCGACCGCGTGCCGCTGGTCGCGCGGGACGTTGATCGTGTACGCCGCGTCGCCGCTGTAGGTGTCGTCGAGCCGTGACCAGGCGGTGCGCCGGCCGTCACGCAGTTCCACGAGCGACGCGCGGTCGCCGAGCGTCAGCACGGTGCGCAGCCGGTTGTCCGTGCCGACGGTCGTGGCGCCGTTCATGGTGTACGTCCGATGCGTCTGCGTCGTGCGCGCGGGACCGTGGCCGCCGGCGGTGACCGTCTCGTCGTCGGACCAGGTCGCGTCCAGTCCGTCCGTGTTCTCGCCGTCGGTCCAGCGATGGACGGAGGTGTTGGCGAGTGTCCGGGTGACGGTGGTGGTCACCCGGCCGTGCGAGGTGTCGAGGTATCCGGACACGGTGAGCCGGTGTCCGGCCTCGGTGTTCACGCGGTTCTCCGAACCGGGCGTGTAGGTGGAGGAGTTGGCGATGTCCGTCGCCTTGTCCGCGGTCAGCGCTCCCGTGACCTGGGCACGGTGTGCGTCCTGCCAGACCAGGACGTTCACCGGCGCACTCCAGCCCGACTGGCCCGCGGGCACACCGACGACGGAGACCTCGACGCGGTGCGGACGCCCGTCGTCGAGCAGGCCGGCGAAGGGCGTGAGATCGTATTCGATCGGCCGGACGTCGAAGGCGCCCGGCGCCGGAACGACGTACCACAGGAAGGGGTTGGACCAGCCGCCGGTCCAGACGTTCGGGAACGGCGCCGCGATACCGGCGAGTTGACCGTCGACCTTGATCTGCACCTCGCGGTAGGGGCCGTGATCGGCCTTGCAGGAGTACGACGCCGGGTCGGCCACGGTCAGATACCAGAACTCCTCGCAGCCGCCGCCCGAACCGGTCGCATACACCTCGGCGACGATCCGCTCGCTGTTGCGCGGGGTGGTGAGGGTCGCGCCGTCGGGCGTGTCGGCCAGGGTGAGCACGCGGTCGGGGGTCCGCTCCGCGGGTCGGCCGGCGTAGAAGGTCAGAGTGACGTGGACGTCGATGACGCCGGTGTAGGTGTCGTCCACGACGTTGCCGATCAGCATCTCGACGTCCTGCGGGCTGCGGAAGGTGTCGCTGTAGCGGGTGACGTCCTTCTGGACATGCCATTCGATGCCGTCGGGCGAGGGTTCCGGGGTGGATGTGCGCAGGATCTCGACCCCACCGACGTGCAGATAGCCGAGGCGGTCGTACTGACGGCCCTTCACCTTGCCGTCGAGCCGCAGGACCACCTTGCCCCAGTGGTCGCCGCAGCCCTGGGGCGGGGCGTACGCGCCTCGGTAGGGCGTGAAGTCGCGGAACTGAGCGTCGGCGAGGGTGACCTGGCACGACTTCGTGTCCGGCCGGTCGACGGGCGGCGCCGCGGTGACCGGGTCGTGCCAGTCGGTACCGAACTCGGCCGGGACGTCGGCCGCTTGGGCGGCAGCGGCTCCAGTACCGAAGAGCGCGCTCACCAAGAGAGTCGCCCCGGCGAGCATGGACATGACTATCCGTCTTCTCATGGCCGGTGTTCTACGGGAGCGGGGGACGGCTCGCAATGAGGCCTCGAGGAAACGGCGCGATCAGGCTTCGGGCACGCGCAGCTGCGGGCAGCCGTGTCTCCGCCAGTGCCTCAAAAGCCTGAGGACCCCCAGGCGGCACGGATGGGCGCTGGGGGCACCCCCTCCGGCAGAGGGACCCTGCCAGAGGGGGCGGGCGACCCAACCCCACCCAAGCCGCAGCCGGGCTCAGAGGCGCGTCAGACGCTCAGTTCCCCCCTGTCCCCCATCACCATCACCGGGTGCCGGGCCGGATCGAGCGTGCGCAGCAGGAACTCCATCGCCTCCTCGGGCACGCTGACACACCCGTTCGTACCGTCGCCGTGATCGAGGTGCAGCCAGATGCCACCACCCTTGTCGTCACCCTCGGGGCGCGTGGGGTCGTGCGGCGGGGTGCCCGGCAGGCGGTTGTAGTCGATGGCGATGACATAGTCGAAGACATGGTCGTAGGCCTCGTCGTCGACCGTTGGCGCGTAGGCTTCCCCGTCCTGGTCGTACGGCAGCATGGTGCCGGGGTCGTCGAGCACGCCGCCCGCGTCGGAGAGACCGAACACGCCGATGGGGCTGCGCTCGTCGCCCGAGTGGTGGTCGGTGGTCCAGCCGTTCCGGCCATTGTGGGCGGCCCACCGGCCCACCGGCCGCCACTCGGGACCCTCCTTCGTGTACAGCACGACCGTGGAGTCGGCCGAATCCCAGCCCTCGCCGTACACCACCAGGACCTGACCGGAATCGTCGGGGATCTCCCCGTACAGGCGGCTGCCGATGCCGGGGATACGGGTCGGGTCGGTCGCGGGGATGGCCGACACGGCCGGGCTCCGCGCGGCCGGTCCGCGAGGACCCTGCACACCGTCGGCATGGGCCGGGCCGGACACGTCGGTGCCGCACGCCGACAGAGTCGCCAGGAGTGTTCCAAAAGCCGTCACCGCGACCGTCATTCGCCGCACGCTGTGGATCCGCACCCGACCATCGTGGCATCACATACCGGTTAATAGTCCTATCTTCTGGACATTCGGGTGATGCCATCCTGCGCGAGGTCGACGGGCGGGGCGCCTGACCCGTGCGAGTCGGCCGACATGCCCCGGCCTATGCCCGGTCCCACGGCCGGTGGCCGGAAGCCGGTGGATTTCGCCGCTCCGTCAGGAAAACCGTTTGAAATTCACCACGCGGCGACGCGAACCTTTCACGGCCTGTTACCGCTTCTCGCCACTTCCCCTCCCCTCCCCTCCCCTCCCCTCCCCTCCCCTTCCTCCCTGACACGAGCCACTGGGACGTCATGCAGATTCAAGACCTTCCGTACCCCGATCCGGGCGTCCCGGACGCACGTTCGGGCCCCCGATTCCTGTGGTGGCTCTGGCGGAACCAGCTGGGCGGACAGCTGAAGTCGCTCGTCTGGGGCCTGCTGCACTTCGTGTCCGTCTCCGCCCTGCCCTTCTGTGTCGGTCTCGCCGTCCAGTCCGTCGTCGACCGCTCCGGCACCCGGCTCGCCCTGACGGGCGGTCTGATGCTGCTGTGCGGCACGGGTATCGCCGTCGGTGACACCTTCCTGCACCGAGCCGCGGTCACCAACTGGATCACGGCTGCCGCCCGCGTCCAGCAACTGCTGGCGCGCAAGGCCGCCCAGCTGGGCTCGGCCCTCACCCGGCGGGTCGCGGCGGGCGAGGTAGTGGCCGTCTCCACCGGCGACGTCGAGAAGATCGGCTGGTTCGTCGAGGCGGTCTCCCGGTTCACGGCGGCCGCGCTGACAGTCGTCGTGGTCTGCGTCGGCCTCGTCGTCTACCAGCCCGCCCTGGGCGTGATCGTCGCCGTCGGACTGCCCGTGGTGGCGCTCGCGGTGCTGCCGCTGCTGCCCCGGGCGACACGCCGCGCCGACGCGCAACGCGAAGAGGCGGGCCGGGCCACCGAGCTGGCCTCGGACACGGTCGCCGGACTGCGTGTGCTGCGCGGCATCGGCGGCGAGGAACTGTTCCTCGACCGCTACCGCCGCGCCTCCCAGGAAGTGCGGCGCGCCGCGGTGCGCAGCGCCCGGATGTGGTCGCTGATCTCCGCCATTCAGGTGCTGCTGCCCGGGCTGCTGCTCATCGCCGTCGTCTGGCACGGCGTCCACCTGGCCCGTCAGGGGCGGATCTCCGTCGGCGAACTCGTCACCGTCTACAGCGCGGTCATGGTTCTCAACTATCCGCTGCGGCACTTCGAGGAGATCGCCATGGCGTACTCCTTCTCGCGCCCGTCGGCCAAACGGGCGGCCCGCGTACTGTCGCTGGCGCGGTCCACGGCCACCGAGGGCACCCGCGAGGCGGAGGTGCCGGGCGGGGACCTGTACGACCCCGGCACCGGTCTGCTGGCTCCCGCAGGCCGTCTCACCGCCGTGGTCTGCGGCGACCCGGACGCGGCGGGCAGGCTCGCGGAACGGCTGGGCGGCCATCCGACCGACCCGGGCCGCTCGGTGCTGCTCGGCGGGGTCGCCCTGGACGAACTCCCTCTGGACAGCGCCCGCACCGCCGTCCTCGTCCAGGACAAGGACCCGGTGCTGCTGTCCGGCACGCTGCGCGAACTGCTCGACGTGCCCGCCTCCGGAACCGTACGGGCCGCGGACGCGCTGGCCGCGGCGCAGTGCGACGACGTGCTGGAAGCGCTCGTCCAGGGATCGCTGGGCGCCGCCGATCCGATGGACGCCCGCATCACCGAGCGCGGACGGTCCCTGTCCGGCGGCCAGCGCCAGCGGCTCGCGCTGGCCCGGTCGCTGATCACCGACCCCGAGGTACTGGTGCTGGACGAGCCGACCTCCGCCGTCGACTCGCACACCGAGGCCCGGATCGCGGACGGACTGCACCGACTGCGTTCGGGACGCACGACCGTGGTGTTCACCTCCTCGCCGCTGCTGCTCGACCGCGCGGACCGGGTCGTCCTGGTCCACGAGAGCGAGGTCGTGGCGGTCGGAGTACACCGCGAACTGATCGACAGCGAGCCGCGGTACCGGGCTGTGATCACCCGGGAGACAGATGACGAACTGGCCGCGGCCGACGAGGGTGCCCTGGTGGGCGCGCGCCAGGAACGGGAAGAGATCGAGGAGAGCGCATGATCGGCGTTGCGCCGCCGGCGTACGACCCGGCGGCCCCGACGACCGCCACCACCCTGCCCGTCGGCGCGGCCACGACCGTGCGCGCCTACGTCGCCGAGCTGTTTAGCCGGCACCGCCGGGCGTTCCTGCTGCTCATCGGTGTCAACACGGTGGCCGTGATCGCCTCCATGGTGGGTCCGTACCTGCTCGGCGGCCTGGTCGAGCGGGTGACCGACCGGTCCCGGGAGCTTCATCTGGGTCTGACCGCCGGGCTGTTCGTGCTCGCGCTGGCCGTGCAGGCCGTGTTCGTACGGCAGGTGCGGCTGCGGGGCGCGATGCTGGGCGAGCGGATGCTGGCCGACCTGCGCGAGGACTTCCTCATCCGGTCGGTCGGGCTGCCGCCGGGCGTGCTGGAACGGGCGGGCACCGGCGATCTGCTCTCCCGTATCACCACCGACATCGACCGCCTGGCCAACGCGATGCGTGAGGCCGTGCCGCAGCTGGCGATCGGTGTCGTGTGGGCCCTGCTGCTGCTCGGCGGGCTCGTGGTGACGGCTCCGCCGCTGGCGGCCGCGGTGCTGCTCGCCGTACCGGTGCTAGTGGCCGGGTGCCGCTGGTATTTCAAGCGGGCGCCCTCCGGCTACCGCTCCGAGGCCGCCGGGTACGCAGCCGTCGCCGCCGCACTCGCCGAGACGGTGGACGCGGGCCACACCATCGAGGCACACCGGCTCGGCGCCCGCCGCGTCTCCCTGTCGGAGCAGCGGATCAAGGAATGGACGGCCTGGGAGCGATACACGCTCTGGCTGCGGTCCGTGCTCTTCCCGGTCATCAACGCCGTACACGTCATCGTGCTCGGCTCGGTCCTCATGGTCGGCGGGGTGTTCGTACTGGAGGGCTGGATCGGGGTGGGCCGGCTGACCACGGGCGCCCTCATCGCGCAGATGCTCGTCGACCCTGTGAACCTGATCCTGCGCTGGTACGACGAGGTACAGGTCGCCCAGGTCTCGCTGGCCCGCCTGGTCGGTGTGCGGGACGTCGAGCCGGACGCCGGGGACGCCTCGCTGGCGCCGGACGGGCGGGACGTGCACGCCGACCGGGTGCATTTCGGCTACCACGAGGGTGTCGACGTGCTGCGCAAGGTGTCCCTGGAGGTCGCCCCGGGCACCCGGCTGGCCCTGGTCGGCCCCTCGGGCGCGGGCAAGTCCACCCTGGGCAGGCTGCTCGCCGGGATCTACGCGCCCCGCGACGGCCGGATCACCCTGGGCGGTGCGGAGCTGTCCCGGATGCCGGCGGAACGCGTCCGCTCGCACGTCGCCCTCGTCAACCAGGAGCACCACGTCTTCGTCGGCTCCCTGCGCGACAACCTGCTGCTCGCCCGAGCCGGTGCGGCGGACGCCGAGCTCTGGGCGGCGCTGGGCGCGGTCGACGCGGACGGCTGGGCGCGGGCACTGGACGAGGGCCTTGACACCGAGGTCGGCTCCGGCGGTCTTGCCCTCACCCCGGCGCAGGCCCAGCAGATCGCGCTGGCCCGGCTGGTGCTCGCCGATCCGCACACGCTGGTCCTGGACGAGGCGACCTCGCTGCTCGATCCGCGCGCGGCCCGGCACCTGGAGCGCTCCCTGGCCCGGGTCCTGGACGGCCGCACCGTGGTCGCCATCGCCCACCGCCTGCACACCGCCCATGACGCCGACGTGATCGCCGTCGTCGAGAACGGCCGCATCAGCGAGCTGGGCAGCCATGACGAGCTGGTCGCGGCGGACGGCGCGTACGCGGCGCTGTGGCGGTCCTGGCACGGGTGAGGATCCGGCCGACGCTGGGGGGACGGGTACTGCGGCGCGGTGCCGGCCGGCGGTGCGCGTCCCTCCGATCACCGCGGCGCAGCGACCGCCGAGGGCGCCGGCCACCGCGATCACCGCACCAGCGTTGCGGACAGTGACCGGGTCCGCACCGCCGGGCGTCATGGCCACGGCTGCCGGTCCTTGCGGCGGCCGGGTCGCGGCGAGGGGACGCGCGGTGAAGCCTGTCGGCGATTGGCGCAGCCGGGACACGGCGGGCCGACTCGCGGTGGGCCGGAATACGGCGGACCAACTCGCGGTGGGCCCGGCGGGGGCCGGGAGCAGCCACGTCGCGGCGGGCCGGTGCGCACTGCGGTCCGGCGGCGCTTGTGGCAGCCGGGCCGTGGCGGGCGATCGCGCCGTGAGGTCTGCCGGCGTTCGTGGCAGCCGGACCACGGCAGGCCGGTGCACGGCGGGGCCCACCGAGCCCCGATTGACGGGCGCGGGCCATGACCCGCGCCCGTGCCGTTGCGCGGTGCCGAGCAGGGGTGGAAGTCTGGAAAACGGCACCGGCGCGGGGAACACCCCAAAACCACCCGGTTCGCGGTGTGTGACATCCGTGCCACGCGTGCCGGCGGCCCGCCGCCCCCTGGGGTGGCACACGGCCGTCCTCACCACCTGGAGGTACTCGTGGACAGCGCCGACGGCTGGGGGGACGACGTCTACCAGCCCGATCCCTCGGAGATCCGGGAGGATTCGGGGGTGCTCGACGTCGAGGACACACTGGACTTCGACGGGGTCGACGACCCGCTCGACCGCGGCTGGTCCCCTCCCGAGCGTCCCTGGGCGGTGGAGCACATCGGCGTGACGGCGGCCGAACGCCAGGCGGGCGAGACCCTCGACCAACGGCTTGCCGAGGAGCAGCCAGACGTCGAAGCGGGCGACGGCGACGGAATCGGCGACCATGACACCGACGGCGAGCTTCTGGACAACGAGGTCGGCAACCTGCGCTCCGGCCGGCTGGTGGCCCCGGACGAGGGAGCGCACGAGGACGATGAGGCCGCCCTCGTCGCGACCGACGTCGGCATCGACGGCGCCGCCGCCTCCGCCGAGGAGGCCGCGATGCACATCGTCGACGAGGACTCCCTGTCCGGCTGACTCGCACGCCCCCGGCCCGACCGCCCCGCACGAGGAGCCGCCATGCAGCAGGACAAGCACCCCGACTACCACGCCGTGGTCTTCCGTGACCGGGCCGCCGGCTATGCGTTCCTGACCCGGTCCACCGCCCAGAGCGAGCAGACCATCGAGTGGGACGACGGCCGGACCTACCCGGTGATCGACGTGGAGATCTCCTCGGAGAGCCACCCCTTCTACACGGGCAAGGCCCGCACGGTCGACACCGAAGGCCGCATCGCCCGCTTCGAGCGCCGGTACGGCGGGGCGGGGGCCGGGGAGGCCACCTGAGCCACAGCTCGGCCGGCCGGTCCGGGACGGGCGCCTCAGATCACGTTGAGAGCCGCCGCGCAGCCCACCCCGCCGAGCAGCATGAACACGGGCATCAGCACCTTCAGCTCCACCCAGCTTCCGGCGCGGAACCGCATGACCTTCGGCGGACCCACGGGGTACCAGCGCTTGCGGCCCACGGGGATCGGCCACAGGATCGGGCAGCCGGACACCGTGAGCGCGTCCCCGATGTCGTGCACCAGCGCGCCGAGCACGATCGGCAGCCCGAGCCACAGGTACTCCTGGCCCGGTGCGGTGAACAGCCAGTCCGAGCCATTGCCCGGCTTGTCCAGGACGCCCGCGAGAATCCACGCGCTGGTCGCCGCCAGCAACCAGACCAGGACATCGCTGCTGGAGCCACGGGCGGCCCGCCACAGCAGGCCCTCGATCGCCAGCACCATGTGCACGAACAGGATCGCCAGCACCGCCCAGCGGCCCCCTACGACCGCCGCCGCCGAGCAGCCTGCGCCGAGCAGCACCGCCCACAGCCAGGTGTGTGTCAGCGTGCGGTGACCTCCGGAGCGACGCGGGTCGCTCTTCTTCCTGGTCGCCTTGTAGACGGCGTACGACAGCTTGTCGACGATCTCGCAGATCCAGCGGGAGACCGGTCCGAAGGCGCGGGAGATCGTGGCCGCCTTGTGGTCGAGGTCCGGGGCGAGCGCGGCGCCGGCGCAGATCAGGGCTCCGCAGAGGAGCACCGGCCAGGGCATCGGATGCCCGGCCGCGGCGGCGGCCGCTCCGACCCCGAGCCAGGCCGCGGCCCCCGACAGTGAGTGTGCTGGTCCCATCATGGCCGCTTCCCGCCCCATTCCTCGTGTGCCGCTGTCCAGTTGACCTGGTGCGCTGACGCTGCATCGGCGACACAGCGTAGCGGCCGTGATCTTCGCGCCCGCAGCCGATTCCCCTCTCTGGGCCAAGGCCAGGCAAGATGGGTGCGTGACCCTCATCGCTCAGCTGCCGCCGACCGCCGACCCCGACGCCCTGTACGAAGCCTTCGAGTCGTGGGTGCAGGAACGCGGCCTCACCCTCTACCCCCATCAGGAGGAGGCGCTGATCGAGGCGGTCTCCGGGGCGAACGTGATCGTCTCGACGCCCACCGGCTCCGGAAAGAGCATGATCGCCGCTGGCGCGCACTTCGCCGCGCTGGCCCGGGACGAGGTCACCTTCTACACGGCCCCGATCAAGGCGCTGGTGTCGGAGAAGTTCTTCGAACTGTGCAAGCTGTTCGGCACCGAGAACGTCGGCATGCTCACCGGCGACGCCTCCGTGAACGCCGACGCCCCCGTGATCTGCTGCACCGCCGAGGTGCTGGCGTCGATCGCGCTGCGCGACGGCAAGGACGCCGACGTCGGCCAGGTCGTCATGGACGAGTTCCACTTCTACGCCGAGGGCGACCGAGGCTGGGCCTGGCAGATCCCGTTGCTGGAGCTCCCCCAGGCGCAGTTCATCCTGATGTCGGCCACTTTGGGTGATGTGTCCTTCTTCGAGAAGGACCTCACCCGCCGCACCGGCCGCCCCACTTCGGTGGTCCGCTCGGCGACCCGCCCGGTGCCGCTCTCCTACGAGTACAAGCTCACCCCGCTCACCGAGACGCTCACCGACCTGCTGGAGAGCAAGCAGGCCCCGGTGTACATCGTGCACTTCACGCAGGCGCAGGCCGTGGAGCGGGCGCAGGCGCTGATGAGTATCAACATGTGCTCGCGCGAGGAGAAGGACCAGATCGCCGAGCTGATCGGCAACTTCCGCTTCACCACCAAGTTCGGCCGCAATCTCTCCCGTTACGTCCGGCACGGCATCGGCGTCCACCACGCCGGCATGCTGCCCAAGTACCGGCGCCTGGTGGAGAAGCTCGCCCAGGCCGGCCTGCTGAAGGTCATCTGCGGCACGGACACGCTCGGCGTGGGCGTCAACGTGCCCATCCGCACGGTGCTGTTCACCGCCCTCACGAAGTACGACGGCAGCCGCGTACGCACGCTGCGGGCCCGGGAGTTCCACCAGATCGCGGGCCGGGCCGGACGGGCCGGCTTCGACACGGCGGGGCTCGTCGTGGCGCAGGGGCCGGAGCACGTCATCGAGAACGAGAAGGCGCTGGCGAAGGCCGGCGACGACCCGAAGAAGCGGCGCAAGGTGGTGCGCAAGAAGGCGCCGGAGGGATTTGTCGGATGGACGGAGAACACCTTCCAGAAGCTGATCGAGTCGGAGCCGGAACCGCTGACCTCGCGTTTCCGTGTGACGCACACGATGCTGCTGTCGGTGATCGCCCGCCCGGGCAACGCGTTCGAGGCGATGCGTCACCTTCTGGAGGACAACCACGAGCCGCGCAGGCAGCAGCTGAGGCACATCCGCCGGGCGATCGCGATCTACCGCTCGCTGCTCGACGGCGGGATCGTGGAGAAGCTCGACAAACCCGACGCCGAGGGCCGGATCGTCCGGCTCACGGTCGACCTGCAGCAGGACTTCGCGCTCAACCAGCCGCTGTCCACGTTCGCGCTCGCCGCGTTCGAACTCCTCGACCCCGAGTCGCCGTCCTACGCCCTCGACATGGTGTCCGTCGTCGAGTCCACCCTGGACGATCCGCGGCAGATCCTCGTCGCCCAGCAGAACAAGGCGCGCGGTGAGGCCGTGGCCGCGATGAAGGCGGACGGTGTCGAGTACGAGGAGCGCATGGAGCGCCTCCAGGACATCACCTACCCGAAGCCGCTGGAGGAGCTGCTCTTCCACGCGTACAACACCTACCGCAAGAGCCACCCGTGGGTCGGCGACCACCCGCTGTCGCCGAAGTCCGTGATCCGGGACATGTACGAACGGGCGCTGTCCTTCACCGAGTTGGTGTCCTTCTACGAGCTGGCCCGCACCGAGGGCATCGTCCTGCGCTACCTCGCCAGCGCCTACAAGACCCTCGACCACACCATCCCGGACGACCTGAAGTCCGAGGACCTGCAGGATCTGATCGAGTGGCTGGGCGAGATGGTGCGCCAGGTGGACTCCAGCCTGCTGGACGAGTGGGAGCAGCTGGCGAACCCAGAGGAGATGACCGCCGAGGAGGCCCAGGAAAAGGCCGACGAGGTCAAGCCGGTCACCACCAATGCGCGCGCCTTCCGGGTCCTGGTGCGCAACGCCATGTTCCGCCGGGTGGAGCTGGCCGCCCTGGACCAGGTCGAGGAACTCGGCGAGATGGACGCCGAGTCCGGCTGGGACGCCGATGCCTGGGGCGAGGCGATGGACAAGTACTGGGACGAGTACGACGACCTCGGCACCGGTCCCGACGCCCGCGGCCCCAAGCTGCTGGTCATCAAGGAGGAGCCGGAGAACGGTCTCTGGCGGGTCCGCCAGATCTTCGACGACCCGAACGGCGACCACGACTGGGGCATCAGCGCGGAGATCGACCTCGCGGCCTCGGACGCCGAGGGCCGTGCGGTCGTCCGTGTCACCGATGTCGGTCAGCTCTGAGCTGTTTTCGACCAGTAGTGAGCCAAGGAGATTCCCACCGATGACGAACCCGGCCGAGAGACTGGTCGACCTGCTCGACCTGGAGCAGATTGAGGTCAACATCTTCCGTGGCCGCAGCCCGCAGGAGTCGTTGCAGCGGGTCTTCGGCGGCCAGGTGGCGGGCCAGGCGCTGGTCGCCGCCGGCCGCACCACGGAGGGCGACCGCCCGGTGCACTCGCTGCACGCGTACTTCCTGCGCCCTGGCCGCCCCGGGGTGCCGATCGTGTACCAGGTGGAGCGGGTCCGCGACGGCCGGTCGTTCACCACGCGCCGGGTCACGGCCGTGCAGCAAGGCCGCACGATCTTCAATCTGACCGCCTCCTTTCACAAGCCTGAGGAAGGACCGTTCGAGCACCAGCTGCCGCCGGCCCGCGAGGTGCCGGACCCGGAGTCGCTGCCGACGGTCACCGAGGAGATCCGCAAGCACCTGGGCGCGCTTCCGGAGCAGTTGGAGCGGATGGCGCGCCGCCAGCCCTTCGACATCCGGTATGTCGACCGGCTGCGCTGGAACGCCGAGGAAATCGAGGGCGCCGAGCCGCGCAGCGCCGTGTGGATGCGCGCGGTCGGTCCGCTCGGTGACGACCCGCTGGTCCACACGTGCGCGCTGACCTACGCCAGTGACATGACCCTCCTGGACGCCGTCCGCATCCCGGTCGAGCCCCTGTGGGGTCCGCGGAACTTCGACATGGCCTCGCTGGACCACGCGATGTGGTTCCACCGGCCGTTCCGCGCGGACGAGTGGTTCCTGTACGACCAGGAGTCGCCGATCGCCACCGGCGGGCGTGGGCTGGCCCGCGGACGCATCTACGACCTGCAGGGGCGTCTGCTGGTCTCGGTCGTCCAGGAAGGCCTGTTCAGGTCGCTGTAGCGGGCCGACGGCGAGGGCCTGGGGGCGTGTGCTTCAGGCCTGCGCGGGCCGAGAGCTTCTCCGCCGCAGCCACGCGCGCAGGCCGCGGCGAGGCCGCGTCGGGGCCGGCTCGGTCCGGCGGTGACCTCGGCGGCCTGCCGTCGGCGCAGCCGACCGCGTCACCGGCGGGCCGTGCCACTCGAATGCTCGGACCACGGGCTCGTCCTTCGCCTCGGGCGGTTCCGGCGGCGATCCACCGTCGGGACCGGACGCCTCGGCCAACGGCCCGATCTCCGGCTGGGGCCCTCCCGGCCGCGGCTCGAGTGCCCGGGCCGCAGCCGGCTCTTCGCGGGTTTCCGACGACGCGGGCGCCGACGGCTCCATGGGGTGCGTGACCGTGCGGGCCATCGGCGGGATGGGCCGGGCGAGGGGGCGCAGAGCCGGTGCGACACGGCCAGCGGCCGGGCGCGGGGCCGGCACGAGAGTGCGGGCCTCCTCGATCACATGGGCCAGTTCGCTGCGCAGCCACTCGATCTCGTCCGCATCCTGCGCGGTCATGATCCGCTCGGCGAGGTGCGCGGCAGGCGATCCCGGGGTGGGGTGCGCAGGAGACGCGGGGCGGAACCGGTTGAGAAAGGCGCGCTCGTACGGATTCTTGACGACGTCGGCGATCTCGACGGACGAGAGGAAAGCGGCCACGGCTCCGGCGCGGGCCCATGGCTCCTCGGCCTGGCGCAGCAGGAACCCGAGGTGACGTCCCCGCCAGTTTCGGGCGCGCAAGTCCACCCCGGCCTCCAGCTGACCGCGCAGATTGTCTGGCGTACGCCCCTTGAGCAGGTGCGCATTCTCGGTCTTCGAGGCGAAAGTCCGCAGCTCTTCCGCCAGATAGAGCCAGACCACGGCGCGGTAGCGGTTCAGGTACCACGTCACCGGCACGAGCAGGCCCAGTCGGGCGAGCCGGGTGAACCTGCCGGCCGGGATCTCCATGAGTGCCGCGCCCTCGGTGGTGCCCACCACTCGCACGCGATCACGCAGCGCCTCCGCGTAGCCCTCCTGGGCACGCAGTCGGTCGATCTCGGCGCGCTCCACCCTCCGACCTCCGCCGCCGCCCTCGTCGGGCACGGTCCGGATGTGGCCGAGGTGTGCGGCGAGGTCGAACTCGCCTCGTTTGAGGCCCAGTTCCCGAGCGGCGTGGCTCGGAGTGCAGGTCGCGGGCCGGGGCGGGCTGAAGGTGCTTGCCGACATGGTCGTACTCCCCCGTGGAGTCGTTGGCTCACGCCCTGTGCGTTCGCCGTGCACACACCGTAGCCAATCTGCCGCAGGCCGTGGTGAGCCTGTGGATAACTCCGCGGGAGGAAGGAAAAGTCGCAGGTCAGAGGTCTGCGATGGGGGCTCGCTCGGGTTGCCGCGCGTCGACGGCGAGGTGTTCGCCGACCCGGTTGACGAGCAGGGTCATCTCGTAGGCGATCTGACCGATGTCGCTCTCCGCGCCGCTGAGCACGCACAGACAGCTGCCGGTGCCGGCCGCTGTCACGAACAGCACGGCGTCGTCGTACTCGATCATGGTCTGGCGTACCCTGCCCGCGCCGAAGTGGCGTCCCGATCCCTTGGCCAGGCTGTGCAGCCCGGAGGCCACGGCGGCCAGATGCTCGGCGTCCTCACGGCGTAGGCCCGTGCTCGCGCCCGTGACGAGGCCGTCGTTGGACAGGACCAGCGCATGCCGCACATGGTCCACCCGCTCGGTCAGATCGTCCAGGAGCCAGCCGAGTCCCTGGTTCTGCGCCATCTCCGTCTCCCCGTGTGATGTCTCCCCCTGGCTGGAGGAACTCCCCGCCAGCCTTCCCCACGACCGGCGTCCGGGCAAGCAGGATGGGCCCATGGCACAGAAGATGACCGACGAGGAATGGCGGGCGTTCGTCTCGGACGGCACCCGGACCGGCAAGCTGTCCACCGTTCGCGCCGATGGGAGCCCCCATGTGGCCCCGATCTGGTTTCTGCTGGACGGGGACGAGCTGGTCTTCAACACCGGTAAGGAAACGGTGAAGGGGCGCAATCTCGCCCGTGACGGACGGATCGCCCTATGTGTGGACGACGATCGACCCCCGTTCCACTTCGTGGTGCTGAACGGCCGCGCCCGGCTGTCGGAGGATCTGGACCAGGTGCGTCATTGGGCCACCCGGATCGCCGCCCGGTACATGGGCGAGGACCGCGCCGAGGAGTACGGCGCCCGCAACGGCGTTCCGGGGGAACTGCTGGTCCGCGTCCCCATCGACCAGGTGGTGGCCGTGAAGGATCTGGCGGCCTGAGCGGCGGGTTCAGCCGACCGAGTCCAGGAGCCGGGCAGTGTGCATCCGCCCGGCGTACTCGACGAGCCGGATGAGGACTTCCTTGCCGGAGTCCCGGTCGCGCGCGTCGCACAGCACCACGGGTGTGCCACGGTCGAGGTCGAGGGCGCGGCAGACGTCGTGGGCGCCGTAGGTGCGGGCTCCCGAGAAGCAGTTGACGGCGACCACGAACGGGATGCGCCGGTGCTCGAAGTAGTCGACCGCGGGGAAACAGTCCTCCAGCCTCCGCGTGTCCGCGAGGACGACGGCGCCGAGGGCGCCCTGGGACAACTCGTCCCAGAGGAACCAGAAGCGGTCCTGTCCCGGGGTGCCGAAGAGGTAGAGGGACAGGCCGGAGCGGATGGTGATGCGCCCGAAGTCCATGGCGACGGTGGTGGTGACCTTCTGGTCCACACCGTCGGTGTCGTCCACCAGCTGCCCCGCCTCGCTGAGCAGTTCCTCGGTGCGCAGCGGCCGGATCTCGCTGACGGCCCCGACCAGGGTCGTCTTGCCGACGCCGAACCCGCCGGCGACCAGTATCTTCAGCGCCAGGGCGGAGGTGTCGCCGCCGGCGTCGGAGTGCTCGGTGACCATGATCACTTCTCTCGGGAGGGCCTGCTGCGGGTCGGCGTCCGCCTGCTACGGGGTGAAGTCAGCATCATGACAACGGAGCCACGCTTGCGGGCGGTTGGACCGAAGTGCACCTGATGTGACCGGCTTGCGTCCGGTCGGAGGCGCAACTCGCACGGATCGGAGGGCCATGCGCACGGATCGGGATGCGACGCGGTGTACGGCGCGTTCGGAACGTTCATCTACAGCGCTCGCAATCCCTCGATGACCTCGCGCAGAATCCGTTCGTCGGGCAGGTGCGCCGGGGGCACGGGGCGGCTGATGACCACACAGCCGAGTTCCAGAAGGTCGCCGAGGAGCACCCTGACGACGCCGACGGGAAGGTCGGCGTCGGCCGCGAGTTCGGCGACCGACTGTGTCTCCGTGCGGCACAGCTCGATCAGGGTCCGGTGTTCGGGGCCGAGCGGGGCGGCGTCGAGCGCCGGTGCGGCGGGGTCGAGGGTGACGAGGGCGATCAGGTCGAAGCGCACGTTGGTGGGCCCCGGCTGGGTGCGCCCGCCCGTCATCGCGTAGGGGCGTACCAGTGGTCCGGCCTCGCCGTCGTACCACTGGCTGCCCGGCTCCCACGGGCCGCCGTTCTGGTTCTCCGTCATCGGTGCCGCCTCTTCGACGTCATCCGGCCGCAGGCGGCTGCGCGGCGACACGCGGTGCTGTGTAGAGGTGCTCGCCGACCCGCTTGACCAGTCGAGCCATCTCGTAGGCGACCAGCCCGATGTCGGCGGTGACGGCGGTGAGGACGGCGAGACAGGAACCGTCGCCGGCAGCGGCCACGAAGAGGAACGCGTCGTCCATCTCGACCATGGTCTGCCGCACCCCGCCCGCTCCGAAGTGCCGTCCCGCGCCCTTGGCGAGGCTGTTGAAGCCGGAGGCGACGGCGGCGAGGTGTTCGGCGTCCTCGCGCGCGAGGCCGGTCGAGGCGCCGACGGCCAGCCCGTCGTTGGAGAGCACGACGGCGTGCCGCACCTCGCTCACACGCATCACCAGGTCGTCGAGCAACCAGTCCAGTTCGCCGGAGCGCTGGCCGGTCCTCGTGTTGGGTTCCTGGATCATGCCGGGTCTCCTTCGCTGCTGTCACTGCCCGTTTCGGCCCGCGGGGCGGCGCGGCGGCCGGGCTGTCTTCCGCCGCCGCGAGCCCAGCCGTCGCGGTAGGCCGTCATACGGTCCCGTACCAGTTCGGGGGTACGTCGTTCGTCGCCTTGCCGTGCGGTGTCCGCCGCCGTCTCTTCAGGGCGCTGCAGGCGGAGCTGCGGCGCAAGGCTCGCCTGGCGCACCCGGCGGGGGAGGTCGTCGGAGGTCTCGGATTCCTGGGGCGGTCGGTGCAGCCTCAAGGTGGTGACTCCGGGGGGTGTTTCGTCGATGCCGCCGTGCGGGCCGGGCTCGTCGTCGGCGCCCTGCGGGCCAGGAGCGGTGACTGCGAGAGCGGGCCGGTCCGGGCGAACGGCGACGACTTCCTGGCGCGGGTTCGTGGCGGGCACGCGCGCGTACTCGCGCTCCTGCTCGTGATGGGGCTGCGCACCTTGATGGGGGGTGCGTTCCGCAGCGCCGCTGTGCAGCAGGGCGGTGGGCAGCAGGACGACGGCTGTGGTGCCTCCGTAGGGGGACGTACGCAGGTGCACCTTGACCTCGTGCCGGACGGCGAGCCGGCTGACCACGAAGAGTCCGAGCCGGTCGCTGTCGAACAGGTCGAGGGCCTCGGACTGCTCGATGCGGCGGTTGGCCTCCGCGAGAGTCTCGGCGCCCATGCCGAGACCCCGGTCCTCGATCTCCAGGGCATAGCCGTTGCCGACGGGTTCGCCGGTGACGCGCACGCGCGTGTGCGGCGGAGAGAACTGCGCGGCGTTCTCGACGAGTTCGGCGAGCAGGTGGGTGAGGTCGGCGACGGCGGTACCGATGACATGGGCCTCGGGGAGCTGGCGCACCTCCACGCGCGCGTAGTCCTCGACTTCCGAGACGGCGGCCCGTACGACGTTGGTCAGGGACACCGGCATGCGCCAGGCCCGGCCGGGTGCGGCGCCGGAGAGGATGATGAGGCTCTCGGCGTGCCGCCGCATGCGCGTGGTGAGGTGGTCCAGGCGGAACAGGTCGCTCAGCTCGTTGGGGTCGTCCGAGCGGCGTTCCATGCTGTCCAGGAGGCTGAGCTGACGGTGGACCAGTACCTGGCTGCGGCGGGCCAGGTTGACGAAGACGCCGGAGATTCCGCTGGCGAGTTCGGCGCGTTCCACGGCGGCGCGCAGGGCGGCGCGGTGGACCGTGGTCAGGGCTTCCGAGACCTGCCCCGTCTCGTCCTCGGCGGGCGGTCCGGCGGGCGCCTCCGCCTCGATGTCGAACTCCTCGCCCGTGCGCAGCCTGCGCATCGCTTCGGGGAGTTTGCGGCGCGCGATCTCCAGGGCGTCGTTGCGCAGGCTGACGAGTTCGACCACCAGGCCGCGTCCGATGCGGACGGAGATGACGAGCGAGGCGGCGACCGCTGCGAGGCCCAGGAGCACGGCGGCGCCCGCGGGGCTGAGCAGGCCGCGTGTAACGGGGTCGGCGCGGCCCGCGACGGCCCGGCCCGTGTCCGTCGCGATGCCCTTCATTCCGTCCTGCACGCGCGCGTGGGCGGCGTTCCAGGCGGCCTGCGCTGCCGCGTCGGCCGGCTTGGCGCCGGGTCCGGCAGCGAGGATCTTGTCCTCGGCGGCCCCCAGAGTGGTGTAGGAGTCGCTGTCGGCCAGGTTCCGCCAGGCGGCGCGCTGGGCGGCGGGCAGGTCGGCGACGGCCGCCTCGGTGAGGGTACGGCGCGCGGCGACGGCGGCACCGAACAACCGTAGCCGCTCGCCTTGCGGTTGCCCCGCGGTGCGTGCGCTGCCGAGGAGGGTGTCCTCCTGGGCCAGCGACTCGGCGGCCCGGCTGAATTCGAGCAGCACGCGCGCGTCGGAGCCGACGTCGGCCTGCTGGATGCCGGTGAGGGCCCCGTACACGGCGAAGGCCGCGCCGATGGTCTTCGTGTACTGCGCGTACGCCGTGTCCCAGCCCGCCTTGTGGTCGAGTACGGCCGTGCGCAGTGCACGGAGGTGTTCGGCGCCGGTGACGAAGGCGCCGAGGCGTCGGGAGACTCCGGCGGGCAGTTCCTCGCTGTCGGCGACGGTGTTGTTGCGGCCGAGCCGCAGCTTGGCCACGGCCCCGTCGGTGCGGGCGGCCAGGCTCTGGAGGTCGCCGCCGTCGCCCGTGCCCGGGGCGGTGGCATAGCGTACGGCTGCGGTGCGTTCGGCCTGGAGGGCGGTGACGGCGGCGGCCACCGGGGTGCGCAGTTCGACGTCGACCCGCTGGGACTGCCGCAGCCGGGCGACGTCCTGGGCGGTGGTGACGGTGGCGTACGCCCACAGGGCGAGCAGCGAGACGACGGGGACCATCAGCAGGCTGACCACCTTGGCGCGCACGGTGCGTGGGCGCATGTGCCGGCGGTTCGCACGCGCGCGTGCCTTGGCCGGTGCTGTGCCGGGCGGGCTCCCGGTGTCCTCGTCGGCGGGCTGTGCGGCGTGGGCGCGGCGGCCGCGCGGCGGGTGCGCCGGGGTGCCGGCTTTCGGGGTCTTACGGGGTGGGCGCATGGCCTCCTCGCTCGGGACGTGGGTCGGGGCGCGCGGGCCGGGCTCCCGCTAGCGGGCGATGCTCTCGACAGGCCGCTGGGCGGAGGCGGACGCCGCTCGCTCGTCGGCCGTGGGTGAGAGGGCGACGAAGGCCGAGGTGATGAACAGGTAGGACCCGAGGCCGACGGCGAGGGGGAAGATGAACTGCATCGCCGTGGCCCCGGGCAGGGGCTCGCCGGAGGGGTCCACCCGCACGCTCACCGCGAACATCGCGGTGTAGTGCATGCTGCTGACGGCGGCTCCCATGACGAGGGAGGCGACGGTGACCGCGAGGGGCGACTTGATGTTGAGGCCGGCCCACAGGGCCGCGGTCGCCGCCACGACGGCGATCAGCACCGACACTCCGACGAGGACAGGGTCGTACGTGATGTCGCCGTGCAGCCGGACCGCCGCCATACCCAGGTAGTGCATGCTGGCGACGCCCAGCCCGGTGGTGAGTCCGCCGAGGAGGAGCGCCCGGTTGCGGTCGCGGCTGTAGCCGACCGCGAAGACGCCGGCGCAGACGACGACCATGGCGACGAGGAGGCTGAGGATGGTCAGCGGCACGTCGTAGCGGATGTCCGTGCCGCCGACGCGGAAGCCGAGCATGGCCACGAAGTGCATGGTCCAGATGCCCGTTCCGATGGCGGAGGCCGCGGTGACGAGCCAATTGCGTCGCGCGCGGCCGCTGGTGGCGAGCGCGCGGACGGTGCAGCGCAGTCCGAGCGCGGCGCCCGTACAGGCCATGACGTACGACAGTACGGGGGTCAGCCAGCCGAAGGCGGCGTGGTCCAGGTGTCCCATGGCCAAGGGACGCTAGGGGGGCACGGGCGCACAAAGGGGGCGCATTTCGAAAGCTGTTGGAATATGACACGCGGATGCGACGGAACGATCGAGTCCGGCCCGAACATGTGCACCTACATGTCCCCCGCGACGGTGAGGAATCATGCGGAACATGAGCGACGACCACACACATGTCCAGGAGTTCTTCACCGCCCGTGCGGCCGACTGGGACAGCCGGTTCCCCGACGACGGTCCCGCCTACGCGGACGCAGTCTCCGATCTCGCACTGCGACCCGGGGACCGGGTGCTGGACGCGGGCTGTGGCACCGGGCGCGCCCTGCCCCCGCTGCGGGCCGCCGTGGGCCCCTCCGGGGTGGTGCTGGGTGCCGATCTGACGCCGGCGATGCTCGAGGCCGCCGTGCGGGCGGGCCGGGACCGGGACGGGCGGCTGGTGCTCGCGGACGTCGCCGCGTTGCCGCTGCGGTCCGGATCCCTGGACGCCGTGTTCGCGGCCGGTCTGATCGCCCATCTGCCACGCCCGGAGGAGAACCTGCGGGAGCTGGCCCGCGTGGCCCGGCCCGGCGGCACGCTCGCGCTGTTCCATCCCATCGGGCGCGCGGCCCTGGCGGCACGCCAGGGCCGGCAGATCACGCCCGACGACCTGCGAGCCCGGATGAACCTCGGTCCGTTGCTGGCGCGTTCAGGATGGAGCATGACGTCGTACGTCGACGAGGACGCCCGTTTCCTCGCGCTCGCGATGCGCGAGGCGTGAGGCGTGAGCGTCGTGTCGCTGCGGGCCGGGTCGGTCAGTCCGTTCCGGCGACCGCCGCCGTGAAGGCGTCGGGGTTGTCGAACATGACGTTGTGCCCGGCTCCGGGCACCGTCAGCACCCGCACCCCGGCGGCATCCAGGCCTTCCCGGCCCGTCAGTTCGCCGCTGTGTTCGCCTTGCAGATAGACCCGCTCGACGGGCAACTTTTCCAGGATCGTGCGCATCACAGGATCCGAGCCCCGGCGCAGGCCGACGGCGCTGCGGTGCAGGGCGCGCGGGTCGGCCAGCCGCATGGTGGCCGCCCACAGCGGGCCGACGGTCTCCAGCACGCGCGCGTGCTGCTTGTCGACGAAATCGTCCTCTTCATAGGAGGCGATTCCGCTGCTGGCGGCCGTGAGCGGCGGGAAAGCGTCCAGGTTGGCCTCCGTGAGGACCAGCCGGGAGACCAGGTCGGGCCGCCGGTGGGCGAGCACGATGGCCACCGCGCCGCCCATGCTGTGCGCGATCAACTCGGCGCCACGGACCCCGCCTTCGTCCAGCGCGGCCGCCACCGCATCGGCGTGCTCCTCAAGCGAGTATCCGAATGTGCCGGGCCGGTCGCTGATGCCGTGTCCCGGCAGGTCCACGAACAGGCTGCGGCGGCCGACGAGTTCGGGGCGGGCCGCGATGTGCGCGTGGTAGACGGCGGACATCGAGCCGAGTCCGTGCAGATACACCCGCGCGGGCTCCTCCCCCGGCACCTCGGTCCAGCGGATCCGGCTTCCCTCGTTGTCGAACACGGCCTGCTTCACGATGCCCTCCCCGGAGCCCTCCGACAGCTGGCCAGGACTATACATCGGTATCGATGTATAGCGGCAAAGGAATATCCAGCTGGCGAGGTACGGCGCCCTGCGCAAGAATGCGGCCGTGCTCGAACTGGCCATCCTCGGTTTCCTCTACGACGCCCCTCTGCACGGCTACGTCCTGCGCCGGCACATCGCGGCCCTCACCGGCCATGTGCGGCCCGTGGCCGAGAGCACGCTGTACCCGGCGATCAAACGGCTGGAGAAGGCGGGCCTGCTGGTCCGGGCCACCGAGCCCGGTACGGTGGCGGCGCCGCGCCACGTACTGAGGCTCACCGAGGAGGGTGGGCGCGAGCTGAAGCGCCGGCTCGCCGAGCCCGCGCAGCGCGGGATCACCGACGAGAACAACTGGTTCACGCTGCTCGCGTTCCTGCGGCACCTGGACGACCCCGCCGCCCAGGCGGTCGTACTACGACGCCGGCTGGCCTTCCTGGAGGAGCCGGCGAGCTTCTTCTACGAGGGCGACCGACCGCTGAGCGCCGAGGAGGTGGACGACCCGTTCCGGCGCGGTGTCCTCACCATCGCGCGCGCCACGAGCCGGGCCGAACTGGCCTGGCTGCGCGACACCCTCGCGTCACTCGAGGCAGCCGGCCACTGAGGCGCGAAGCGCTTCACCGCGTCGTCCCTCTTCTGCCACGAAAAGTCCAACTCTACGTTGAAGGGCAGCAGACGAGCGATTGACGATGATCCGTTCGGGGAAGGTGATCCGCGTGTTCAGCCTCATACGGACGTACGCCGCGCGACTCCGCACCTCCACGCCCGCGCAACCGGCAGGCGCTCGGGAGAGGCGTGCACACAACTTGTTCGAAGCGGCGGCCACTTATGTCGTGGCCCGTGCGGAGGACGATCAGGACCGGATCGAGGAGGCCGCGGCCTGGGTGTCGCCGGAGGCGCTGTCCTTCGGGGTGAGCGAACTCGCCTGCCGCGCGGTCGTCGCGTTGGCCCGCGAGCGCGACGAGTCACCCGCGGCGGTCGCCCGTGACCTCCTCGGGCTGCCCACGGACTGAGGAAGCCTCCCTTCCACCGTGGTCGTTTCGCCCCTGTCCAGGCGGAAACCTGCAGCTCCGCGTGGTGTGAGGAGTCGTGACAAGGGGCTTCCGCTCGCACTAGGGTGCGCGCCGGACCGACGAACCACTGGGAGGCAGGGATGGCCGGAACCGACGACGAGGCCGTCGCCGCCGCGGACGATGCGCTGTACGTACTGACGGCGGTGCTGCTGACGCCGGCGCAGTTTCCGAGCGTTCTGGGCGACGACTATCCGGAGGCGTGCGCAGCGCTGGGACTCGCGCCCCTCGCCGACGGATACGGCCTGGTACTGGGCCAGGACGGCCACGGCGCCCGCTGGACGGTCGTCATCGACGACGTCTCGCTGGTCGCCGTGGCGATCGCGTCCTGGGACTGCGGCATGGAGTACGAGCTGTCTCCGGACGAGCGCGCGGTCGTGGCCGCCCTGCCGGGCTGGCCGCTGGCGGTCGCCGTCTCGGCTCCCGGCGTCCCCGCCCCGCACGATCCCGCTCCCGAGGTGGCGGACCGGCCCGCGCTGAGCCCGCCGGACACCAGCTCCTGGGGGCCGGCGCAGCGCCGCCTGGGTGCGGACGAGATCGCGCTGCAGTGGGCAGCATGGCGGGACCAGATCAACGACGAGGAATTCTCCAGGCCCGCCGGGCAGGAGAACACCGACGCACCGGAGAAGGCCGACGGGCAGGAGAAGGCCGAGGAGTCGTCGCCGGACGGCGAGCCGCACGCGCCCCAGAGCGGCCACCTGGGAGTCAGGCGGGTGCTCACGGAGGCGCGCGCCTACGTCGACTCGCCGCCGCCGCTCGGCCGGGTACGCTCGTCGTTCGCCCCGGGTGACGCCCGTACGCTGCGCGCCGACGGCCCCGGCTGGTCGATCGTGGCCCGCACGGACGACATCGCCTTCGTGCTGCTCGACGAGGAGCCGGGCGAGGTCCTGCCGGTGGGCCGGGGCCCCGAGCTGCCGGGTCTGCTGGAGGCACTCGACAAGATGGCCGTACGGCCTCTCTGAGGGCGTACGGCCCCTACCCCAGGACCGAGGCCGGGCGGCTTCAGTGCCTGCCGCATGAGGCCGTACATCCCCACGCTGCCGACCGGCGCCGGATCACCGCAGACCCGCTGCCCGAGGCGGGACGGCCGACCTCACGCCCCGCGGCATCCGTGGCTGACACCGCCGTCGGGTTCCGCGGGGCCGCGACGGCCAAGTGGCCCGTGCGGCCCCGGGAACCGTGTGCCGTGCCGGGGCCCTGCCCAGGGTTGGGCCCCGAACCGCACTCGCCCCACACCAAGCTCGCCCTGAGAGCTGGGCGGCCCCTGGAGGCCACTACGCCCCCGCTGTGAGGCCGGCCCGCTCCCGCCGTCGCCCCGAGCCTCCCTGGGCCGTTCACCGTTCTCTCAGCGGCCGACTTCCTTGCGGGTGACCCTGCGGAGCCTGCGCCGCTGTGAGGGGTCCAGTGCCAGATACCCGGCCACCGGAACCCCGACCACGACCAGGAACGCCACCCACCACGGCAGCCAGATCAGCAGGATCAGCCCGACCGCCACACCCCCGACGGCGATCTTCGCGTTGTTGGACATGAGCGTCGCCTCCTTCGCGGCCAATGCCGCTCTCTGCTCTGAGAACGGCCGCCCGCTGCGCGCGGTTCCGAACCCCGGCCCTGAGAGATCCCTGAGACCCATCCCCTAGTGGATGAGACTCGCTCCCCATCGTGGATAGACGCACGGCCTCGCCCGCGCCGGACAAGACCGTAATAGCACTCCACGTTCCATCACGCTTGGCCGCCATTCGAACAGCGTGTGAAGTGGCCCGGATCACAACGCCGACATCCCGGGCTCGGCCTCTACGCGCTGTACCCTCGGCGACTTCGACGCCAAGTAGTCAAATTTGAGGAGTGCCGCAGAGCTGCGCATGACCTCCCCATGGCACCCCCTCCGAACCCTCCGAACTGACCCGATGCTGCACGGTGTTCCCGCCGTCTGTCCCCGCACGCACGGGCCGACTCGCCTTCTGGCGACCGGAAGGCGAGGCCCCTGCGGTCGTCGCCGACGGCTCCCCGGCGGAGCTGGACGTCGTGCTGCCGGCGGCGCAGGGCGGCCTCGAGCCGGTCCGTACGCCCGCGCTCCTGCTGCCCGTGCACCGGGCCCTGCCGTCACGCGCGCGTGCGCTGCGGGAAGGACATCGCTCGGCCGGCTTCTGGAGTGCTGCCTGCCAACTGGCCCTGCACTTCCTGGCGCGTGGCCTCCTTCTGCCGGGTCTCTCCCCTGGCGATCACGATGCCTGGCGGGTCGGTCCGCTGTCCGGGCGGGACCAGGAGCTGATCCGCGAACTCGCCGCCGCCATGCCTCCGGAGGCCCACGCGGTACCGCTCGCGGCCGATGGACCGCCCCGGCTGCCGGAGCGGGAGCGGCTGCTGGGCTCCTTCCTGGACTCGGTCGCCGACGTACTTCCACGCTCCCCCCGGCCTCGCTGGTGACCGGTGGCCCCGCGTACGCGGCGTTCGAACCGCAGCGGTTGCCCGCCCTGCGGGCATGGGCGGACGGCATCACCGTCGGCCCTCCGGTCTCGACGACACCGGGCAGCTGGACGACACTCCGATCCGGTTCCCTGCGGTGCTGCAGGTGCACGGCGTCAATGGAGCGCCGGACGTCCTCGACGCCGCCGCCCTGTGGACCGGTGCGGGAACAGTGCACGAAGCGGTCGGGCCACGCGCGCGTGCCGATGTGTTGCTGGCGCTGCGCCGCGCCGCCGCGCCGCCCACACCTGGCCGCCGTTGACCCCACTGCTGTCCGCCGCCGTACCCGACGCCGTAGACCTCGCCGACGACGAGATCACCGAGCTGCTGGGCGAGGGCACCCGGGCGCTGGGCGCGGCGGGAGTCGACGTGCACTGGCCGAAGGGCCTGTGGCGCGACCTCGCGCTGCACGCCACCGTCGGCCCACCGGACGATGGCACGGCCGCATCGCGGGATGCCACGGCGCCGCCGTCGCTGCTCTCGTCGGACACCACGGTCGGCTTCAACTGGTGATTCGCTCTGGATGGGCGGGAGCTGTCCCCGGAGGAGCTCGACCGGCTCGCGGAGGCCAAGCGTCCCCTGGTGCGACTGCACGACGGGTGGGTCCTGGTCGACCCACGGCAGGCACACCGGGCCCGAACCCGTCAGGGTCGCACCCTCGCCCCCGTCGAGGCGCTGGCCGCCGCGCTGACAGGCTCGGCGGGAAGCCGTGCGGCGGCACGGCTGTGACCACTGCTCAGGATGCCGTGCGACTCGCGTGCGGAGGACCCCCGACGCCGTCACCGAGCGGCTCGCCGAGGTGTCGGGCCGCGCCCGCGAGGAGCCGGCGACGGCTGTCCGGGCCTGGCATGCCGGGGGTGTGGCGGCCCTGGCCGTGCTGGACGCGGACTGGCAGGTGGAGGGCGTGGCACGCGCGCGTGCGGCGCTCGAAGCGGCCTGGGAGGCTGACGAGCGGCCGCCGTTCACAGCAGCGGGAATCGGTGGAACATCCCGGATGAGGGGATCCAGCTGCGCCTCGGCCGGGACGGGCGCTGGTGGCCGTATCGCGACGATGCCGGCGGCTGGCTCCCCGCGGGCGGGCCGGGCCCGGATCCGGCGACGGCACTAGCCGCGGCACGGCTCGACGCCGAGTCGGGCGCGGAAGACGGTCCCTGACAAGCCGTCACCACGGAATCACCACGATCCGATGAGCGGCCGACGCCAGCTGTTCACTCCATCGACGTACGACGTTCCTCATGGGACCCAACGCTGGCCGCTGTCACTGAACTTGTCCCCAGGAGGCCCGATGTCCCCGTACGCCGCCGGCCGGCGCCGCGTCCACCGTTCCGTCGCCACGGGGCTGCCCCTGGCATTGGCCGCCGTCCTCGTGGCCGCCGGAACGGCCACGGCGGCGCCGTCCCGGGACGCCCGTGTCATCCGCACGGCGACGCTCGGCGAGATCCCCCTCGGTCCCTTCAGCAACGCGCTGCTGCCCGGAAGCGTCGACGACGACCACGGGGTGAACCTGGGCGGCATCGGCAGCGACATGTACCCGGCCGGCCACAAGGGCGAGTACTGGACGGTGACCGACCGCGGGCCCAACGGGCAGATCAAGGTGGACGGCAAGAAGCGCCGTACGTTCCCGGTGCCGGGATTCGATCCCGCGATCGTGAAGATCCGGGTCTGCGGAGACACGGTCCGGGTTGTGGACGCGATCCCGCTGACCACTTCCTCCGGGAAGGCCGTCACCGGGCTGCCCGACCAGCAGAGCCGCGACGAGGCGCCGTACACCTACGACGCGAGGACGCCGCTCTCGTACAACCCGAACGGGCTGGACACCGAGGGCATCGTGCGGGCCGAGGACGGGACGTTCTGGCTCGTCGACGAGTACGGCCCGTCGCTCGTCCACGTCTCCGCGCGCGGGGAGGTGCTCACCCGGTACGTACCCAAGGGGCTCGGCCTGACGGGGACGGACTACCCGGTGGTGGAGGCGCTGCCGTCGATCTACCTGCACCGCAAGATCAACCGTGGTTTCGAGGGGCTGGCGCAGCTGCCCGGCGGTGACCTGGTGCTGGCCCTGCAGAGCCCGCTGTCATTGCCGGACACGGACTCCGGGAACGCCTCGCGCACCACGCGGCTGCTGCGCTTCTCGCCGCGCGAGAAGGCCGTCACCGCCGAGTACGCCTACCGGTTCGACCCGGTGAACGTGGTCGACCCGAGCGAGGACGACACCTCCGAGCTGAAGATCTCCTCCGTGGTGGCCGTGGGCGGTGACCGGCTGCTCGTCGAGGAGCGCACGGACAAGGCGGCCCGGCTGCAGCTGGTCGAGCTGGGGCGCAGGTCGAACATACTGGGCGAGCCCTGGGACGACGACACGACCTCGCCGTCCCTGGAGCAGCTGGACGATCCGGCGGCGGCCGGTGTGCCGGTCCTGGACAAGCGGCTCGTGGTCGACCTGAACAAGGTCGACGGGGTGCAGCAGAAGATCGAGGGCATCGCGCGCGTGGACCACGACACGCTCGCTCTCATCAACGACAACGACTTCGGGATGACCGACGGCCCGGGCGCCTTCGACGCGCAGGGCCGACTGGTCGACAGCGGGATCAAGACGACCGTCGCGTACGTCCGGCTACCCGAGGACCTGTGACGTTCCTGAACCGGACAGTCCGGAAAGCGGACTGAAGGAGGGCCGGGACTGCGGCGCGTGCCGCACCACCCGGCCCTCCTTGTGTTCAGCCGCGTGCGCCGAGCAGGTGGTCCATGGCGAGCTGGTCAAGCTGCTCGAAGGCCATGCCGCGCGCGGCGGCCGCCGCCATGTCGAAGTCCTCGAAGGCCGCGCGGTCGGCGAGCAGGGCCTGCAGGCCGTCGGCCGCGGTCGGCTGGGCCAGCTGGTCCAGGCGCGAGGCACGCAGCGCCTCCTGGACCTCCGGGTCGGCCCGGAAGGCCGCCGAACGCTCCTTGAGGATCAGGTAGTTGCGCATGCAGCCCGCGGCCGACGCCCACACGCCGTCGAGGTCCTCGGTCCGCGGCGGCTTGAAGTCGAAGTGACGCGGCCCGTCGTAGCCCGCGCTCTCCAGCAGGTCGACCAACCAGAACGCCGCCCGCAGGTCGCCGGCGCCGAACCGCAGGTCCTGGTCGTACTTGATGCCGGACTGGCCGTTGAGGTCGATGTGGAACAGCTTGCCCGCCCACAGGGCCTGCGCGATGCCGTGCGGGAAGTTCAGGCCCGCCATCTGTTCATGACCCACCTCCGGGTTCACGCCGTACAGTTCCGGGCGCTCCAGGCGCTCGATGAAGGCCAGCGCGTGGCCGACGGTGGGCAGCAGGATGTCGCCGCGCGGCTCGTTCGGCTTGGGCTCGATGGCGAAGCGAAGGTCGTAGCCCTGGGAGGTCACGTACTCGCCGAGGAGGTCGAAGGCCTCCTTCATGCGGTCCAGAGCGGCGCGTACGTCCTTGGCGGCGCCGGACTCCGCTCCTTCGCGGCCGCCCCAGGCGACGTACGTCCTCGCGCCCAGCTCGACCGCCAGGTCGATGTTGCGGATGGTCTTGCGCAGCGCGTAGCGGCGCACGTCACGGTCGTTGGCGGTGAAGGCGCCGTCCTTGAAGACGGGGTGCGTGAACAGGTTCGTGGTGGCCATCGGGACGGTCATGCCGGTGGCGTCCAGGGCCTGGCGGAAGCGCTTGACGTGCGACTCGCGCTCGGTGTCCGAGGAGCCGAAAGGGATCAGGTCGTCGTCGTGGAAGGTCACCCCGTAGGCGCCGAGCTCGGCCAGGCGCCGCACCGTCTCGACCGGGTCGAGGGCGCGGCGGGTGGCATCGCCGAACGGATCCCTTCCCTGCCAGCCGACGGTCCACAGGCCGAAGGTGAACCTGTCCTCGGGGGTGGGCTGGTAGCTCATGCCGGCTCCTTGCGTACGACTATTTCGTCATGGCCGTTTACAAATTAGTATGCGCTCGCACCCCTGGGAAGAGACAAGATGTCTTTGTCCCGCGGAGTTGCGGAGAGTCGCGGAAAGAGGGAGAGCCCGATGTCAGCAGCCGAGGGTCCGCTCGTCGTCGGCGTGGACACATCAACCCAGTCCACGAAGGCACTGGTCGTCGACGCGGCCACCGGCCAGGTGGTGGCGAGCGGCCAGGCGCCGCACACCGTCTCCTCCGGCGCGGGCCGCGAGAGCGATCCACGCCAGTGGTGGGACGCGTTGTGCGAGGCACTCGACCAGTGCGGTGACGCGGCGCACGAGGCGGCGGCGGTGTCGATCGGCGGCCAGCAGCACGGCCTGGTCACGCTGGACGAACGGGGCGAGCCGGTGCGTCCGGCGCTGCTGTGGAACGACGTCCGCTCGGCACCGCAGGCACTCCGGCTGGTGGAGGAGCTGGGCGGGCCGAAGGCCTGGGCTGAGCGCACCGGCAGCGTGCCCGGCGCCTCGTTCACGGTCACGAAGTGGGCGTGGCTGGCAGAGCACGAGCCGGAGTCGGTCCGCGCGACGAAGGCGGTACGGCTCCCCCACGACTACCTCACCGAGCGGCTGACCGGGCAGGGTACGACCGACCGTGGTGATGCGTCCGGCACCGGCTGGTGGGCGTCCGGGACGGAGGCGTACGACGCGGAGACCCTCGCGCACGTCGGACTCGACCCGGCGCTGCTGCCCCGGGTGGTACGCCCGGGAGAAGTGGCCGGCACCGTGCGCGACAGCCACGACCTGCCGTTCTCCAAGGGCACCCTGGTCGCCCCCGGCACCGGCGACAACGCGGCGGCGGCACTCGGTCTCGGCCTGCGGCCCGGCACCCCGGTGCTCAGCCTCGGCACCTCTGGCACGGTGTACGCCGTCTCTCGGCACCGCCCGACCGATCCGACCGGCACGGTGGCGGGGTTCGCCGACGCCCACGGGGACTGGCTGCCCCTGGCCTGCACCCTGAACTGCACCCTCGCCGTGGACCGTGTCGCGGCGCTGCTCGGCCTGGACCGCGATGCGGTGGAGCCCGGCGGCTCCGTGACCCTGCTGCCGTACCTGGACGGCGAGCGCACCCCGAATCTGCCGAACGCCTCCGGCCTGTTGCACGGTCTGCGCCACGACACGACCGCCGGGCAGCTGCTGCAGGCCGCATACGACGGCGCCGTGCACGCGCTGCTCGGCGCGCTCGACCTGGTCCTGGACGAGGACGCTGACCGCAGCACCCCGCTGCTGCTGATCGGCGGCGGAGCCCGGGGGACGACCTGGCAGCAGACGGTACGGCGGCTGTCGGGGCGGCCGGTCCAGGTCCCCGAGGCCAGGGAACTGGTCGCCCTCGGGGCCGCGGCACAGGCCGCCGGGCTGCTGACCGGAGAGGACCCGGCCGCGGTGGCCCGCCGCTGGAACACGGCAGCGGGACCGGTGCTGGAGGCCGTGGAACGGGACCGGGAGACGCTGGACCGGATCACCGGGGTACTCTCCGACGCGGCCCCGCTGCTGGCGCGGGCGACGGAGACCACGCCGCACGCATGAAGCCGGGCGGCAGAGACCGAGGATCGACTTCAGGCATGACCGCACCGCTGCACGAGGCCCGCCCGCCGGGCGCCGGCCGCGCCCTGCCGGACACCCAGCAGGGCATGCGCCGACGCAACCTGGCTCGCGTGATGCACGCCGTCAGCGCCGAGGGTTCGCTGTCGCGGGCCGCGGTCGCCTCACGCATCGGGCTGACCCGGGCGGCCGTGTCGACGCTGGTGGACGAGCTGATCCGGTGGGGACTGCTGGAGGAGCTGGGCCCGGAGCGGCCGGGCCGGGTGGGCCGGCCCGGGTCGGCGCTCGCGGTCAGCGGCCGTGGCCCGGCCGGGATCGGGGCCGAGATCGGCGTCGACCACCTGGCGGTGTGCGCGGTCGACCTGCGCGGCGCGGTCCGCGCCCGGGCCGTGCTGCATGGAGCGAACCGAGGGCGCACTCCCGGAGCGGTGGTCGAGGAGCTGACGGAACTGGTGCGCCGGGTCGTCGCGGAGGCGGAGCGGGAGGGGCTGTGGCCCGCCGGGCTCGCGGTCGCCGTGCCCGGACTCGTGGCACGGGACGGCCGTACGGTCGTGCGCGCTCCCAACCTCGACTGGCACGACACCGACCTCGGCACCCTGATGCCCGGCGGGTGGCCGCTCGCTGCGGACAACGAGGCCAACTTCGGCGCGCTCGCGGAACTGTGGCTCGGTGACGGCACCCCGGGTGACTTCCTGCACGTGTCGGCCGAGATCGGCATCGGCGCCGCGGTCGTCGTGGACGGCGGTCTGCTGCGCGGCACCCGCGGCTTCGCGGGCGAGCTGGGCCACATACCCGTACGGCCGGACGGGCCGCCCTGTCCGTGCGGCGGCCGGGGCTGCCTGGAGCAGTACGCGGGCGAGGAGGCGGTGCTGCGCGCGGCCGGGCTGGAGCCGGGCGAGGATCTGGTGGGCCTGCTCGCGGGACGCGCCGAGCAGGGAGACGAGAGCGTACGGGCTGCCCTGCGGGACGCCGGTACGGCGCTCGGCATCGCCCTGACCGGTGCGGTGAACCTCCTCGACCCCGAGACGGTGGTGCTCGGCGGCGCGCTGGCCGGCCTGTCCCCCTGGCTGCTGCCGTCCCTGGAAACGGAGCTGACGAGCCGAACAGCCGGCCCGCCCTGCCCGGTGACGGTGTCCCGGCTGGGTCCGGAGGGCCCCCTGCTGGGCGCGGCGCACTCGGTCGTCCGGGGTGTGCTGGACGATCCGGCGGTGGTGGCGGAACGATCCTGACATCCCCCGTGGGTGGTGAGGGGAGGTCGGGTGACGGACCGGATGCCGTGGGGAGACCGACGACTGCTTCTTCGACGGCGGCACCTGACGGACGACACCCGGGTGGACTGCCGCTCTGACGAGCTGCAAGCGGCCTGATGGCGGCCGGTGTTCACCCGATCGGGTGGCCGGGTTTTCCACAAGTGGGGGCTTCTCCACGGAACCGGTGCGGGCCCTTCTGCCCAACCCGACCGCGACGTACCGTGATTCACGCGAGGCGCGGCCGACGGATCGTCAAGGTCGCCGGGCGCCAAGCAGTTCCGCACGTAGTTGACGTCATTTCACACGCATCGGGTGGCAGTGGGCTGACAGACATCGGGGGACACACATGCACGAGGAGACGTCCGGGGCGCTGCGACGCGACGCCGTCGGGTTGCGCGAGGTGCTGTTCCAGAGCGTCACGGCGATGGCACCGGCGGCCGCGGTGGCCGCGTCGATTCCGGCCGGTGCCGCCTTCGCGGGCGGCAGCCTGCCGCTGGCGGTGCTGATCGCGCTGGTGGCCTGTCTGTTCACGGCGTCGTGCGTGGCCGAGCTGGCCCGGGAGTTGCCGGCCGCGGGTTCGGTGGCCACGTATGCGGCGCGCGGACTGCATCCCGCCGTCGGGTTTCTCGTCGGCTGGGGTTACGTCTTCGTGGAGATGCTGGTCCCACCGCTCCTCCTCCTGCAGTTGGGCTTCACCACGGCGGGCACGCTGCACGAGGAGTGGTCCTCCTGGCCGGCGGATCTGTGGTGGCCGTGGTCCCTGGCGGGAGCCGGCGTGATCGCCGTCACCGGTTACCTCGGCGTCCGCGCCTCGGCCCGCTTCGGCACCGTCCTCGGCTTCTTCGAGATCCTCGTCTTCCTGGTGTTCGCAGTCCTGCTCATCGGCAAAGCGGGCGGCGCCAACACCCTTTCGGAGTTCGGTACTTCGCACACCGCCGACGGTTACGCCGGGATCAGCGGCGTGTTCGCCGGATCCGTGTACACGGTGCTGGCGTTCGCGGGGTTCGAGGCGGCGGCGCCGCTCGCCGAGGAGACACGCGACCCCCGGCGGACGATGCACCGCGCGGTCCTCGGAGCGGCGCTGGGCATCGGCCTGTTCTACGTGATCACGACCTATGCGATGACCGTCTACTTCGGCCCCGACCGGTTCGCGAAGTTCGGTGCCTCGGGCGCGGCCTCCTGGGACGGCGTCGCCCGGGCCTCCTTCGGCCTCTTCTGGGTGCTGGTCTTCCTCGCGGTGATCAACTCCACGATCGCCAACGCCAACGCATGCGCCAACGTCTCGACCCGTACGGCCTTCGCGCTGGCCCGCATCCGGGTGCTGCCCCGCCTGCTCGCCACGCTCCACCCCTGGCACCGCTCCCCCGTGGCCGGTATCGCGCTGCAGACCCTCGTGGCGGTCGGGGCGGTGCTGGGGCTCGGTTTCGGCTACGACCCGGTGACCGCGTTCCTGCTGCTCGCCACGGTGATCGTCACGGTCGTCGTCGGTGTCTACATCGTCGTGAACCTCGCCTGCGCCGGCTACTTCCTGCGGGCCGGGCGGACCGCCTTCAAGCCGGTGCGGCATCTGCTGTTCCCGGTGCTCGGCGTCGTGGCCTTCGTCCCGGCCCTGCTGACGGCCGCGGGCCTCCCGGTCTTCGACTTCGTCACCGCACTGACGGCTCCGGTGTCCTACGCCGGGCCGGTCGTCGGTGTCTGGATGGTGGTGGGTCTGGTCGTACTGCTTCTGCTGATACGGCGTCACCCCGAGCGCATAGCCGAGACCGCGCGGGTGCACCTCGACACGTACGACCCGGCCGGGCACCGGCGGGACGGGACCGTGCCCAGCTGACGTGGCACCGCCCCGCAGAAATTCCGTCCCACGACCGCTCCCGCTTCCAGTCTCCGTCTTCCCGTCTCCCGTCTCCCGTCTTCCACCTCCCGCCTCCCGCCTCCCGTCAGAAGGGACGCCTCCACGATGACCGACCCCCGGATCCTCACCGTGCGGCCGGAACCGGACGAATACGCCTGGACGTTCGGCGGTGCGCCGCCCGTCGCGCGGATCGCGCCCGGCACGATTCTCGACCTGTACACTGAGGACTGCTTCGCCGGTCGGGTGCGCTCCGAGAAGGACCTCGTCTCCCAGGTCTGTGAGTTCCCCTTCCTCAATCCGCAGACAGGCCCCTTCCATATCGAGGGTGCCGAGCCCGGAGACACCGTGGCCGTGCACTTCGTGTCGATCGAACCGGCCCGTGACTGGGCCGCGTCGACGACGGTCCCGCTGTTCGGCGCGCTCACCTCCACGCACACCACGGCCACGCTGCAGCCCCCGCTGCCGGAGCGCGTCTGGATCTGGCAGCTGGACCGCGTGCGGCGCACCGCCCTGTTCCAGGCGCAGGACAGTGACATCGAGGTGGAGCTGCCCCTGGACCCCATGCACGGCACGGTGGGTGTGGCCCCCGCGAATCTGGAGGTGCGCTCGGCCCTGGTCCCGGACGCGCACGGCGGGAACATGGACACGCCCGAGATGAGGGCCGGCGTCACCTGCTATCTGGGCGTGAAGGCCGAGGGTGCCCTGCTCAGCCTCGGTGACGGGCACGCCCGGCAGGGAGAGGGCGAGACCTGCGGGGTCGCCGTGGAGTGCGCGATGAACACCGTGGTGGTCGTCGACCTTCTCAAGGACGTAGCCACGCCGTGGCCCCGGCTGGAGTCGGACACTCACATCGTCTCGACCGGCTCGGCCCGCCCGCTGGAGGACGCGTTCCGGATATCGCAGCTCGACCTGGTGCAGTGGCTGGTGCGCGATTACGGGTTCAGTGAGCCGGACGCGTACCAATTCGCAACCCAGGCGGTCGAATCGCCGTTGGCCAACGTGTGCGACACGAACTACACGTGCGTGGCCAAGCTCCGCAAGGAGTGGCTGCCGGCGCGCGAGACGTACCGCGGCATACACGCACGGCTGCGGGAAACCGCGCGGGTACTGCGGAGCTGACGCCTACGGCGTCCCCGTAGATCCCGGTGCCTCACCGGCGACTCACCGGCTCCTCCCCACTCCCCTCCACCCCTCTCCCCTCTCCGTCCCTCTTGCGCCCGGCATCCCAGGAAACCCGACACCCACACTCCCCACACCCCATCCCCCACACCCCCGAAAGGCACCCGCCGATGGACATGGAACCGGTCGGCCCCGCACAGCCAGGAGAGCCGGCATCACCAGCGAGCCCGGCGCGGCCGCGCCTGAACAGGCGACGGCTGCTGAAGGGCGCGGCGCTCGCCGCCGTGCCCTACGCGCTGCTCCCCGACCCCCGAGCCGGTGCGCAGTCCGAGGCCGTCGACTACCCGCCCGCCGAATGGCAGCCGGCGAGCACCTCCAACTACACCGCGTCCGACCGGCCCTACGGCTACGACATCGACCGCGTGATCATCCATGTCACGCAGGAGACCTACACCAAAACGCTGATGATCTTCGGCAACCCGGACAAGCAGGTGTCCGCGCACTATCTGGTCCGCTCGGCGGACGGGCATGTGGCCCAGTGCGTGCACGAGGCCGACATCGCGTGGCATGCGGGCAACTGGGACTACAACACCCGAAGCATCGGTATCGAGCACGAAGGGTGGGTGGACCGGCCCTCCTATTTCACCAATGCCCTCTACGAGCAGTCGGCGAAGCTCACGGCCGCGATCTGCGCCAAGTACGACATCCCGAAGGACAGGGAGCACATCATCGGCCACTACCAGGTGCCCGGCACCGACCACACCGACCCTGGCCCGAATTGGGACTGGGTCCGCTACCTGAGACTGGTCAACTTCGCCTGACCGGACGACGATGGCCCGGTACCGACATCACCGTCCCACCGTCCGGGGAGGGCGAGTTGACCGATCCGTGGGTGGCCCTGGAACCGGGGGCCGACCCCGCCGAGCGGGTCCGTGTGCTGCGCAGGGCGCACGAGACGTTCACCACGGTGGGCACGGTGCCGCGCCCGGTGCGGTCGGTGGTGGCGGAGTCGTGGCGGCGCAGCGCGCGAGCCGGGGTCGGGCCGGAGGGCACCGCGAGCGTGGAACTGACCGACGGCGACCTCGGCGCGTACCGGGCGGAGCACCCGCTGGCCCGGGTGATGCCGCTGTTCCGGGAGCTGATGGGCACGTTCGCCGCCGACGGCGAGCATCTGCTGGCGGTGTGCGACGCGCACGGCAGGCTGCTGTGGGTCGAGGGCCATCCGGCGACCCGGCGCCGGGCGGACGGGATGAACTTCGTGCCGGGGGCACGCTGGTCGGAGAGCGCGGTCGGCACCAACGCGCCGGGAACCGCGGTCGCCGTGGACCGGCCGGTGCAGGTGTTCGCCGCGGAGCACTTCATACGGCGGGTCCAGCCGTGGACGTGCGCGGCGGCACCGGTGCACGATCCGCGTACCGGCCGGGTCCTGGGCGCCGTGGACATCACCGGTGGGGACGGGCTGGCGCATCCGCACAGCCTCGGGTTCGTGCAGGCGGTGGCGCGGGCCGCGGAGGCACAGCTCGCGCTGCTCGCACCGCCCCGGACCGCCGCGGACCTACCGCTGCTCGGCGCTCTGGGGCGGGACGAGGCCGACCTCGTGCTGGACGGCCGCCGGATCCGGCTCAGCCGCCGGCACAGCGAGATCCTGGTTCTGCTCGCCCGGCATCCCGAGGGGCTGAGCGGAGACGAGCTGCTGTGCGCGCTGTACGCGGACGAGTCGGTGACCCCGGTGACCCTGCGGGCCGAACTGGCCCGGCTGCGCAGGCTGTTGGGCTCGGACGTGCTCGCCTCGCGGCCGTACCGGCTCACGGCCGCGGTCGAGTCGGACGTCACCGTGGTCGAGCGGCGGCTGCGGGCGGCGGCGGTCACCGCGGCGGCGCAGGCGTACACCGGTCCGCTGCTGCCCGCTTCGCAGGCTCCGGCGATCGTACGGCTGCGGGACCGTCTCGCCGACGGGCTGCGGACGGCCCTGATCGCGCACCGCGATCCGGATCTGCTGGCGGACTGGGCGCACGCGCCCTGGGGTGAGGACGACCTCGAGGTGTGGCGGGCGCTGGCCGCGGTGCGGCCGACGGCGCCGGTGCGGGCCCGGCTCGCCGCACTGGAGGCCGAGCTGACGGCGCCGCCCCGCCGCGTGCAGGGACGCGGGCGCCGCGCAACCTACGTGCAACGTCCGTCCGCCTAGCCTCGCGCCCGAGAGCTGCCCGACGGCGGGCAGCGCTGCACCGGGAGGCAGACCAGGATGACTCGTTACGCGGCGCCGGGCACCGAGGGCGCGATCGTCTCCTACCAGGCGCGCTACGACCACTTCATCGGCGGCGAGTACGTCCCGCCGCTGCGCGGGCAGTACTTCGAGAATCCGTCGCCGGTCAACGGACAGCCGTTCACCGAGATCGCGCGCGGCACCGCGGAGGACGTCGAGCGGGCGCTGGACGCGGCGCACGAGGCCGCGCCGGGGTGGGGCCGTACGTCGGTGGCGGAGCGGTCCGACATCCTGCTGAGGATCGCCGACCGCATGGCGGCCCACCTGGAGCCGCTGGCGGTGGCCGAGAGCTGGGAGAACGGCAAGCCGGTCCGCGAGACCCTGGCGGCCGACATCCCGCTGGCGATCGACCACTTCCGCTACTTCGCGGGGGCGATCCGGGCGCAGGAGGGGTCGCTCGGCGAGATCGACGACGACACGGTGGCGTACCACTTCCACGAGCCGCTCGGCGTCGTCGCGCAGATCATCCCGTGGAACTTCCCGATCCTGATGGCGGCGTGGAAGCTGGCGCCGGCGCTCGCCGCGGGCAACGCGGTCGTCCTCAAGCCGGCCGAGCAGACCCCGGCATCCATCCACTACTGGGTCGGCCTGATCGCGGACCTGCTGCCGCCGGGTGTGCTGAACGTCGTCAACGGGTTCGGGGTGGAGGCGGGCAAGCCGCTGGCGTCCAGCCCGCGGGTGGCGAAGGTCGCGTTCACCGGGGAGACCACGACCGGGCGGCTGATCATGCAGTACGCCTCGGAGAACATCAAGCCGGTCACCCTCGAACTCGGCGGCAAGTCCCCGAACATCTTCTTCGACGACGTCTGGGCCCACGACGACGACTTCCGGGACAAGGCGCTCGAGGGCTTCACCATGTTCGCGCTCAACCAGGGCGAGGTCTGCACCTGCCCGTCCCGGGCGCTGATCCAGCGCGGCCACTACGCGGAGTTCCTCGATGCGGCGGTGGAACGCACCCGGCGCATCAAGCCTGGGCACCCCCTCGACACCGACACGATGATCGGCGCCCAGGCCTCCAACGACCAGCTGGAGAAGATCCTCTCCTACCTCGACATCGGCCGGCAGGAGGGCGCGAGGGTCCTCACCGGCGGTGAACGCGTCGAGTACGACGGCGAGCTGAAGGGCGGCTACTACGTCCAGCCCACCATCTTCGAGGGCGACAACCGCATGCGGATCTTCCAGGAGGAGATCTTCGGCCCGGTCGTCTCGGTGACCTCCTTCGACGACTTCGACGACGCCATCAAGATCGCCAACGACACGCTGTACGGCCTGGGCGCGGGTGTCTGGACCCGGGACGCCACCACCGCCTACCGGGCGGGACGCGCGATCCAGGCGGGCCGTGTGTGGACCAACTGCTACCACGCCTACCCGGCGCACGCGGCGTTCGGCGGCTACAAGCAGTCCGGGATCGGCCGCGAGACGCACAAGATGATGCTGGAGCACTACCAGCAGACGAAGAACCTGCTGGTGTCGTACTCACCGAAGAAGCTCGGTTTCTTCTAGGGCAGCGGGCTCCAGCGCGCCGCTTACCACACTTCAGCACCGAGTCAGCGGCCGCGGGGACGATCGGCGGTAGGACGCTCCACCGACACTGGCCATCACATCGAAGAGAGGCCTCCCTTGGACACCACCACCGACGACCGCAAGCGCATGGAGAGCAACCAGGAGGGCTGGAACCGGCGAGCTCTGGCGCACGTCGACTCGAGCTACTACGACCTCGACTCGTTCCGGGCGGGGAAGAGCAGTCTGCGCTCGCTGGAGCTGGCCGCGCTCGGTGATGTATCCGGTAAGGACTTCCTGCACCTACAGTGCCACATCGGGCTGAACGCCATCTCCTGGGCCCGGAAGGGCGCCAACGTCACGGCGGTGGACTTCGCCGGGCAGGCCCTCGAGATCGGCCGTGACCTGGCCAAGGGCCTGAACGTGGACATCAAGTTCGTGGAAGCCAACATCTATGACCTGCCCAAGGTGCTGACGGGCTCCTTCGACATCGTCTACACCGACTACGGGGTGCTCAACCTGCTGCCGGACCTGTCCGGCTGGGCCAAGGTCATAGCGCACTTCCTCAAGCCCGGTGGTGTCTTCCACATCGTGGAGATCCACTCGATCCTCGGCGCGTTCGAGGAGGTCGACGGTGAACTGCGGCTCCGCTCGGAGCTGTTCAAGAGCGGTCCTCAGGAGAACGAGGTCAGCGTCACCTACGGGGACGAGTACGAGGGTGCGCGGGAGATCGATGCGTACAAGCAGTACAGCTGGCCGTGGACCATCTCCCACGTCATCACCGCGCTGATCGAGGCGGGGCTGCGGATCGAGACGTTCACGGAGGTGCCGGTCGACTGCCGGCAGCGTTTCAGCTCCATGGTCCGTGACGACCAGGACGCGGGATTCTGGCGTCTGCCCGGCGATCCGCTCCCGCTGTCGTGGACCTGCTCCGCGCGTAAGCCGGAGTAGCTTAGCCCGCCGGCGGCCACGGACGGTCACAGACCGTTGCCGTACCCCACGCATCCGGCCGGCCTTCGGGGCGGCCGGATGCGAGGGCTCTCCCAGCCTATGGCCTCGGCCACCAGCCCCTCCGCCCGCGCGCCGCGCAGGATGGCCATCTCCAGCGAGTCGAGCCGTTCACCCGCGTCGATGCCCAGTTCGTCGACGACCAGGCGGCGCGCCGCACGGCACGCGGACAAGGCCTGGCTGGTGCGCTCGCAGCAGTACAGCGCGAGTACGTGGCGGCGCTGGAAGCCCTGGTGCAGCGGATTGGCGGCGACCAGCCTGGCCAGTTCGGCCAGGGCGTCGGCGTGTCTGCCCACCGCCAGATCGAGGTCCAACCGCCGTTCGAGGGCCGTCAGCCGGCGCTCTTGCAGCCGGGCCGACTCCGACTGGGCGAACACCCCGTCCAGGCCGTCCAGGGGTACCCCGTGCCACAGGTCGAGCGCTGCGCACAAGGACCGGTGAGCGTCGGCCAGATGACCGGATGCCCATGCGCGTTCGCTGTCGGCGGCGGCCAGCTCGAAGCGGTGCAGGTCCACCTCGACAAGCGGAGTGTTCAGCACGTATCCGTCGTGCCTCGTCTCCAGGCACTTCTGCGTGGAGGTTATCGCTGCCAACGCTCGGCGGAGGGCGTATATGTGAACATGAACCTGATTACGCACGGCAGCGGGTGCTTTCGTCGGCCACAGCACGCTGACGATGCGCGAGAAGGGGACGGGCCGGTTGGCCTCTAATGCGAGCAATGCCAGCAGAAGGCGCTGCTTACGTCGAGCCAGGGGAACCGGGGCGCCCTTGGCGAGGATGTCCACCGGACCGAGAATACGGATGTAATCACCTGAAAGTATGTCGGTGTCGTACGGGGCCGCGACTTCGAACCTGCTCATCTTTACCCCCGGTGTATGGCAGGACGGCCAATGTGTCGAACGGGACCGATCCCGCGAGACTAGCATGAGAGCATCTATCAAAGTCTTTGGTTTTGTACACACCTGAGACCAGTTCAACTTCGATGTTTTATCAATGAGCCATCAATTGTGGCCTGTTTTTGGCTTGTCAAGAACGTAAAGGCAGGACGACCGCCCGGCGCGTCACCGCCGGTTCAGCGCTGAGTCAGGGTGCGACACGACGATCGCTTTCATGGGAGCCACTCAAGGAACCACCCTGCACGAACTGATCGCTGCCCAGACGCGCAGGGCGCGGTCGAGGATCGCGGTCACCGGGCCCGACGGCGACCTCACCTACGGCGAGCTCGAATGCCGGGCAGAGCGGGTGGCCGTCCGGCTCGCCGCGCTCGGCGTGGGAGTGGATCGTCCCGTGGGCCTGCTGGTCCCCCGGTCGGCAGCGATGATCGTGGGGATGCTCGGCATACTCCGGGCGGGCGGGGCCTATCTGCCGCTGGACCCCGAGCATCCCGGCACCCGCGTCAACGCCCTGCTGTCGGCCGCGGGCGCGACGGCCCTGGTGACGACTCCGGAGCTGGCGGAACGCGCCGGGACCTCCGGGCTCCCCGTGGTCGTGCCGGGGGAGGATCCCGGTGAGGCGGGTCCGGTCCGGCCGCCCACTCCCGACTCGGCCCTGTGCTACGTGCTGTTCACCTCGGGCTCCACCGGCGAGCCCAAGGCCGTCGCCGTCGAGCACCGTCAATACGTCCACTACCTGAACGGCCTGTACGAGCGGACCGAACCGGGGTGGTCCTGGGCATTGGTGTCCACGTTCTCCGCGGACCTGGGCAGCACCAACGTGTTCGGGGCGCTGACCACCGGCGGCCGGCTGCACGTGCTGTCCCGCGAGCAGGCGATCGATCCGGAGGCTTTCGCGGCGTACTTCACGGAACACGGGATCGACGCGATGAAGCTCGTACCGAGCCATCTCGCGGCCCTGGCGGGCGCGGACGGCGCCATGGCCGCGGGGGTGCTGCCGCGGCGCCTGCTGATCTGCGCCGGAGAGCCGCTGCGGCCGAACCTGGTGCGCCGGGTCCGTGCCGCCCGGCCGGACCTGGCCGTCGAGAACCACTACGGCCCGACCGAGACCACCGTCTCGATGCTCGCCTACCGGGTACCCGAGGACGTGCCGGAGGCCGCGACGGTCCCCCTCGGCCGCCCGTTGCGGGGGGTGCGCACCTACGTCCTCGGGCCCGACAAGGAGCCCGTCCCCAACGGGGTCACGGGCGAGCTGCACATCTCGGGGGCGAACGTGGCCCGCGGCTATCTCAACGCTCCCGCCGCGACTGCGGCCGCCTTCACACCGTGCCCCGCCGAGCCGCCCGGGGCGCGCATGTACCAGACCGGCGACCTGGTCCGGCGCCTTCCCTCCGGGGATCTGGAGTTCGTCGGGCGCGCCGACGACCAGGTCAAGGTTCTGGGATACCGCGTCGAACCCGGCGAGGTCGCGGGCGTCCTGGCCGGCCACCCGAACGTGGGACAGGCCGTCGTCGTACCGTACGGCACCGCCGACGAGCTGCGGCTGGCCGGCTATGTGACCGGATCCGGCGTCAGCGAGGCGGACGTGCGCGCCTTCGCGGTCGATCGGTTGCCCCCGCACATGGTGCCCTCGGCCATCGTGGTGCTCGACGCCCTGCCGCTGACCCCGAACGGCAAGATCGACCGCGCCGCTCTGCCCGCCCCCGTCGCCGAGCGAACCGACCACCAGGTCGCGCCGGGGGCCGGTCTGGAGGAGCAGGTCGCCGCGGTCTGGGCCGCGACGCTCGGCCTCGCGAGCGTCGGTGTGCACGACAACTTCTTCGACATCGGCGGCACGTCGCTGCTGCTGATGCGGCTCAGGGCCCGACTGGTCAAGTTGTTCGAACGGGAGATCTCGATGGTCACGCTCTTCCGCAACCCGACCGTGCACCTGCTGGTGCGTCATATGGAGGCGGCCACGGCACCCGGCGCGGAGGCGGAGTACGGCAGAGGACGCAGCAGGCTGACCGCAGCCGCCCGTGCCCGGCGGCGCGCCGCAATGAGCGGGGACGAGCGATGAGCGCGCAGCAGGCGGAGCCGACCGGGCTCGAGATCGCCGTCGTGGGAATGGCGGGACGTTTCCCCGGCGCGGACTCGGTCGCACGGTTCTGGGACAACGTACTCGACGGTGGTGAGCAGCTCACGTCGTTCACCGCGGAGGACGCCATAGCCGCCGGGGTGGCGCCGGACGAGGCCCGGCGTCCCGACTACCGGCACGTCCACGGCGTACTCGACGGCGTCGAGTACTTCGACAACGTCTTCTTTGGGTACACCCCGCGGGACTCCGCGCTGCTCGACCCGCAGCAGCGCATCTTCCTGGAGTGCGCCTGGGCCGCGATGGAGGACGCGGGGTACGCCCCCCGCGCCGAACGCGCGTCCGTGGGCGTCTACGCCAGTGCCAGCCAGAACGCCTACCTGCTCGGCAACCTGCTGCGCTCCCCCGGGGCGTTGGCCGACGTGGGTCCGCAGGAGCTGCTGCAGGCCACCGAGAAGGACATGCTGGCGGCCCGGGTCTCCTATCACCTCGACCTGCGCGGGCCGAGCCTGAGCGTGCAGTCCTCCTGCTCGTCGTCCCTGGTCGCCGTGCACATGGCCTGCCAGGCGCTGGTCGCCGGCGAGTGCGAACTGGCCCTGGCCGGCGGTGTCACGGTCCATGTGCCGCAGCACGAGGGGTACCGGCACACCCCCGGCTCGGTGTTCTCCTCCAGCGGGCACTGCCTGCCGTTCGACGCCGCGGCCGACGGGACGGTCTTCGGCAACGGAGTGGGAGTGGTGGTGCTCAAGCCGCTGGCGGACGCCCTCGCCGACCGCGACACCATCCATGCCGTCATCCTCGGGTCGGCGGTGAACAACGACGGCGCGCGGCGTATGGGCTTCACCGCTCCGGGGGTGGACGGGCAGGTCGCCGTCGTCCGCGCGGCGCACCGCGTCGCGGGCGTGGACCCCCAGACCATCAGCTACGTGGAGACGCACGGGACGGGCACGTCCCTCGGGGATCCGATCGAGTTCGAGGCACTCACCGAGGCGTTCGGCACCGACGGTGTCCCGTGCACGTTCGGCACCCTGAAGGCGCAGATCGGTCATCTCTCCGGCGCGGCCGGAGTGGCGGGCCTCGTCAAGACGGTGCTGGCGCTCAAGCACCGCGTCCTGCCGCCGAGCCGCCACTTCACCCGGCCGAACCCGGACATCGACCTGGACTCCGGCCGGTTCCGCCTGCTCGGCGAGGCGACGCCGTGGCCGGAGTACGGCGGGCTGCGGCGAGCGGCGGTCAGCTCCTTCGGCATCGGCGGGACGAACGCGCACATGGTCCTGGAGGAGCCCCCGCCCCCGCCTCCCCGCTCCTCCGGGGGACGGGGGCGCGAGGTGCTGACCCTGTCCGCCCGCGAGGACGAGCGGCTGCTCGAACTGGCGGCCCGGCTGCGGGAACACCTGGTGGCTCATCCGGAAGCCGAACTGGCAGACGTCGCCGCCACGTTGCAGAGCGGCCGCACACCCCAGCGCCGCAGAGCCACGGTCGCGTGCACGGACATCGACTCGGCAGTCGCCGCCCTGGCTGCCGTACGGCCGCCGGCCGTGGACGCCCGCGATCGTGGCGTGGTCTTCATGTTCCCCGGACAGGGTGCCCAGCGGGTGGGCATGGGGCGGGACCTGTACGAGACGGAGGAGACCTTCCGCACCTGGATCGACACCGCGGACGAGCGCCTGGACTTCGACCTGCGCGGCCTGCTGTACGCGGGAGATCCGGCCGAGAACGCGCAGCAGCTGGAGCGCACCGGTTGCACACAGCCGGCGCTCTTCGCCGTCGAACACGCCCTCGCCCGCCTGTGGATGGAGCTCGGGCTCACGCCCAGGGCGATGATCGGACACAGCCTCGGCGAGTACGTGGCGGCGACCGTCGCGGGGTGCTTCGACTTCGCCACCGCGCTCGATCTGGTGGCCGCGCGGGCACGGCTCATGCAGGATCAGCCGCCCGGCGCGATGCTCACCGTCGCCCTCGCGGTGGACGAGGTACGGCCCGCTCTCGACGCCGAGACCACGGTCGCGGCCGTCAACGGCCCGGACCTGTGCGTCGTATCCGGTCCCGTACCGGCCGTGGAGGCGCTGGAGAAGCGGCTGCGGGCGGCGGGGGCGACGTGCCGCCGGCTGCGCACGTCGCACGCCTTCCACTCCCCGATGATGGAAGCCGTGGCCGCGCCGTTCGAGTCGATGCTGCGCAAGGCCGTTCTCCGCCCGCCGGAGATACCCTTCGTGTCCAACCTGACCGGCGACTGGATCCGTCCCGAGGAGGCCGTGGACCCGCAGTACTGGATCCGTCATCTGCTCAGCCCGGTCCGCTTCCACGAGGGGGTGGGGCGGCTGCTGAGCGGCCCGGCATCGGTGTTCCTCGAGGTCGGTCCGGGGGCCACCCTTCGTACGCTCCTCGGCAGGGCCGGGGACGACCATGTGCCGCTCGGCGGGCTGCCCGATCCGGAACGCGAAGCCGACGACGGTGTCTACCTGGCCCGTACGGTGGGCCGGCTGTGGGAAGCTGGCGCATCCGTGGACTGGGACCGGTGGCGCCGGGGGACGTGGTCGCGCATACCGCTGCCGACGTACCCGTTCGGGCGCCGGCGGCACTGGGTGGAGCCGGTGCCCGGAGCGGGCCTGGGCCTCGCGGTCACGGCGGAGCAAGCGCACGGCGCGCAGCACGTCTCGTCCGTCTCCGGGGCGGAGCCGGCCGGCGCGACGGAGTCGGTCGCAGGTCTGCCCGGTACCGTCCTGCGCATCTGGCGGGAGCTGCTCGGCATCGACGACATCGGTCTCGACGACGACTTCTTCGACCTCGGCGGCCACTCGCTGCTGGCGACCCGCATCATCGCCAGGGTGGCCGACGCGACGGGTGTCGAGCTGCCGGGCGACGCGCTGTACTCGGCACCGACACCCCGGGAGCTCGTTGCGCTCGCCGGCCGGAGCGGCTTCCCGCCCGTCGCGGACAACCCCGAGGACCCGGCGGTCATGGCTCAGCTCATCGCAGAGATCGCGGAAATGTCGCCCGAAGAAGTCGAGGACCGGTTGCGCGAGGAAACCTGACTCGCACTCCAGCAATTCAACTAACCCGAAGCCAATTCCCGGGGTCGATTTCTGCCCGTCCTGGATCTGGTGGCTCACCCGGACAACCACCGGGCGGGGGATCCGGGTTCAGCAAAGTGTTCAGCGTGCCGTACAGGCCTCGATGTGAGGATGACGTCAACCGGGTCCACGCGGGCCACCTGGGAATTGCTGCGGGGGTAGCATGAATCGTTCGCGACTCAGCCATGTCCACATGTACGTCGGCGACGCCTGCCAAGCGGCCTACTACTACTGCAAGGCCTTCGGCTTCCGTTCGATCGCGGAGTCGAACCCGGCCCGGCAGCCCTACTCGATACTGCTGGCCCAGGGCCGGATCCGCCTGCTGCTCACCTCGACCACCGACGCGGCCGACCCGGTCGCCCGCTATGTGGCCGCGCACGGCGACGGTGTGGCCGACATCGCGATCGAGGTGCCCGACGTCGCACAGGCCTATCGGACGGCGGTGGCAAACGGCGCCGATCCGGTCATCGCGCCGTCGTCCCACGCCGGCCCGGGCGGCACCGTCGTGAACGCCGCGGTCCGCGGCTTCGGCGACGTCGTGCACACGCTCGTCGAGGCGGGTGCTCCGCTCCCGCACCCCACTCTCTCGCCCGTCGACAAACCGATACCCGCGCCCGCCGAGGGTGAACTGCTCAGGGACATCGACCACTTCGCCGTGTGCGTCCCGGTCGGTGAGCTGGACAAGACCGTGAGCCGGTACCAGGAGAGTTTCGGCTTCGAGGAGGTCTTCGCGGAGTTCATCGAAGTGGGCCGGCAGGCCATGTCCTCGAAGGTGGTGCGCGACCCGGCCAGCGGCATCACGCTCACCATCCTGGAGCCTGACGCGACACACGACCCCGGCCAGATCGACACCTTCCTGCGGTCCCACGGCGGAGCCGGGGTTCAGCACGTCGCCTTCGGGACGGGGGACATCAGGGAGGCGGTACGGCGTCTCGGCGACCAGGGCGTCGAGTTCCTCAGGACGCCCGATGCCTACTACGACCTGGTGGAGGACCGGGTCGGTGACCTCGGCGCCGAGCTCGACGACCTGCGCGCGCGGAACATCCTCGCCGACATCGATGAATGGGGCCTGCTGCTGCAGATCTTCACCCGGTCCCCGTACACCCGCAGGACGCTGTTCCTGGAAGTGATCGAGCGACGCGGCGCGCGCACCTTCGGCAGCGGCAACATCAAGGGACTCTACGAGGCGGTCGAGCGGGAGCAGAGCCGCGACGGGGTTGCCGATGCCGGCTGAGCCGCAGCGCTACGAGACGCCGCCGGCGATGGTGGCCGACTACGCGGAGCTGGCTCGCGCCACGCTCGATCCGGGGATCTGGGACTTCGTCCGCGGGGGCGCGGGCGACGAGCGGGCGGTCGACGCCAACACGGCGGCGTTCGAGGCCGTACGGCTCGCGCCGCGGGTGCTGTCCGGGGTGGCCAAGACCGATCTCTCGGTGCGGCTGTTCGACCAGTCGTGGGCGATGCCGATCGCCGTCGCTCCGATGGCTCATCACACGATGGTTCATCCCGACGGAGAGGTGGCCACGGTACGGGCCGCCGGCCGCTTCGGCATCCCGGTCGTGGTCAGCACCTTCGCCGGCCGCGCGTTCGAGGAGCTGTCGGCCGTGGCCACCAGCCCGCTGTGGCTGCAGTTGTACTGCTTCCGCGATCGTGGGCTGACGCGCGACCTGGTCGAGCGTGCCACTGCCGCGGGGTTCGCCGGGCTGGTGCTCACGGTCGACTGCCCGCGGCTGGGCAGGCGTCCCCGCGACATCCGCAATGCCTTCCGCCTGCCGGACCACGTGCGGCCGGTGAATCTGCCCGCCTGCGCCGCGTACTCCTCGGCCGATGTCCACGCACGCTCGGATCTCGACCCGGCGCTGGACTGGTCGGTCGTGGAGTGGCTGCGGTCGATCGGCCGGCTGCCGCTGCTGCTCAAGGGCATCCTCACGCCCGAGGACGCACTGCACGCGGTCGGGACCGGCGCGGACGGCATCATCGTGTCCAACCACGGCGGCCGCCAGCTGGACGCGGCCCCCGCCACCCTCGATGCGCTGCCGGCTGTCGCCGACGCCGTCGACGGCCGCTGTCCGGTCCTCCTGGACGGCGGAGTGCGTCGCGGCCGCGATGTCGTGGCCGCCGTCGCCCGCGGTGCGGACGCCGTGCTGGTCGGGCGGCCGGTGCTGTACGGGCTGGCCGCGGCCGGCGAGGAGGGCGCCGCGGGCGTCTTCGGCATCCTCGCCGACGAACTCTCCGACGTGCTGCTGCAGACCGGCCGACGGAGCCCGGCCGACGTGGACGCCTCGCTGCTGTTCGGCACCCCGGCGCCCGCGGTCTCCACCGCGGCTTCTCCCGTCTCCGCCGCGGCTTCCCCCGTTTCCGTCCCGGCGCCCGCCACTTCCGTCCCAGCGCCCCCCGCTTCCGTCCCGGCGCCCGCCACTTCCGTCCCAGCGCCCCCCGTTTCCCTCCCGGCTCCCCCCGTTTCCCTCCCGGCGCCCGCCGCTTCCGTCCCGGCTCCCCCCGTTTCCGTCCCAGCGCCCGCCGTCTCCAGCCCGGTGGCCGGCGGTCCGGTCGACCCGGGCGCAGGGGTGTTGTCCAAGGAGGGGCTGCATTCGAGCGCGTCCGCGCCGGTGATGGACACGATGAACTTCCTCAACGAGATCACCATGCGTCATCCTGACGCGATCTCCTTCGCGCCAGGCAGGCCGCTGGAGGACTTCTTCGAGGTCGAGCAGCTGTTCCGGTGGCTGCACCGCTACATCGATCACCTGGCGGGTCTCGGCCGGTCCGAGGAGCAGATCCGCACCGCGTTGTTCCAGTACGGTGCGACTGCCGGGGCGGTCCGGGACCTGGTGGCCCGGACGCTGGCCGACGACGGCATCATCGCCGATCCCGCCGACATCGTGGTCACCGTCGGCGCGCAGGAAGCGATGTTCCTCACGCTGCGGGCGCTGTTCGCCTCGCCGCGCGACGTATTGCTGGTCGCCAGCCCGTGCTACGTCGGGATCACCGGGGCGGCCCGCATGCTCGACATCGCGCTGGCCGAGATCCCGGAGGGCCCCCACGGGCTGACGGCGGTGGCGTTCGAGCAGGCGGTGGCGGAGGTACGGGCCGCGGGGAACCGGCCGCGCGCGTGCTACCTCGTGCCCGACCACTCCAACCCCTCGGGCAGCACCGTGCCCCTCCGGGCGCGCCACGAACTGCTGGAGGCCGCCGCCCGGAACGGCGTCCTCATCATGGAGGACAGCCCCTACCGGGTGGTCGGCTCCGCCGAGCCGCTACCGCCGCTGAAGGCCCTCGACCCGGCGCGATGCGTCATCCACATCGGGTCCTTCGCCAAATCCGCCTTTCCCGGTGCCCGGCTCGGTTACCTGGTCGCCGACCAGGAGGTCGTGGACCGCGGCGGCGAGCGCACCCGCCTGGCCGACGAGATCTCCAAGCTCAAGAGCATGCTCACCGTCAACACCCCGAGCCTGAGCCAGGCGGTGGTCGGGGGCCTGCTCCTGGAGTCGGGCTTCGGGCTGCGGGCGCGGAACGCCGAGGCGGCCTGCGCCTACGACGCCAACCTGACCGCGGTCCTGGACACGCTGCGCCGGCTGTTCCCCGAGCGCGAGCGGGCGACGCACGGCGTCTCCTGGAATCGTCCCTCGGGCGGCTTCTTCCTCGCGTTGAACGTGCCGTTCGCCGCCGACGACACGGCGCTGGCCGTCTCCGCCGAACGGTTCGGGGTCATCTGGACGCCCATGCGCTACTTCCATCCGAGCGGCGGCGGCGAGAACGTCATCCGCCTGGCGTGGAGTTACCTCACGCGGCAGCAGGCCGTCGAGGGCATCGAACGGCTGGCCGCCTTCATCACCGAGTACGCCCGCCACGTCGGCGTCTCCTGATCCCCGAGCCCGGTCGACGGGGACGGACCCGCGTATGACACGAGAGAAGCATGATGGATTTCCGGATCCTCGGGTGCCTCCAGGTATGGGACGGCGACCGGCTGATCGACATCGCCGCCGACAAGCAGAAAGCCGTGCTGGCCGTGCTGCTGCTGCGGGCCGGCCAGACGGTGCCCGTGCACGAGCTGGAGGACCAGGTCTGGGGGGACGCTCCCCCCGCGAAGGCCAGGAACACGCTGCAGGCCTATGTCTACCGGCTGCGCCAGGTCCTGAAGTTCGACTCGGACACCGCGTTACTGACCGAGGCGGGCGGCTACCGGCTGATGCTGCCCGACGGCGCGCTCGACCTGCACCGCTTCGAGGACCTGACGGACCGTGGGCGCGCGGCGATCAAGACCGGGCGAGCGGACGAGGGGGCCGCCGCCCTCCAGGCGGCGCTGGACCTGTGGCGGGGGCACGCCCTCGCCGACGTGTCCGCCACGGCGATCCAGGACGACGTCCAGCGCCTGGAGGATCTGCGCATGGCCGTCGAGGAGGACGCGGTCGAGGCGGCGCTCGCACTGGGGCGGCAGGCTGCGATGGTGCCCCGGCTGGAGACCATGGTGGGTGCCCATCCGTACCGTGAGCGGCTGTGGGCGCTGCTGATGGTGGCACTGTGCGGCACCGGCCGCCAGGCCGACGCGCTGGCGGCGTACGGGCGCGTCCGTGCCCGTTTGCGGGAGGACCTGGGTATCGAGCCGGGGCCCCAACTGCGGCAGTTGCAGCGGGACATCCTGTCCGGGCGCACCGTCGGGAGGACGGGGGACGCCGACGGCTTCTGGTTCGTGGGGACGCCGTCCGCCCCGGCACGCCCCGGGTCCGCCCGCGACGGACGGGTACGGCTGGCCGCCGAACTTCCCCGTGACACCTCGACGTTCGTGGGTCGCCGGGCCGAACTGGCGGAGGTCTGCGGCTGGTTCGCCGAGGAAGGGGCAGGACAGGTCGGGATGATCAGCGGTCCGGCGGGGGCAGGCAAGACCACTCTCGCCGTGCACGCGGCCCACCGGCTCGCCGCGCGCTTCCCCGACGGCCAGTTCTACGCCAACCTGCACGCGGACGACGACACCACGCCGAAACCGGCGGAGATCCTCAGCCGATGGCTGCCCATGCTGGGCGTCACCGCGCTGCCCCGCTGTGGCGAGGAGCTGGCCGCGCTGTTCCGGTCGGCGCTCGCGACCCGGCGCGTGCTCGTCGTCGTGGAGGGCGCCGCCGGCCTGGGCCACGTCAGCCCGCTCCTGCCCGGGGCCGGCAGCTCCGCCGCGCTGGTGACCGGGAAGCGCGCGCTCACCATGATCGACGGTGCCGCACACCTCACCCTGCACGTGCCGGACGACGAGGAGGCGCTGGAACTGCTGCGCCGTACGGCCGGACCGAAACGGGTCGACGCGGAACTCATGTCCGCGCGAACCGTCGTCCACCGGTGCGAGAACCTGCCGCTCGCGATCCGTATCGTGGCGGCGCGCCTGGCCGCCCGGCCGGAGCTGCGGCTCAAGGACCTCGCCGATCAGCTCTCCGATGAGCAGCGGCGCCTCGACGAGCTCGCCTTCGGCGGGCTGACCCTGCGGGCCCGTATCCGGGCGGGTTACGACCGGTTGTTGCCGGCGGACGCGCGGAGGATGTTCCGGCTGCTGGGTGGCTGGCCGCAGATCGACTCCGAAGGCGTGGCCGCACCCGTGCTCGCCGCGCACACCGGGCTCAGCCTCCCTCGCGTGCGCTCCGCCCTGAACACCCTCGCCGACGTGCACCTCGTTCTTGCGCGGCGGGACGGGCGGTACCGGATGTCCACGCTGGTCCGGCTGGTCGCAGCCGAGCTGGCACCCGAGCCCGGGGACGTGAGGCAGTTGTCCGCTGCCCTCGCGGGCAATTCCGCCGACAGCGCGTGAGGGCGTCAGTGACGGACCAGCGGGCCGTCAGCGGCGCGCCAGAGCCCGAGGCGAAGGTGGGTGCTGCGGTCCACGGCCGGGCCGCAGGGAGGTGGACCAGCCAGCCATGACCAGCGCCCAGGACTACCTGAACGGCGCGGACACCATCCACGGCCTGTTCGAACGCCAGGTCGCGGCGACCCCGGACGCGGTCGCGGTCGTCCAGGCAAGCACCGCGCTCACCTACGCCGAGCTCGACGAGGCGGCCTGCCGCCTCGCGGTGCGGCTGCGTGAACTGGGCGCGTGTCGGGGTGGTTACGTAGGTGTTCTGCTCGACCGCTCCCCCGAGCTCGTCGTCGCACTGTTCGCGGTGCTGAAGTCCGGTGCCGCGTACGTCGGGCTGGAGCCGGCGTATCCGTCCCGCCGGCTCGGCGTCGTGCTCGACGACGCCGGTGCCGCCCTGGTGGTGACCCGGACGGATCTCGTCGGCCGGCTGCCCGCCGACGCCTGCCCCGTGGTGCTGGTCGATGAACCCGTCGGCTCCCGGCCCGGCGGCGGTCTCCCGCCCACGGCCGCGCGTCCCGGGGACCTGGCCTACATCATGTACACCTCCGGGTCGACAGGACGGCCGAAGGGCGTCATGGTCGAGCACCGATGCGTGACCGCGTTCCTCGCCGGGATCGGCAGCCGTGTCGACTTCGGCCCGGGGACCCGCACGCTGCAGTTCGCCGGGATCACGTTCGACGCGACGGTCGGGGAGATCTTCGGGCCGCTGACCAGCGGGGGTGCCGTGGTGATTCCGCCGCGGGGCGCCGACCTGATCGGTCCCGGGCTGGCGCGGCTCCTCGAACGGGAGCGCGTCACCACGGCGTTCCTGCCGCCCTCGGTGCTCGCGGTGCTGCCGGACGCGGAGCTGCCCGGCCTGCGCACCCTGGTGGTCGGCGGTGAGGTGGTCCCCACGGAGGTCGTCGAACGCTGGGAACGGCAACGGGACTTCCACGTCGCCTACGGCCCCACCGAGTCGACCTTGATCGTCACCACCAGCGATCGGCGCCGGCCGGACCGGCCGCCGCCGATCGGCCACCCACTCCCCGGTGTGGAGGCGTACGTCCTCGATGCCGACCTCTGGCCGGTCGCGCCCGGGACGGTGGGCGAGCTCTACCTGGGCGGCCCGACGGTGAGCCGCGGCTATCTGGGCCGGCCGGCGCTGACCGCCGAGCTCTTCGGCCCGCACCCCTTCGCCAAGCAGCCGGGCTCCCGGCTCTACCGGACGGGCGATCTCGCGCGCGTTCTGCCCGACGGCCAGCTGGAGTTCGCCGGCAGGACCGACGACCAGGTCAAGATCCGCGGCGTCCGGATCGAACCCGCCGAGGTGGAGCGGGTGGTCTCCGCCCTTCCCGGCGTGCACCAGTGCGCGGTGGTCTCCCGAGGCGAGGGCGCCGACGCCCGGCTGGTCGCGTTCGTCTGCGGTACCGACCTCTCGGCCGCCCAGCTGCGCCGCGAAGCCGCCGCCGCACTGCCGCCGACCATGGTTCCCTCGCTGTTCGTGCCCCTCGCGGCGCTGCCCATGCAGACGCACGGCGGCAAAGTCGACCGTGCGGTACTGCGTTCGCTGGAACTCAGCCCCCGGCCGGACGGTGTGCCCTTCGAGGAACCGTCGGACGCCGTCGAGCGCGCCCTGGCCGCCATCTGGGAGGACGTACTCGGCGTGCGGCCCGTGGGCCGGGCCGACGGCTTCACCCGGCTGGGCGGCAGCTCCCTGCAGGCCGCCCGCGTGCTCACGAGGATCGCGGCCGACCTGCGGGCCCGGCCGACCCTGCGCGAGTTCAACGCGAGCGGGTCACTGGCCGAGCTGGCGGCCCTGATCCGTGCCGGGGTCGACGAACGGGCGTCCCTGCCCGAGGTCACGCCGGCGGGCGGGCCCCCGGTTGCGGCGCCGGGACAGCGCCGGCTCTGGTTCCTGTCCCACCTGAATCCCGCCGCCGGCTCCGCCTACAACGTGCCGTCCGCACTGCGGTTGCGTGGCCCGCTGGACCCGGCCGCCCTCGGCAGGGCGCTCGCCGCGCTCGTCGGCCGCCACGATGCGCTGGGGGCGGCATTCCGGCTCGTCGACGGCAACCTGGTGGTGTCCGAAGCCGTCGAGGACGGCCCCCTGCTGACCGTGGTCGACTCGGCGGGACGTCCTCTCGAGGAGGTCTTGGCGCAGGCCGCGACCGAGGCCGCGCGCCCCTTCGACCTCGCCCGTGCGCCGCTCATACGGGCCACCCTGTACGGGCTCGCGCCGGACGACCACCTGTTCGTGGTCGTCATGCACCATCTGGTCACCGACGGATGGTCGCAGAACGTCTTCGACCGCGATCTGGCCCTGCTGTACGCGCGGGAGACCGGGGCGGGCCGGGACCTGTCCCCGCCCGCGCTGCGCTACGCCGACTTCGCGGGCTGGCACGACGCGCTCGCCCGGTCCGACGCGCTGGAGCCCGGACTCGCCTACTGGAGCGAGCAGTTGAGTGGCGCTCCCGCCACCATCGAGCTGCCCGCCGACCGGCCCCGTCCGCCGGTCCAGACCCATGCGGGCGGCCGGGTCTCCACGACGCTGTCAGCGGACCAGGCGGCCGCCGTCGCCGGCCTGGCCGCCGCCGAGAACGCCACCCCGTTCGCCGTGTACCTGGCGGCGTTCGGTGCGCTGCTTCGCGCCGTCGGCGGCGGGGACGACATGGTGGTGGCCGCGCCGATGGCCGGGCGGCCGAGCCCGGAAGCCGAGGAAGTGCTCGGCTTCTTCACCAACACCGTGCTGCTCCGCCTGCGGCCGGACGCCCGGCAGACCTTCCGCTCGCTCGTCGGGGAGGGCCGGGACCGCACGATCGATGCCCACGAGCACCAGTACGTGCCTCTCGAGGCCGTCGTGGCACGGGTCGCACCCGACCGCGACCTGTCCCGGCAGCCGGTCGCGCAGGTGGCGTTCGCCTACCAGGGGCCGCTACGGCCGCAGGCCGCGCTGCCGGGGCTCGACGTCGAGCCGGTCGCCCTGGACAACGGCACCGCGAAGTTCGACCTGACCCTAGAGCTCGACGAGCTGCCGCAGGGCGTGCGGGTCACCGCCGAGTTCAGCGCCGACCTGTTCGAACCCGCCACGGCCCGGCGGCTCCTGGACTGGTACACACGGCTCCTGGACACGGCCGTGGCCACACCCGACGTCCCGCTGGGCGCTCTGCGGTTCACCGCCGAGGCCGAACGCGGCGTGATCCTGCCCGCGCGGACGACCCGCCCGGGCGGCTGCCTGCACGAACTGTTCTCCGCCCAAGCCGGCCGCGCCCCGGACCGGGTGGCCATCGGCGACGGCCGGACGCAGCTCACCTACCGGGAGCTGGACCTGGCGTCCAACCGGCTGGCGCACCGTCTGAGGGCCCGCGGCGCGGGGCCGGAGACCCTGGTCGGAGTCTGCCTGGACCGCGGGGTCGACTTCGCCGTCGCGGTCCTGGCCGTGCTGAAGGCGGGCGCGGGCTACGTGCCGCTCGACCCCGGCTACCCGCCGGCCCGTCTCGCCCTGACCCTCGAGGACTCCGGCTGCCGCTCGGTCGTGGGACATGCGCGGTTCGCCGACCTGCTCCCGGGAGCCGACCTCGTCGACGTCGCCGACGCGTACGACACCGCCGTGCCGGACGCGCCGTCGGACAGCGGCGTACGCCCGGAGAACACCGCCTACGTCATCTACACCTCCGGCTCGACCGGGCGCCCGAAAGGCGTGGTGGTGACGCACGCCAACGTGTCCCGGCTGTTCACCGTCACCGCCGAGGACTTCGGGTTCGGGCCCGGGGACACCTGGTCGCTGTTCCACTCCTTCGCCTTCGACTTCTCCGTGTGGGAGCTGTGGGGAGCGCTGCTGCACGGCGGCCGGGTCGTGATCGTCCCCTACGCCGTGAGCCGGGATCCCGAGGCGTTCTGGGAGCTGCTGGAGAACGAGCACGTCACCGTACTCAGTCAGACCCCGTCGGCGTTCCGGCAGCTCGCCGCGGTCGCCGCCGACCGCGGCCATCCGGCGACGGCCCTGCGCCTCGTCGTGTTCGGCGGGGAGGCGCTCGAACCCGCGATGCTGCGCGACTGGCTGGCGCACTACGGCGATCGGTGCCCCCGCCTCGTCAACATGTACGGGATCACCGAGACAACCGTCCACGTGACACTGCGGTCCCTTGCCGCCGCGGACGCGGAGGCGGCGGGCAGCCCGATCGGCAGCCCGCTCGCCGACCTCGGGCTGGCCCTGCTCGACGCCGACTTCGAACCGGTCCCGGTCGGGGTGCAGGGCGAGCTGTACGTGATGGGCGCGGGCGTCTCCCGCGGCTACCTGGGGCGGCCCGCCCTCACCGCCGAACGGTTCCTGCCCGATCCCTTCACGGGCGGCAGGATGTACCGGACCGGGGACCTCGCGATCCTCCGCCCCGATGGCGAGCTGGTGTTCTGCGGGCGCGCCGACCAGCAGGTACAACTGCGCGGCTTCCGGATCGAGCCGGGTGAGATCGAGGCGACGCTGCTCGCCGAGCCGGAGGTCCGTTCGGCGGCCGTGGTGGTGCGGGCCGACGGCGACGACGCGGAACGGCTCGTCGGTTACCTGGTGCCGGCGCCGGGTGCGGAGCCGGACCTCGCCGCGCTGCGCCGACGGCTCGCGGGGCGGCTGCCCGCGCACATGGTGCCCGCCACGCTGGTCGCCCTGGACCGGCTGCCGCTCACCGTGAACGGCAAGCTCGACCGTGCCGCGCTGCCCGCCCCGCAGGCGCGGCGGCCCGCGGCCGTGCGGCTGGACGCGTCCGCCGCCGCCAGGTTGGCCGGCATCTGGGCGGACGTGCTCGGCGTCGAGCGGGTCGGCGAGGACGACGACTTCTTCGTGCTCGGCGGCGATTCCATGCACGCCGTCCAGGTCGTGGCCGCCGCCCGCGCCGCCGAACTGCCGTTGACGGTCGCGGACCTCTTCACCCATCCGACGGTCGCCGAGCTGGTGGCGGTGCTCGGCGCGGGCGATGCGGGCCGCCCGGAGGACCAAGGAGCAGGGGTCGGCGAGGAGTTGAGGGGCGGGTCGGCGGACCGCCTGACCGACGGCGCGACGGACGGCCTGGTGGACGCCTACCCCGCCTCGGCGCTGCAGACCGGGATCCTCTACGAGTACGAGGTCGGCGACGACCCGACCCTGTACCACGATCTGAGCACCGTCCGCCTTGCCGGACCGCTCGATCCCGCGGCGCTGGGCGACGCGCTGAACGCCGTCTCGGCCCGGCACGACCTGCTGCGCGCCTCGTTCGACGTGCTGGACGACGACGGGCCACTCCTGCGGGTGCACAGGGACGCTCCGCTACCGCTGACGGTGCTCCAGGCCCCGGTCGGACCGGCGGGCGGCCACGCGGCAGTGGTGCGGGACTGGTGGCTGCCCCAGTGGCACGAATGGTTCGACCCCGCCGAGCCTCCGCTTGCCCGGTGTCACGCGCTGGACCACGGCGACGGCTCGTGGACGCTGGCGCTGTCGGTGCACCACTCGGTGATGGACGGATGGAGCCTCGCGGTCCTCCTCACCGAGATCATGGAGGCCTACGACCTCCGGTTGTCCGGGGGGCGTGTGGAACCCGGCGGGCCGTCGCGCACGGGCGCCTACCGCGACTTCGTGGCGCTCGAACGGCGGACGGCGGCCGATCCCGGCGCCGCCGAGTACTTCACGGCGATGCTGAAGGGGCACCGTCCCGCACCGGTGACGGCGCGGGTGCGCCCCGCCCCGGTCCCGTCGGCAGCTCCCGACGTCGACGTCCGGCGCGTGCTCGACGCCACGTTGCGGCGGAGCGCGCGGGCGGCGGCCGCGCGGCTGGCCGTGCCGGTCAAGAGCGTCTTCCTCGCCGCGCATGTCCGGGCCCTGGCCGCCCTGAGCGGCTCCGCCGATGTCGTGACCGGTCTGACCGTCAACGGCCGCGTCGAGGCGGACGGCGCGGACCGGGTGATCGGCATGTTCGTCAACAGCGTGCCGCTTCGCGTCGACACCAGGGGCGCGGCGGGCTGGAGCGACGTGGTCGCCTCGGCCTGGGCCGCGGAACGCGCGCTCGCCCCCCACCGCAGGTTGCCCCTGGCCACGCTGCGCGGCGCCCTCGGCTCGATGCCGTTCGACGTCCTGTTCAACTATGCCGACTTCCACACCTACGATTCCCTCGCCTCCCTCCAGCACGTCCGGCCGCTGGAGTTCTGGTACTCCGACCGGAACGACTTCCCGATGACCGTCACGGTCGCGCGCCGGCCGCTCTCGGAGAACTGGGAGTTGATGGTCCGGGTACGGCCCGACCTCGTCGGCGACGGGCTCGCCGGCCGCATGGCCGATCTCGTGCTCGCGTCGATCAGCGACGCGGTCGCCGACCTCGAAGGGCGGACGGTGCGATGAGCAAGGACCTCGGCGAGCTGCTCGACGGGCTTACTCCGCAGCAACGCAGGCTGCTCCAGGCCAGGCTGGCCCAGCGGTCCACCGCCTCCGCACCGCCCCCCGGGACCGGCGACGGGGAGGCGCTGCCCCTGTCGCCCGCGCAGGAGCGGCTGTGGGTCGCCGATCAGCTCTCGCCCGGCCGAGCGGTGCCGGTGACGTTCGCGGTCCGGCTGACGGGTCGGGTGAACCGGGACGTCCTGCACGCGGCGGTGGGGGACGTCGTCGCCCGCCAGTCGGCACTGAGAACGGTGTTCCGGGAGACTCCCGACGGGCCTCGCCAGGTCGTTCTCGACGTGTTCGTGCCGCCCATGCCCGTGGTCGCCGCGGAGGCGGCCGCCGCAGAGCCGGCCGGGCCGCACTCCCCGGCCCTCGCGCGGCTGATCGCCGAGCGGGCCCGGCCGCGGTTCGACCTGACCGCCGCCCCTCCGGTGGCGGTGACGTTGTTCGCTCTGGGACCGCACGACCACCTGTTGCTGGTCTGTGTCCACCACATCGTCATCGACGGCTGGTCCACCGAGGTCTTCCTGGGCGACCTGGTGGCGTGCTACGCGCGCCGCAACGGTGAGGACGCCGAACTGCCCGAGCTCCGCCTGCGGTTCGCCGACCATGCCGCGGCCCTGCGGGAAGCGGCCGACGGCGACCGGCTCGCGTCGCAGCTTTCCTACTGGCGCGAGCGGCTGGCCGACGCCCCGGCCCTGTCGACCATTCCGGCGGACCGCATCCGCCCGCCCGCGCAGAGCGGGCGGGGCGCCCATACCGAGTTCGCCCTCCCCGGCGATGTGACCGACCGTCTGGTGGCGGTGGCCCGGCGGGCGGGGGTCACCCTCAACAACGTCGTCACCGCGGCCTTCGCGGCGCTGGTCCAGCAGGCCACCGGCCAGGACGACGTGCTGTTCGGCACGCCGGTCGCGCGCCGGCAGCGGACGGAGCTCGAGCCGCTGATCGGCAGCATCGCCGACACGCTGGTGATCCGGGTCGACCTGTCCGGCGGCCCGTCGGGCGAAGAGCTGATGCGCCGGGTCCAGCGGTCGGCCGCCGCCGCGGCGGCGCACCAGGACGTGCCCTTCTCCGGGCTCGTGCGGGAGCTCGCGCCTACCCGGCGGCTCGCGTACAACCCGCTGTTCCAGATCATGCTCAGCGTCAGCGAGATCGGCGCGGCGGAGCCGCGTGAGGCGGGCGGCGTCACGTTCACGCCGGAGCGCGTCGAGACGGGTGCCACCGATTTCGACATGTTCCTGACGGTGCGCCGCGGGGCCACAGGGCTGACCGGCGTCCTCGGGTACAGCACCGACCTCTACCTGGACGAGACCGCCCGGCACGTCGCCGACGGCCTGGTCGCCGTGCTGACCGGGTTCGCCGAGACGCCCGACCGGCCGATCGCCGATGTGGTGCCGCTGCGCCGCCGCACGGTCCAGGTCGCCGCGTCGTTCACCGCCGAGCCGATGGACTCGGCGATGCGGTTCTGGTCCGGCTTCTCACGGGTTCCGTTCCAGGTACGGTTCGCGCCCTACGGCCAGGTCCTCCAGCAGCTCCTGGCCGGCGAAGCGAGCGACGGGCAGGTCGTCCTCCTGCGCTGGGAGGACTGGTCCCGCCACCGCCCCGGCGACTCCTCCGTCGACCTGCTCGCCAAAGTGGTCGACGACCTGCTCGCGGCCGTCGCCGCCTTCCGTGCCCGGACGAGCGCGCCCCTGCTGGTGATGGTCTGCCCGTCGCAGGCGGGGGGCGTCTTCGGCGCGGCCGACGAGAGGCTCGCCCGGGGACTGGCCGGTGTGCCCGGCGTCGAGGTGACGTGGCCCGCGGAGTTCGCCGCCGGGCTGGGCGTCACGGAGATCTCCGACTCCGCCGCGGACGCGCTCGGGCACGTCCCGTACACCGAGGAGTTCTTCGCCGCCCTCGGAACGCTCGCCGTACGGCGTATGCACTCCGCATGGCGGGCGGGGCCACCGGGGCCGGAACGCGCGGAGTACGCGGAGGCCCATCTCGCCACCGCGGCGCAGATCATGAAGGCGGCGAAGAATCCCGCGGAGCCCGCGGCGGACGCGAATCCGCAGGAGTACGTGCCGCCGCGGACGGAGACGGAGAAGCGGCTGGCGGCGCTGTGGGCCGATCAGCTCGGTGCCGACGAGGTCGGCACGCAGAGCAACTTCTTCGCGCTGGGCGGGCACTCGCTGCTGGCCACCAGGGCCCTGTCTCTGGTGCACCAGGAGTTCGGGGTGCCCGTGGCGTTCCACGAGTTCTACGCCGACCCCGTGATCGCGGCACTCGCCCGCACGATCGACCTGGCGCGCGCCTCGCAGGACGGGGCCGCGCCGGAGCCCGGTGGTCACCCGGCACTCGTCCCGGTGCCCCGGGACCGGCCCATCGAGCCGACCTCGACCCAGCGGCGGCTGTGGGCGCTCGCGCAGCTCGGCACCGGCTCCGCGGCGGTCACCTTCGCGGCCACCCTGACCGGGCCACTGGACGAGTCGGCGCTGTGCGGGGCGGTGGACGACGTCGTACAGCGGCACGAGGCCCTGCGCACGACCTTCGGCGCGGAGCAGGGCCGCCCCACCCTGATCGTCCACGACCGGCTCGACTGCTGGTGGCCCAGCGCACGGATCGACGACATCGCGGGCCGGACGGACGAACTGGCCACGGCGATCGACGCGCACGCGACGCAGCCCTACGACCTGGAGGCGGGGCCGCTGCTGCGGGTACGGCTGCTGAGGGACGGACCCGACCGGCACCACCTGCTGATCGGCATGCACCCCATCGTCTGTGACGACGCGTCATGGCACATCTTCCTGAGGGACCTGGCCGCCTCCTACCGGGCCCGGTCGGGCCTGGGCGAGCCGCTGCCACGGCTGCCCGTCCAGATGGCGGACTACGCGGTGTGGGAACGAAACCGGCTGGCCGGCGCGGCTGCCGAGGCCGACTCGGCCTACTGGGCCGACCGCCTCCACGACGCGCCGCCACGGCTGGACCTGGCCCGCGCCCACGCCCGCGCCCACGCCCGCGACGGCGCCCGCGACGGCGACGGCGACGCGTCAGCGGCGGGGACAGCCGGTACGGTGGCTCGGCCGCTCCGCGGCGATCTGGGCGCACGCGCCGAGGAGCTCGCCCGGGTGTGCGGCGTCAGTACGTTCGTCGTGCTGCTCACCGCGTACGCCCTGTTACTGGGCGAGGAGAGCGGTCGCGGAGATGTCGTGCTCGGCGTGCCGTCCGGGGGCCGGGAGCACCCGGAACTGCAAGACCTCGTCGGCCGATTCGCCCACCTGATGCCGCTCCGCCTGGACGTGTCAGGGGCGCCGACGTCGCGGGCGCTGCTGCGCCGCGTGCACGAGACGGTGCTGAGCGCACAGCGGCATCGGGAGCTGCCGTTCAGCAGGATCGTCGAGGAGGTCCGGCCGCCGCGCGACCGGTCGCACCACCCGGTCTTCCAGCATGCGCTCAACGTGGTGGACGAGCCGTCGACCGGCCTCGACCTGCCGGGGGTGTCCGTGCGGACACTGGACGTGCCGAGGAGGACCACGTCGTTCGAGCTGTTCCTCCATCTGCGCTGGCAGGACGGCGTCCTGGACGCGGACGTCGAGTACGACACCACCAGGCTCGGCGGGGAGGTGGTGGACGATCTGCTCTCCCGCTTCGAGTCGATCATCGTCCGGATGAGCGACGCGCCCGGTGGCGCCGTTCCCGGGCCATCGCTGCCGGAGCCCGTTCGTGTCCGGCCGCGTGCCGTGCCGAGGCTGGCCGTCGCCACGACCTGCCCGGCCGAGCCGATCCGGCACGAGGCCGAGCGGCTGCTTGCCCGCTTCGACGTCGCGCCCGGTCTGGCCGTCACCTCCCAGGTGTTCGGCGCCCTGCTCGACCCCGCCGGAGTCTTCGCGGCCGGGCCCGACGGGATCAATGTGCTCGTGCTGCGCTGGGCCGATCTGATCGGGTCACCGGTGCCCGGACGCCTGGGCACGCTCGTCCGCCGCCTGGATGACGCGGTGACCGATGTCGTGGCGGCGGTCAGGGCGTACCGGTCCAGGTCGAGCCGTCCGCTGGTGGTGCTGACCCAAGCCTCGGAGGGCCTGCTGGAGCCCCGGCTGGAGGCCCGCATGGACGCCCGGCTGTATGTGGAACTCGCCGCGCTCCCCGCGACGGAGGTGCTCACCGGCCCGCTCCCGGCATCGATCGGCGAGACGGCCGTAAGGAGACTGCACCAGGCTTTCCGCGTCCCCCCGGTGAAGTGGGTGGTCACCACGGCAACGGGCTGGTCCCGGGCCGACCTGCTACGGCTTGCCGCGCTGCAGCGCGGTTACGGCCGCCGTCTCGTCGTCTGCGTGCCGCCCGACACCGAGGCGCCGGCCCGCCTCCGCGACGACGAAGGGGTCCGGCTGGTCGACGGCGGCGTGGACGCGGCGCCGGGCACGCTCACGGGGGTGGACGGTACCGACGCGGCCGAGTGCGCGGTGCTGCTTCCCGGCGGAGACGGTCCCCGGGCCGCCGTGACGGGGCGGTGGGAGCTGGACGCGCCGATGGTGACGTCCGGCTGGTCGCCGGCGGTGCCGCTGACCCTGGCGGAACAGCGGGGTGAAGGGCCCCGCGACGACCGGGAACGGACGCTGGCGCGTGTCTGGTCCGACCTGCTGCACCTGGAGGTGGCCCGGATCGGCGTCCACGACGACTTCTTCGCCCTCGGTGGTGACTCGATGCTCGCCATCCAGGCCGCCTCCCATGCGAACCAGGCCGGTGTCGCGATCACCGCCGGGCAGTTCTGCGCCCATCCCACGATCGCCGCGCAGGCCGCCCTCGTACCGGGCGCCGCGGATCCGGCGCGACATCTGACCGAAGACCAACCGAGACGAGAGGATTTGAGTCACCAGTGAGGCGCGCTTCGGGTTTCTCCGGGTTCACCGTGATGTGGGCCGGTCAGATACTGTCGCAGGTCGGTACCCGGATGACGAACTTCGCCATCGCCATCCACGTCTTTCAGAAGACACACTCGTCCCTCGACGTCACCCTGCTCACGTTCGTCGCCTTCGGCGCGACCGTCGTCTTCTCGCCCGTCGCGGGGGCGCTGATCGACCGGTGGAGCCGCCGCACCACCATCATCGCCTCGGACGTGGGCTCGGGGGTCGTGACCCTGCTGCTGTTGTGCGTGTACGTGTTCGGGGACGCGCAGCTCTGGCAGTTGTACGTGGTGAACTTCCTGACCGGCGCGTTCCTGGCCTTTCAGGCACCCGCGTACGGTGCCGCCATCACCCTGATGATCGAAAAGGGTGGGTACACCCGGGCCAACGCGATGATGACCATGCTGAGGGCGGCGCCGTACGTGGCCGCCCCCGCCATCGCCGCCCCCCTGCTGTCGGAGATCGGGATCTCCTCGATCCTCGCCGTCGACGCCGCCTCGTACCTGCTGGCGATCGCCGCGGTGTTCGCGGTCAAGCTGCCGCCCAACCCGGTGCGTGACCACACCGCGAAGGGGGCGTCCGGCTTCCGGCAGGACATCGGCATGGCCTTCGGTTACATCGCGCGCCGACGACCCCTGGTCGGGCTGCTGTCCATCATGCTCTCGATCAGCTTCCTGTCCGCGCTGGGCTGGGTGCTGTTCCCGCCGCTGATCCTCGCCCGCACGCACGGGTCGGCCAACGCGGTGGGCATCGTCCAGGCCATCGGGGCGATCGGCGGCACGGGGGCGGGTGTTGTGCTCGCCATGCTCAAGCCCACCGACAAGAAGATCTTCCGCATGCTCGTCGCGATCCTCGTCCTGGGTATTCCGGGGCGGATCCTCTTCGCCTTCGACGGCACCTGGATCTGGTCGATCGCCCTGTTCCTCGGCTGGGGAGCCCTCCCCTTCATCGACGGCTACAACCAGAGCATCTGGCAGGAGAAAACCCCACCCCACCTCCAGGGACGCCTGTTCGCCGCGGTCCAGATGGCCGAGAACATCGCGAGCCCCCTCGCCTATCTCTCGGCCGGTCTGCTCGCCGACCACGTCCTCGAACCCGCCATGCGGCCGCACGGCTGGCTCGCCCCGGTCTTCGGACCCCTCACCGGCACCGGGCCGGGCACCGGAATCGCCGTCCTGTACGTCGTGTCCGGCCTGGGCGCGATCGTCGTCGCCCTCGTCGGCTTCCTCACTCCGTCCATCCGGAACGCAGAGGCCCTCCTGCCGGACGGCGGCGAGGAGGCCGAGCCCTCCGCGACGACTCCCGGCACCAGACTCGCCACCTGAACGACCACTGGAAGGAGCCATCCATGACCGACACCGCCGCCACGGCCGACCCCGCCTACCGGGTGGTCGTGAACGACGAGGGCCAGTACTCCGTCTGGCCGGACCACAAGGAGAACCCGCCGGGCTGGCACGACGCCGGGAAGACGGCGAGCAAGGAGGAGTGCCTCGCCTATATCGACGAGGTGTGGACGGACATGCGCCCGCGGTCCGTCCGCGAGGCCGCGTCGGACGCCACGCCGCTGGTCCGGCTCATCGCCGAGATCCTGGAGACCGACCCCGCGGAGATCGACGACGAGACCGGGCCGGGCAGGTCCGGCGCCTGGACGAGCCTCAAGCACATCCAGCTCGTCACGGCGCTGGAGCACACCTTCGGCATCTCGCTGTCGCAGGCCGAGATCCGCGGCATGACCTCCGTCGCAGCCATCCGGGAGACGCTGCGGGCGAAGAACGCCCTCGTCTGACCGAAGCGTCCCGCTCGCCCGCCGCAGACACCGGGAGAGGACCAGTAAGTGACCGACTACACGGCGACGACGACCGTCGCGACGGTGCCGGACGGCGCCGGCAGCACCTCGCCACCGGCGGACGCCGACCTGGCGACGATGTTGCTGATCCGCCATTTCGAACTCGCCCTGCTCGACCTCTTCGCGCGGGGTGAGCTGCACGGCACGACGCACACCTGTCTGGGCCAGGAATACGTGCCGGTCGCACTGGCGCCGTTGCTGGGCGAACGCGACTACGTCTTCAGCAACCACCGCGGCCACGGCCACTACATCGCCAGGTTCGGCGATCCCGCCGGCCTGCTCGCCGAGATCATGGGTCGGGAAGGGGCCGTCTGCAACGGCGTCGGCGGCAGCCAGCACATCTTCCGCGACCGTTACCTGTCCACCGGCGTGCAGGGCGAGAGCCTGCCGGTCGCCGCCGGGGCCGCCCTGCATCTCAAGCGGCACGAGCCGGGAGCCCTCGCGCTCACCTACATCGGCGACGGCACCTGGGGTGAGGGCGCGGTCTACGAGGCGCTCAACATGGCGGCACTGTGGCGGCTGCCGCTCCTCGTCGTCGTCGAGCACAACGGCATCGCCCAGTCGACGGCCACCGGTACGCACATGGCGGGCACCATCCGGGCCCGCGCCGCCGCGTTCGGCATCGCCCATCTGCGCGTCGAGAGCATGGACCCGGCCGGGATCCGGGCCGCGGCGGGGCCGCTCGTCGAGCAGGTGCGGGACGGCGCTCCGCTGGTCCTGGAATTCTCCACGCACCGGCTCGGGCCGCACAGCAAGGGCGACGACACCCGGACGGACGCGGAGCTGCGGCAGGCGCACGAGGCCGACTGGCACGCGCGGTACCGAAAGGCGCTCGGGGAGCGGTTCGCGGAGGCCGACGCGGTCGCGGCGGCACGGGTCGCCCGGGTGGTGGACGAGGTGGCCGCGAGGCCGCTGGCGGTCTGGAGCGCGGCATGACCGGGCGGCTGGTACGGGTGGTGGAGAACCTCAACCACGCGCTGCACGAGCGCATGCGGGCCGACGCCCGGCTGTACGTGCTCGGCGAGGACATCGCCGATCCGTACGGAGGGGCGTTCAAGGTGACCCGCGGGCTGTCCCAGGCCCACCCGGACCGGGTGATCACCACACCGATCAGTGAGAACGGCATCGTCGGCGTCGCCGCCGGGCTCGCCCTGGCCGGGGACGCGGCGATCGTCGAGATCATGTTCGGCGATTTCGCCGGTCTCGCGTTCGACCAGTTGCTCAACTTCGCAGGCAAGTCCGTGTCCATGTACGGGCGGCCGCACTCCATGCGCCTGGTCGTGCGCTGCCCGTCCGGCGGCAATCGCGGCTACGGGCCGACGCACAGCCAGACCCTGCTGAAGCACTTCGTCGGGATCCCCGGGCTGTCCCTGTTCGAGCTGTCACCGTTCCACGACAACCGGGCGGTGCTGGCCCACATGCTCGAACTCGGCGAACCGTGCGTCTTCATCGAGGACAAGGTGCTCTACACCCGCCGGGCGGCCGGGGACGGCCAGGTCGACGACCTGTTCGACTACGGCTTCCTCGGCGCGGACGACATCGCCCCGGCGCATGTGTACGTCGATGCCGACGGCGACGTGGACTGCCTCGTCATCGCGCCCGGCGGCATGGCGGAGCGCGCTGTGGCCGCCATGCGCGACCTGCTGCTGCGCCACGAGATCAGCTGCCGGCTCGTGGTCCCCTCCCGGCTGTACCCGGTCGAGGCCGGGGCGCTGCTCGACGCGGCGCGGCGCGCGGCGTACGTCTGCGTCGTCGAGGAGAGCACGGCGGGCGGGACCTGGGGTGCGGAGGTCGCGCACGTCCTGCACGAGCAGCTGTGGGGGCGGCTTCGCCGGCCCGTCCGGCTCGTCCACTCGGCCGGAAGCGTCATCCCGTCGGCCGTCCATCTGGAACGCGAGGTCCTGGTGCAGGCCGACACGATCCGCGAGGCCGTACTCGCGGACCTGCGTGGCGAAGGGAGCCCGGTGTGATCGACATCGAGGTGCCGAAGCTCAACAACAACGACACCGCCTATGTGCTCGTCGAATGGCTCGCGGAGGACGGGCAGGAGCTGAAGGAGGGCGATCCGCTCGTCGTCATCGAGACCTCGAAGGCCGCCGAGGAACTGAGCTGTGAGCACGGCGGGATCCTGCACCGGCTGGTCGCCGCCCCCGCCGACTGCGGCCAGGGCGACGTCATCGCCCACCTCTTCGCCTCCGAGGCGGACCGGCAGGAGTTCCTGGCGGCCCGGCCCGCAGACCCCACGCCCGCGGTCGTGGACGACAGCGCCGAGTCGCTCCCCACGCTCACCGAACCCGCGCGTCTCCTGGCCCAGCGGCACGGGATCGAGCCCGCCGCCCTGTCCCGGCTGGGTCTGCGGGTCGTGCGCGAGGCCGACGTACGCCGGCTGCTGAGCGAGGCATCGCAGGACCGGAAGACGCGCATCCACACCCCGAACCGGGCGCAGCGCGCGGTGGCCGCAGCGGTTTCGCAGTCCCATCGGGAGATCCCGGCCGCCTTCACCGCGGTCGTCGTCACGGTCGACTCCGCCCTGGCCACCGCCAGGGAGCTGTCGGAGCGGACGGGCGCGCTCATCGGGCTCCCCGAGCTGCTGGTGGCCGTGCTCGGCCGCCTGCACGGCCGGTTCCCCCTCTGCTACGGCACACCCACCGACGAGGGCACGCTGCTGCTGCCCGAGGAGGCGCACGTCGGCGTCACCGTCGACGTCGGGCGGGGGCTTTTCGCCCCGGTGGTGAAGAACGCGGGCGAACGGACGCTCGACGAGATCGCCGGCCTGCTGATGGACTACCGCATCAAGGCGATGCGGGATGCCTTCCAGACGGACGACCTCAACGGCGCCAACATCCTCCTGTCCCTGAACAACAACGACGACGTCCTGCTCGCCCAGCCCATCGTCTTCCCGGGCCAGACGTGCGCGGTGGCGCTGGCCGGCACCCGCCGCGAGGCCATGTTCGCCGACGACGGCGCCGTCACCCCGCGCTCCGTGGCCGTCGTCGGGCTCGCCTACGACCACCGGTTCGTCAACGGCAGTACCGCGGTGGAGTTCCTGAAGGCGATCAAGGAAGGGCTCGAATCGCCCACCGGGCTCGGCGACCCGTCCGCCTGCGGCGGTACGCGCGGCGGGGAGGCGGGTGCCGATGCCGGCGACCGCTGAGCGGGACGACCTGGCGGCCGCGGCCGCCGCCGTGCGGACCCGCCGCCGGGGCCTGCCGGCCGCCCCGGCAGCCCTGACCGTAGGACTGCTGGCTTCCTACACGATCGACCCGATCGAGCCGTATCTGTACACGGCGCTCGCGGACGCGGATCTGGTCCCGGAGATCGTCGTCGGGCCGTTCAACCAGATCCTTCCCGAGTGCCTCGACGACCGCGGGCGAATGACCCGGCTCGCCCCCGACGTGCTCGTCGTCGCCCCTCGCTGGGAGGAGATGCCGGACGGCGAGGAGGAGGGCGAGCTCCTGCGGGTCGCGGACGCGGCGCTGCAGGCCGCAGGCCGCGGGGAGACATGCCTGGTGTTCGTGATCCCCGCTCTTCCCCAGGACAGGGCCGGGGCGGCCGACGCCGGGCACCCCGACGGGATCACGGCGGCCGCGACGGCGGCCAGGCAGCGGCTGCGGGACCGGCTCGCGGGACGCCCCCACGTGCTGGTTGCCGACGCGGAGGAGGCCGTGCGCGAAGTCGGGGCGTTGCGTGCCCACCACCCGGGCCTGTACGCGTTCGCCCGCATCCCCTACACCGAGGAGGTGTTCTGGCGGCTCGGGCTGGGAGTCGCCCGGCTCCTGCGGGTGCACTTCGGCGGCGTCCCCCGTGCCATGGTCCTGGGCGGCGACATCCTGACGCCCGCGCACGCGGAGGTCCTCCGCGACCCGCTGCTCCGGCTCGCCGAGGCCGGAATGCGCCTCGCCGTCGCCGCGCCGGACGAGCCGGACGCGTTCCTGGAGGCGCTGACCGGCGATGGGGCTGCGCTGGCGCCTTACCTGGTCGGCGAGTGGACGGTGGGAGCGGGCGCCGAGCCCTTGCACGCGGTGGCCGACCGCCTCGGGCCGGGCTTGCTGCTGACCGCCGACCCCGGGCTGGCCGGCGCGGCCGACGCCATCGACGGACTTCAGCCGGTGCTCCTCGGCTCGGCCCCCGAGAACTGGCCGGCGCAGCTGCGGGAGGCCGGCGTCTTCGACAGGCCCCTGCGCGGGCGGCCCCGAGCGGACGACGCGGTCGTCCCGGCGTCTTTGCGGGGCTCCGCCCGGACGCTGTCGCTGGAGGAGTTCGTGGACAGCCTGGACGTGTCGGTCACGTTCGACGAGCCGGGCGGCGCCGTGTCCCCGAAGGTGACCGAGTTGCTCGCGCGGTCCAAGGATTTCGTGCTCGGCCCGGTGCCCGACGATTTCAGCCCGGACGACTGGGCCGGCGGGGACGACCGGGTGCTGGTCACGGCCGACGTGCGCGACCGGTTCGGCGATTACGGTCTGGGCGCGGTGGCCGCGCCGGCGTTCTCCTCGGACATCTGCCGTGTCGAGGTGTTCTCGGTCTCGTGCCCCGTGATGGGCCGTGGCGTCGAGCCGCTCGTCCTGCAGAGGATCGTGGAGATCGCGGGACGCCACGGTTGCGGCACGGTCGAACTCGTCCTGACCCCCACCGGGCGCAACGGGGTCGCGCTCGAGTTCGCCGCCGAGGCCCAGGAGCGCACCTGGGACGGCGGCGGCCGGACCGTTGTGGTGCGGGCGGTGGAACGACGGTGGTGAGCCGCAGGCCGCTCACCCCGTCGCTGTGGCGTTTCGGCGAGGACGGTGACCCGGGGGGTGTGACGTTCGTGCTCGCCCCCTTCGCCGGGGGCAGTGCGTACTCGCTTGCCGGCCTGCCGCCCAGGCTGGTGCGGCCGGGCGATACCGCGCTGGTGGTCCAGTACCCGGGGCGCGGTCCCCGCAGCACCGAGCCGCACGCCACCAGCCTGTCCGGGTTGGCGGAGGAGGCCGCCCGCGACATCGTCCGGCACAGCACCGGGCCGCTGGTCCTGGCCGGACACAGCATGGGCGGCGTGCTGTGCTACGAGGTCGCCTCGCTGCTGACGGCCTTGGGCCGGGCGCCGGCGTGGGTGGTCGTCTCGGCCGCTCGCCCGCCGGACCGGGTCCGTCTCGACTCCGCGCGGGTGCTGTCGATGGGGCGCGGTGACTGGCTCGCCGAGCTGGCCGAGGGTGCGGTCGCGATGGGATCGCCGGTCGGGGCGGACGAGGTCACCAACCTCGTGATTCCGGTCATGCGGGCGGACTACCTGATGCTCGCCCGCTACCGGCCGAGGCGCGGCCCTCTCACGGTTCCCCTGCTCGCGCTCGGCGGGTCGGTCGATCCATGGGTGACCGACGACCATCTCAAGGAGTGGCAGGCCTGGACGGCCGGCGACTTCGCGCACAGGACGTTGCCCGGCGGCCACTTCTACTTCCGCGAACAGCTCGACGAGTTCTGCGCGGCGATCCGGGGCGGACCCCGCCTGGGCGCGTGAAGCCGGGCTCCTTCTGGAAGGGGAGCACGTCCAGGGGTATGGAGTGCGCCCGGCGGCACCCGTCCCCGGCCGCTGTCAGGGGCCGGCGGCAGATGCAACGAGCAACTGCCAGGGCGCACGTGAAATCGTTTATTCGAGCATGTGAACACCGGGCCGCAGACCAATTCCGTGCCGCCGACAACCCATACGAGAGCGGGCGCACAACCCAAGGGATTCGAATTGTGCATATCATCCGAACTTCCTTATTCCTCTTGCCTTGGCCTCACGCTCTGCAGCTAGCTATGTGCCGCGCCCACTTCCAGGCAAGGGTTCCCGATGAGCCCTGCAGCGGCGGAAGTGGTCGGGAAACCCATATGTGAGGGGTGGTCATGAAGAAGGCATATGAGGCACCGACGCTCGTCCGGCTCGGTACCTTCCGGAAGGTGACGGGGCTCCTTGGGCGCCACGGCAACGACCGGCTGATCCTCAGCAAGAACTGACGACCACGGTCCCTGACCGACGTCATGACTGAACTGCACGAAAGTGCGGGGACGGGCCCCGGCGACGCGCACTTCACGGTCTTCGCGGACCGTGCGGACGCGGCCGCCGTGGCCCGCTCCTTCGCCCGCCCCGGAAGCCGGACCCTCGCGCATGCGTCGGGCCGGCCCTGGCTGGTCGGCCACTGGCACGACGACGAGGTCGTCACCGCCGGCGTCGGCGGCGCCTCCCTCGCAGTCGTCGGCTGCTGCCCGATCGACGCCGGCGAACTGCGCCGCCGGACCGCGCGGTTGCGCGACCTCACGGAGCTCGACGCCCTCGCCCGTTCCCTGCCCGGCAGCTTCCACCTCATCGGCGCCCTCGACGGACGGATCCGCGTGCAGGGCACCGCCTCCGGGCTGCGGCTCGTCTTCCACGCGGAGATCGACGGCGTGCGGGTGGCCGCGTCCCGGGCGGACACGCTCGCCGCCGTCCTCGGCCTCGACCCGGACCTGGAGGAACTGGCCGTACGGCTGCTCTGGCCCACCCCATATCCACTGTTCGAGACGTCGATGTGGCGCGCGATCACCGCCGTTGCCCCGCAGGACGCCGTGGTCGTCGCCGCGGACGGCCGCAGCGTACGGCACACCCGGTGGTGGACGCCGCCGGAGCCGGTCCGGCCGCTCGCCGAAGCGGCACCCCTGATCCGGGAGGCGCTGGAGGAGGCCGTCGGCGCGCGTACCCGCCAGGGCGGCGTGGTGAGTTGCGACCTGTCCGGCGGCCTGGACTCGACCTCCATCTGCTTCCTGGCCGACCGCTCCCCCGCCCGCGTGGTGGCCAGTACCTGGCCGGGGCGCGATCCCGCGGACACCGACCTGTCCTGGGCCGAGCGAGCCATGGGGTACCTCCCGGACGTCGAGCACGTGGTCTGGGACGCCGACGCCTCACCGCTGGTCTACGAGGACCTGCTCGGCATCGACGACCTCCTCGACGAGCCCACCATCGGCGTCATGGACCGCTCCCGGGTCCTGCACCACCTGCCCGGCCTCGTCGCGCGCGGCAGCCGGTTGCACCTGACCGGCATCGGCGGCGACCACGTGGCCTGGTGCTCCGAGGCCTACTACCACCGGCTGCTGCGCACCCGGCCACTGTTCGCCGTGCGGCAGTTGCGCGGGTTCCGGGCGCTGTGGCAGTGGCCGCTGGGCGGCACGGTCCGCGCTCTCGCCGACTCCCGGCCGTACGGCACCTGGCTGGCCGACACCGCCGGGCATCTGCGCGGCCCGCTGGCTTCGTCCGTCGCGACCGGTCTCGGCTGGGGCATGGCCCCGCGCCTGTTCGCCTGGGTGACGCCCGAGGCCGAACGCCTGGCACGCCGGGCCCTGCTCGCCGCCGCGCCGACGGCCTCGCCGCTGCACCGGGACCGTGGACTGCACGCCGACCTGGAGCAGATCCGCTCGTGCACCCGCATCATCCGGCAGTGGGACCGGATGGCGGCTCGCGCCGGTCTGCCGATGGCCTCTCCCTTCCTCGACGACCGCGTCATCGAGGCGTGTCTCGCCGTGCGTCCGAGCGAGCGGGTCACGCCGTGGCGGTACAAGCCCGTCCTGAGCGCCGCGCTGCGCGGCATCGTGCCGGACGCCTGCCTGCGGCGGGCCAACAAGGCCACGGCCGCCATGGACGCCTCCGACGGACTGCGCCGGCACCGCGCCGACCTGCTGTCCCTGTGGGAGGACTCACGGCTGGAGGAGCTGGGACTGGTGGACGGCGCCGAGCTGCGCCGACTCGCCCGGCGCCCCGCCTCCCCCGGGTTGTCCGACGCGATCCTCTATTCCACGATCGCCGCCGAGGTATGGCTGCGGGCCGTCGACCACCGCCGCACCCGCGTCCCACGGCCCTGATCGGCCCTGATCGCATCCCCCGTCAGACACGTCAGAAAGGTCCTCACATGCCCCTGCGGTTCGGCGACGACGTCTCCACGGCCGAGACCGACTACGGCACGGTGCTGCTGGACGAACGGGCGGGCACCTACTGGGAGTTGAACCCGACGGCCGCCCTGGTGGTGCGGACGCTGCTCGACGGCGGCGACGAGGCGGCCGCGGCCGCCGCCCTGACCAAGGAGTTCGACATCGACCAGGCGCAGGCCCTGCGGGACGTCGAGACCCTCGTACAGCAGCTGCGGAGCTCGGGACTCGCCTCATGACGACGCCCAGCGCGCTGGAGCGGCCCACCGGTGTGCCCCTGGCCCGACGCCTGGCCGCCCGCCTCGTCCTGCTCCCCGCCGTCGCCCTCGCCCTGCTGCCGCCGCGCCGTCTCCGCTCCGTTCTCGGCGTCCTGCGGCGCGGCGCCAGGCCCGCCACCACCGCACAGGCCCAGAAGGCGCGCGACGCCATGTGCGCCGCCAGCCTGCGCTGCGCCGGACCGAAGGGGTGCCTGCCGCGCTCGCTGGGGGCCGCACTGCTCTGCCGGCTCGGCGGAACCTGGCCGACCTGGTGCACCGGGGTACGCGTCGTCCCGCCCTTCACCGCGCACGCCTGGATCGAGGCGGAAGGCAGTCCCGTCGGTGAGGGTGTGCCGGAGGGCTACTTCGCCCGGCTGGTGGCCGTCGACGCGCTGCCGCGGCCGACGCACCGATGACCGGCGCGACGGGCGGTCAGGCCGCGGTCGCTGCCGGCAACACGTCCACCCGCCTCGCGGTGGCCACGATGTACCGGCTCACCGATGGGCACCGGAGCGCCATCGCCGTGGCCACCGTACTGACCCTCGTGGGCTCCGCCCTCGGACTGGCCCAGCCGCTCGTCGCCAAGCAGGTCGTGGACGCGAGCGGCCGCGGACAGGTCATCTGGCCGCTGCTGGGACTCCTGGGCGCGCTGTTCGTCATCGAGGCGGCGACGGGGGCCGCGGGGCGCTTCCTTCTGGAACGGATGGGCGAAGGCGTCGTACGGCAGCTCCGTCACGGGCTGGTGGGCCGGCTGCTCCGGCTGGAGATGCGGGAGTACGACCGCCACCGGGGCGGCGACCTCGTCTCCCGGGTGACGGCCGACACCACCTTGCTCCGGGAGGTCGTGTCGCAGGCCCTGGTCGATCTGGTGACGGGGAGCCTTGTCGCCGCCGGGGCGCTCGTCCTGATGGCGTGGCTCGACTCCCTGCTGCTGCTCCTGGTCGCCGTCACCGTGGCGGCGGCGGCCGTGGTCGTCGCCTCGCTGGTCACGGGCATCAGATCCGCGTCCGCACACATGCAGGACTCGGTCGGTGCCATCGCCGCCGATCTGGAACGTGCCCTCGGTGCGCTGCCGATGGTCCGCGTGCACCGCGCCGAGGAGCGCGAGGCGGCCGGTATCGGCGCCCGTGTCGATGCCGCCTACGGCGCGGGGGTACGCACCGCGAAGCTCGCCTCCGTCATGAGTTCCGCCGTCGAACTCGCCGTCCAGGGCTCCTTCCTCATCGTGCTCGTCGTCGGCGGCCTGCGCGTGGGCGGCCACTCCGGCTCCCTCGGCAACCTCGTCGCCTTCCTGCTGTACGCCTCGTACCTCGTCCTGCCGCTGTCCTCCGTCTTCCACGCCGTGGGCCTCATCCAACGCGGGATGGGCGCCTACCAGCGCATCGACGAGGCACTCCGCCTGCCTGTCGAGCCCACCGCGCCCGCGCCCCGGATCGCGGGGGACCGCGCACCCGCACCGCGGCCGACCGGGCCGTCCGGCACCCGCGAACAGCCCGCGCTCGCCCTGCACGACGTCCACTTCGCCTACGACCCGCAGCGACCGGTCCTCCGCGGCGTGTCGTTCGCGGTCGAGCACCGCCGACAGGTGGCCCTGGTGGGCCGGTCCGGAGCCGGCAAGAGCACGGTGTTCGCCCTGGTGGCGAGGTTCTACGAGCCGGACGCGGGCACCGTCTTCTTCGACGGGCGGCCCGCGACCGAACTCACCCGTGACGCATGCCGCCGAGGCATCGCCGTGGTCGACCAGAACACCCACGTCGTCCACGGCACCCTGCGCGACAACATCGCCTACGCCGTGCCGGGCGCCACGGAGGCGGAGATCCGGCGCGTCGTCGAACTGGCCCGGCTCGAAGAAGTCGTCGACCGGCTGCCCGGCGGCCTGGCCGCTGTCATCGGCGAACGCGGCAGCACCCTCTCCGGCGGCGAGCGCCAACGCATCGCCCTCGCCCGCGCGTTGCTGGCCCGTCCCGCGCTGCTCCTGCTGGACGAGCCCACCTCCCACCTCGACGCGATCAATGAATCGGCGCTCACCACCGTCATGAAGGACGTCGCCCAGGAGTGCGCCCTGCTGGTCATCGCCCACCGCCTGTCCACCGTGCAGCACGCGGACCACATCGTGGTGCTCCAGGACGGCCGCACGGTCGCCGGCGGACGCCACGAGGAGTTGCTCGCCGGCAGTGCCCTCTATCGCGAACTGGCCGCGAGCCAGATGCTCCGGCCGGGCGGGGAGCCCGGAAGCGGCAGCCGGGAGGGCGCCTGACCGAAGATCACGTCACGTACGCTCGACACATGGTTGAGCATCGAATGGTTGACGTGAACGGCATTCGGCTGCACATCGCCGAGCAGGGCGACGGCCCCCTCGTGGTGCTCCTGCACGGCTTCCCCGAGTCATGGCACTCCTGGCACCACCAGTTCGGCCCACTGGCCGCCGCGGGCTTCCGAGTCGTCGCGCCCGACCAGCGTGGATACGGCCGCAGCGACCGTCCCGAGGCCGTCGACGCCTACACCATCCTCCACCTGGTCGGCGATGTCGTCGCACTGGTCCAGGCTCTGGGCGAGGAGCAGGCGTACGTCGTCGGGCACGACTGGGGCGCGCCGGTCGCCTGGCACACCGCCCTGCTGCGTCCGGACGTGGTGCGCGCGGTGGCCGGCCTGAGCGTGCCGCCCCCGTTCCGGGGGACACGGCGCCCGCTGGCCGCCATGGACGAGATGTTCGGCGGCCGCTTCTACTGGAACTACTTCAACCGCCCCGGTGTCGCCGACGCCGAGCTCGCGGCGGACACGCGCACCGCCCTGCGGAAGATCTTCTACTGGGGTTCGGGCGACGCCCCCGACGCCGGTGAGGTCCGGCAGCCACTCGTCGACCCCGACCGCGGCTGGCTCGCGGACATGCAGGACCCCGAGGTACTGCCGCAGTGGTTCACCGAGGACGACCTCGACGCGCTCACCGAGAGCTTCTCGCGGGGCTTCACCGGGCCCCTCAACTGGTACCGCAACCTCGACCGCAACTGGGAACTCACCGCCGCGTGGCACGGCGCCCGCGTCACCCCGCCCGCCCTGTACGTCTACGGCGACCGCGACGTCGTCCCCGCCTTCCCCGGCACACCCGAACTCATCGAGGAACTCCCCGACCTGATGCCCAACCTGTGGCGCGAGCCCCTCAAGCTGACGGGCTGCGGCCACTGGACCCAGCAGGAACGCCCGGACGAGGTGAACGCGGCCCTCATCGAATTCCTCAAGGCCCACGGCTGAGCCCGACCCGCCGGAAGCTGATGGGCGCCGATCCGCCGTCGGCCCGCCGATCGGACCGCCCCGAAGGGCCTCGGGGCAGCGGATTCGCGTCGGGCGGGCGATGCTGGTGAGCGAGTACCGCTGCGAGCAGGCGGGGAGGCTCGGCCAGGTGATTGCCGTCAACCCGATGAACAGCGCCTCGGTGCTGGCCGCCTTCGGTGCGCTCGGCGTCCTGGTGGTGATCTTCGCGGAGTCCGCTCTGCTGGTCGTCGGCTTCTTCCTGCCCGGTGACACCCTGCTGTTCCCGGCCGGTGTGCTGTGCGCCGGCACTGCGCACCAGGCGCCCCGGCTGGCCTTGTGGCAGGTGCTGCTGTGCGCGGCCGTCGGGGCGGTGGCCGGGGGGCAGGTCGGGTATCTGATCGGGCGGCGCGGCGGCCGGGCGCTGCTGGCCCGTACCTCCAGCCGGCGGGTGAAGACGTCGGCCGCCCGGGCCGAGCAACTGCTCGCCCGGTACGGCTACGGGAAGGCGCTGGTCATCGGCCGGTTCGTGCCCCTCCTGCGGTCGGTCCTGCACCCCGTGGCGGGCGCGCTCGGCATACCCGTGCGGACCTTCACGCTCTGGCAGACCGTGGGCGGGGTGCTCTGGTCCCAGTCACTGGTCCTCGCCGGCTACAGCCTGGGGGCCTCCGTCCCGCACATCGACGACTACCTGCTGCCGCTGGTGGCCGTGGTCGTCGTGGTGTCGCTCCTGCCCCTGCTGATCGAGGCGCGGCGAAACCGGCGTAGGCGTCACTCCACCGACTGAAGGCGCGCGCCGGGAGCGATCGCCTGCGGCCGGCGTGTACGGCCGTTTCGGCGAACGCCTGCCGGAGTTCCGCGGCGAGCCGGTCGGCGTGGGCCGCGGGCGCACCGCCAGGACGGCCGTCCGTCGCCGAACCGTCCGGGCCGGGCGACGACGCGTTCTGGACGGGTCGGTGACGACCCGTGAGACTGGATCGTCCGACGCTCCGCGCCCCGGCTCTTCAGGACGGTGACCCATGGATGAGGAAACTCCGCGCGTCGAACTCACCCCTCAGGCCGCGGACCTGGTGCGGCGGCTGCACGCCGAGCACGGTCCGCTGATGTTCCACCAGTCCGGCGGCTGCTGCGACGGCAGCGCACCCATGTGCTACCCGGACGGCGAGTTCCGCACCGGCGGCTCGGACGTGCTGCTGGCTGAGCTGACGGTCGACGGCGTGGCCGAGCCCGTCACCTTCTGGATGTCCCGGAGCCAGTACGAGGCGTGGAGCCACACCCAGCTGATCGTGGACGTCGTCCCCGGACGAGGCAGCGGGTTCTCACTGGAAGCGCCCGAGGGGGTGCGTTTCCTCACCCGTTCTCGCGTAGTCGGCGCCTAGTCGGCCCCGCGGTCGCCCCGTTCTGGTCCACTGCCCCTTACAACCCGTACGACAGCCCTTGCGACAGGGACAGTTGACGAGACATCAGGGGGCACGGTGACCAGACGTCACAGGCGTTCGGCAGCGGGCAGAGCGGTTCTCACGGTCGTCACGGCGTTCGGTGTGCTGGCCGGTGCGGCCCTGGCGGGGGCGGCACCGGCCGGTGCCGTACCGGCGGGCAAGCGAATCGCACCGGGGATCACCTACCGGCAGTTCGACGTCGAGGCGGCCGCGGGCCCGGCACACGCCCATCTGCTCACGGTCGACCTGGACAATCCGCACGTTCGCGTGGATCTGCTCCACCCGGGCGCGGTGGCGGCCCGGGACACCGTCTCGGCGATGGCGGACTCGGCCGGAGCGGTCGCGGGGGTCAACGGTGACTTCTTCAACATCACCGAGACCCAGCACCCGGGCGTGGAGGCCACCGGCGCGAGTGTCGGACCGGCGATCGCGGACGGGGAGGTACTCAAGGCGGCGGTGCCGAACGGCCAGCGGTTCGGGCCGTCGCTGCCGCCGGGCACGAGCACGCAGGACGTCTTCGGTGTGGGCACCGACGGGCGGGCCCGCCTGGACCGGCTCTCCCTCGTCGGCGCCGTGACCACACCGGACGGCACGCTCCCGCTCAAGGGCCTCAACCAGTACGCGCTCGCGGAGAACTCCGTCGGCGCCTTCACCTCACGGTGGGGCAGTGCCTCCCGGATGCGTGCCGTGTGCGGCACCGACACCCAGCGGTCGGCGCCGTGCAGCACCGACACCTACGAGGTGAAGGTCCAGGACGGCCGGGTGGTCTCCGCCGCCGACACCCCGGGCAGCGGCTCGATCCCGGCGGGCACCACGGTGCTGGTGGGCCGCGAGGAGGGCGCGCAGCAGCTGCGCAAGCTCTCCCTCGGTGACACGGTGGGCGTGACGCGCAGCCTGGTGGCGGCCTCGTCCACGGTGCCGTACGCGTTCGCGATCGGCGGCTTCCCGGTCCTGAAGGACGGCAAGGCGCTGTCCGGCCTCGACGACGCGACCTCGGCGGTGCGCACGGTCGTGGGCTTCGACGAGGGCGGACGGCAGCTGCTGATCCTGGCGCTGGACGGGGCCGCCGCCTACCGGACCGGTATGACGGTGGCGGAGGAGGCGGACACCATGCGCTCGCTGGGCGCCTCCAATGCCTTCAACCTCGACGGCGGCGGCTCCTCGGAGCTGGTGACCCGCGACGACGGGGCGAGCGCCGTGACGGTCCGCAACCATCCGAGCGGTGGCGCCGAGCGTCCGGTCGCCAACGGCATCGGGGTGTTCTCGGCGGGCTGACCTCAGGGCCGCAGGCTGCTCACCAGGTCGGCGGTCGTGGTGATCCCACTGTGGATGGTGGGCGCCATGCTCGTGCCGGCCAGGAAGAAGCCGAGCAGCACACAGACCACGGCGTGGGAGATCTTCAGCGCGCAGTTGCGAATGAAGATCACGGCCAGGACCAGGAGCAACAGCACCACAGAGATGGGAATGACCACCGGGAACCTCCTCCGCCACGCCCCTTGAGTGGCGTTTCGGCCGCAAGTGTGGCGTAGCGGAGGGTTCGTCCGGGCGGCTGACGTGTCCCCCAAACGTGTGGTGTTACGCGGTGGGGTGGGCGTCCAGGAAGGCCTCCAGGCCTGCCAGGTCGTCGGTGTTGAGGTAGTCGACACCGGCGGCGAGCAGTTCCGTCCACAGGGCGTCGCGGGCCGGGCCCGCGGCGTCCGGGGTGGCCCAGAACCGCACCTGCTGCCCGCGCGCGTGCGCGGCGGCGGTGATGCTCCGCAGCTTCTGCCGCTCGGCGTCCGGGAAGGTGCCCGTACCCGACCAGGTGAAGTTCTGCGTCCAGTTGTCGCTGATCAGCGAGATGAAGGAGGCGGGAGCGGTGCCGGCGAGATCGGTGAGCCGGCCGTCGTAGAAGGCGCGCCGCTCGTCCTGCGCCTCCATGGGGATGCGGGCCGCGCGGTCGCCGGAGATGACGGCGGTGACCGGTCCGGGGTGGATGCGGCCGTGCGCGTACCGGGTGAACAGGTGCGGGTAGCGGCGCAGATGGCGGTCGAGTTCGAGGTACGTCGAGGAACCCTCGGTCTTGATGTCGATCAGGAGCTGCAGCGGTCGGCGCCGGCCCCGGTACACCGCGCCGTGGTTGGCCCTGACCAGGGCGGCGAGCGGGTCGAGGTAGAGGGATTCGAGGGTGCGGGACGGGTCGAGCTCGGAGCTGTCGTGACCGATGAGGAGCTGGTCGGCGACGAGGAAGATGTCGGCCTCGACGCTGCCGAAGCGGTGGTCGAGCGCGTCGAACAGGGGCCGGGGGTGCTCGTAGTCGTTGTGGGCGTGCGCGTTCCACAGCGGGCACGGACCACGCGATTGGCCAACGGCCAGGGCGCGGCTCATGGGCAGGGCGAACGTGCCCGCGAGGGCGGCGCCGAGGGTGGTGAGGGCTCTGCGACGGGTGGTGAGGGCCATGCGCTGCCTCCCTTGGGGTGCCGGATGGGACCGAAGGGAGTATGCGTGGCCGCACCAGCGAAGAGACCTTGTCGCGCGGGGAGTTGGCGCGTTGTTCACTTCTGCGGAGGCGGAACGCGGCGAAGCCCGCCCCAGGTGGGGCGGGCTTCACCCGGGTTGCGTCAGGGTGCCTGGAGGTCGACCAGTTCGGCCAGTGCCTCCCGGTGGGCGCCCGCCGTGCCGTAGGCGATCGAGTCGGCCTTGGCCCGCTTCAGATACAGGTGGATCGGGTGTTCCCAGGTCATCCCGATGCCGCCGTGCAGCTGCAGCGCCTCCTCGGCGGCGTGGACGGCCACGGGCGCCGCGTAGGCCTGCGCGACGGCGACCGAGACGTCCGTGTCCTCGCCGGAGGCCAGCGCGTCGGCGGCAGCCCGGGCGGCGGCGCGGAGGTTCACGACCTCCAGCCACAGCTGGGCCAGCCGGTGCTTGAGCGCCTGGAAGCCGCCGACCGGGCGGTTGAACTGCTTGCGCTCCTTCAGATAGCGGACCGTCTCGGTCAACGCCCAGTCGGCGACGCCGAGTTGCTCGGAGGCGAGCAGTCCGGCGGCGGCACGCAGGGCACGCCGTACGGCGGGTTCCGCGTCGCCGAGACGGCGGCCGGGGGCACCCTCCAGCCGTACCGTCGCCAGCGGCCGGGTCAGGTCCAGTGAGGTCTGCGGGGTGACCGTCACGGCGTCCGCGGCCACGGCGTACAGGCCGCCGTCGTCGGCCGGGACGAGCAGGACGTCGGCGACGGCCGCGTCCGCGATCCCGGTCAACTCACCGTGGAGAACACCGCTCTCGTGCCGTACGGCCTTGAAGGCGGCTCCCGGAGCGGTGTGCAGGCCGACCGCGAGGGCGCCGATGGTCCGGCCGGAGGCCAGCCGGCCCAGCAGCTCCTCGTCCGAGCAAGCCAGCAGGGCCTCGGTGGCGACGACGGCGCTGGTGAGGTACGGCACGGGAGCGACCGCGCGCCCCAACTCCTCCAGGACGACGGCGACTTCGCGGTGCGTGGCCCCCTGGCCGCCCTGCGCCTCGGGCACCAGCAGGCCCGCGAGGCCCATGCCGTCGGCGAGCGCCTTCCAGGCCGCGAGGTCGTGCGGGGCGTCGGACTCGGCGCGCGCGATGACACCGGGCGCGTCGCAGTGGTCCGTGAGCAGGTCGCGGACGGCGGCCCGGAGCGCCTCTTCCTCCTCCGAGTACAGCAGGTCGGACTGTGTGCGCTGCGTTGTCATCGGGCGAGGTCCTTCCACGCGACGTCCTTGTCGGTGCGCGGCTCGGCGGGCAGGCCGAGGACCCGCTCAGCGACGATGTTCAGCAGGACCTCGGTGGTCCCGCCCTCGATGCTGTTGCCCTTGGAGCGCAGATAGCGGTAGCCGGCGTCGCGGCCGGTGAAGTCGACCAGCTCGGGGCGGCGCATGGTCCAGTCGTCGTACAACAGGCCCTCCTCGCCGCGGAGTTCCACCTCCAGGCCGCTGATCTCCTGGTTCAGGCGGGCGAAGGCGAGCTTCATGCCGGCGCCCTCGGGGCCGGGCTGTCCGGCGACGAGCTGCTGGCGCAGGCGTTCGGCGGTGAGGCGGGAGACCTCGGCCTCGACCCACAGCTTCAGCAGCCGCTGGTGCAGCTCGTGGGTGCGCAGCTCGGGGCGTTCGCGCCAGGTCTTGGCGACCGGGCCGATCATGCCGCCCTCGCGGGGCAGCCGCATGCCGCCGATGGCGACGCGCTCGTTGTTGAGCGTGGTCTGCGCGACCCGCCAGCCGTCACCGATCTCGCCGAGGCGGCGGGAGTCGGGGATGCGGACGTCCGTGAGGAAGACCTCGTTGAACTCGGCCTCGCCGGTGATCTGGCGCAGTGGCCGGACCTCGACGCCCGGGTCGGTCATGTCGCAGACGAAGTAGGTGATGCCCGCGTGCTTGGGCACGTCCGGGTCGGTGCGGGCGATGAGGATGGCCCAGCGGGCGTTGTGGGCGCCGGACGTCCACACCTTCTGCCCGTTGACCAGCCAGGTGTCGCCCTCCCGTACGGCCCGGGTGCCGAGCGCGGCGAGGTCGGAGCCGGCACCGGGCTCGCTGAACAGCTGGCACCAGACCTCCTCCCCCGTCCACAGCGGCCGCAGAAAGCACTGCTTCTGCTCCTCCGTGCCGTACTTCAGGATGGTCGGCGCGGCCATGCCGAGTCCGATGCCGTTGCGGCGCGCGTCGTTGTCGGGGGCGCCCGCGGCCTCCAGTTCGGCGTCCACGACGGCCTGGAGGTGGCGCGGGGCGCCCAGTCCGCCGAGGCCCTCCGGGTAGTGCACCCAGGCGAGGCCGGCGTCGAAGCGGGCCCTGAGGAAGTCCAGGCGGTCGGTGCTCGCCGGGGGATGCCAGGTCAGCAACTCCCGTGTGCGGCGGCGCAGTTCTTCGGCGTCGGTCATGCTGCCTCCTCCATCACGACGGCGATCCGGCCGGTGGACCGGCCGTCCGCCACCTTCTGCACGGCCACGGCGGCCTCGCCGAGCGGCACCCGCTCGCTCACCAGCGGCTTGATCGCGCCCCGGGCGGCCAGTTCGGTCAGTTCCTCGTGGCAGCGCAGGATGAGCTTCGGGTTCTTGGTGGCGTACAGGCCCCAGTGCAGGCCGAGGATCGAGTAGTTCTTCACCAGCGCGTGGTTGAGGGCCGGGCTGGGGATGGTGCCGCTCGCGAAGCCGACGACGACGATCCGGCCCTCGAAGGCGACGAGCTTGGCGGACTGGGCGTAGGCCTCGCCGCCGACGGGGTCGTAGATCACATCGGCGCCGCGTCCGCCGGTGGCCTCCTTCACGGCCGCGATCACGTCCTCGGTGCGGCGGTCGACCACCACGTCACAGCCCAGCTCGCGGGCCACGGCGACCTTGTCCGGGCCGCCGACGACACCGATCACGGTGGCGCCGGCCGCCTTGCCGAGCTGGACGGCGGCGCTGCCGACCCCGCCGGCGGCGGCGTGCACGAGCAGGGTCTCCCCCGCCTCCAGGCGGGCCCGGCGGTGCAGGCCGAACCAGCCGGTCTGGTAGCCGATGTGCAGCGCGGCGGCCTCGGCGTCGTCCAGCGCCTCGGGCGCGGGCAGCAGGGCGCGGGCGTCGGCGAGGGCGTACTCGGCGAAGCCGCCGTACGGGAGCGCGGGGTTGGCGATCACGCGGCGGCCGTCCTCGGTCTCGCCGCAGATCTCCACGCCCGGCGTGAACGGCAGCGGCGGGCGTACCTGGTACTGCCCGCGGCACAGCAGCGCGTCCGGGAAGTTGATGTTGGCGGCGCGCACCCGCAGCAGCACCTGGCCGTCACCGGGCGTGGGCCGCTCCACCTCCGCCAGGCGCATCACCTCGCTCGGCTCGCCGTTCTCGTGCACTTGCCATGCCTGCATGCGGGGCCTCCACGGGACTGCTTCGTCTGACCGGGTCCGACGGCATACTAAGCGGTCGCTTGCCGATCAGGGAACAGTCGGCCGCGTCATGTGCCAGTCGCGCGCGTCACTCACGCTTCGGCCGGGCCCGTACGTGCATCCGCTCCCCCTGCGGCCCGAACAGGCTCAGAAACTCCACCGGCCCCTCTCCGGTCGAGCCGAACCAGTGCGGCACGCGCGTGTCGAACTCGGCGGCCTCCCCCGCCGTCAGCACCACGTCGTGCTCGCCGAGGACCAGCCGCAGCCGGCCCGAGAGCACGTACAGCCACTCGTAGCCCTCATGGGTGCGCGGGTCCGGTTCGAGCCTGCGCTGCGGTTCCAGCACTTTGTAGGCCTGCAGGCCGCCGGGCTGCCGGGTCAGCGGCCAGTGGGTGCGCCCGCCCCGCACGATCGGCTTGGACCGCACCCGCGGGTCCCCCACCGGGGGCGCGCCGACCAGTTCGTCCAGCGGCACCTGATGGGCCTGGGCGATCGGCAGCAGCAGTTCGAGGCCGGGTTTGCGCAGACCGGACTCCAGCCGGGAGAGGGTGCTCACGGAGATCCCGGTCGCCTCGGACAGTGCCGCCAGGGTCACCTCCCGCTCCTTGCGGATGCGCCGCAGCCGCGGTCCCACGTCCGCCAGTACGTCGTCTGTGCTCATGACCGCTATTGCAGGATCGGCAAGTGGGTTTGTCAATCCCGCAGCCATCGAGCGACGGTCGCGTCATGACCGAGTACGACAGCTGCGAAGTGGTCGTCGTGGGACCATGGCCGCATGCTGCTGACCCGGCTCGCCCAGGTGTCCCGGGAGGTGGCCGCGACGGCGGCCCGGTCCCGCAAGACGGCGCTGCTCGCGGAGCTGTTCCGGGACGCGGAGGCGGACGACGTGCCGATCGTCATCCCGTATCTGGCCGGGCGGCTGCCGCAGGGACGGCTGGGCGTCGGCTGGAAGGTGCTGAGCCGCCCGGTGCCGCCGGCCACCGGGTCCACCCTCACCGTCCGGGAGGTCGACGCCCTGCTCACCGACCTGGGCAAGGTGTCCGGGCCGGGTTCGCAGGCGGAGCGGGCCCGGCTCGTCGGCGAGCTGATGGGCGCCGCCACCGAGGAGGAGCAGCGTTTCCTGCGCGGTCTGCTCACGGGCGAGGTCAGACAGGGCGCGCTGGACGCGGTCGCGGTGGAGGGCCTCGCCCGGGCGACCGGCGCGGACCCGGCCGCCGTACGACGGGCGGTGATGCTCGCCGGGTCGCTCCAGACGGTCGCCCAGGCCCTGCTCGCCGAGGGGCCGGGGGCGCTGGACCGGTTCCGGCTCACCGTGGGCCGTCCGGTGCTGCCGATGCTGGCGCACAGCGCGTCCTCGGTCGCCGAGGCGGTGGAGAAGCTGGGCGCCTGCGCGGTGGAGGAGAAGCTGGACGGCATCCGGGTGCAGGTCCACCGGGACGGCGACACGGTCCGGGTACACACCCGCACGCTGGACGACATCACCGACCGGCTGCCCGAAGTGACCTGTGCCGCACGGGAGTTGAGGGGTGAGCGGTTCATCCTGGACGGGGAGGTGATCTCCTTCGACGCGGCCGGGCGGCCCCGGTCCTTCCAGGAGACGGCGGGCCGGGTCGGCTCCCGCACGGACGTGGCGAAGGCCGCCGGGGAGGTCCCGGTCTCTCCCGTCTTCTTCGACGCCCTGTCGGTCGACGGCACCGATCTGCTCGACCTGCCCTTCACGGAGCGGCACGCGGAGCTGGCCCGGCTGGTGCCCGAGCCGATGCGGGTGCGCCGGACGGTCGTCTCCGGGCCCGGGAACCTCACGGAGGCGGAACGGTTCCTCGCCGAGACCCTGAGCCGCGGGCACGAGGGTGTGGTGGTCAAGGCGCTGGACGCGCCCTACAGTGCGGGCCGGCGCGGCGCCTCCTGGCTGAAGGTCAAGCCCGTCCACACCCTCGACCTGGTCGTGCTGGCCGCCGAGTGGGGCCACGGCCGGCGCACGGGCAGGCTCTCCAACCTCCACCTCGGCGCCCGCGACCCCGACGGCGGCTTCGCCATGCTGGGCAAGACCTTCAAGGGCATGACCGATGCGATGCTCGCCTGGCAGACCGAGCGGCTCCAGGAGCTGGCGGTCGAGGACGACGGCTGGGTGGTCCGGGTCCGGCCCGAACTCGTCGTGGAGATCGCCTACGACGGTCTCCAGCGCTCCTCCCGCTACCCGGCCGGCGTCACCCTCCGTTTCGCCCGCGTGGTCCGCTACCGCGAGGACAAACGCCCCGAGGAGGCCGATACGGTGGAGGCCCTGCTGGCGGCCCATCCGGAGGTCAAGCCGTGACGGTGCGTGCGACCAAGCGCAGCGCGGGACTGCTGGTGTTCCGGCACACCGATGAGGGCCTGGAGGTATTGCTCGGCCATATGGGTGGTCCGCTCTGGGCGAAGAAGGACGCGGGGGCGTGGACCGTCCCCAAGGGTGAGTACGAGTCCGACGAGCCCGCCTGGGAGGCGGCGCGGCGCGAGTTCCGGGAGGAACTGGGGCTGGCGCCGCCCGACGGGGAGGCCGTACCGCTGGGCGAGGTCACGCAGCGGAACGGCAAGATCGTCACGGTGTGGGCGGTGGAGGCGGACCTGGATCTGGCGGGATTCGCCCCCGGCAGCTTCACCATGCAGTGGCCGCCGCGGTCCGGCCGGCTCCAGGAGTTCCCGGAGCTGGACCGCGTGGAGTGGCTCGGTCTGGACCGCGCCCGTGAGCTGATCATCACGGCACAGACCGCGTTTCTCGACCGGCTGGTGGAGCACTCGGCCTGAAGGGACGCCACGCGTTGCGTACGGCCGTACCGCGCGCGAAGGTCGAATCAAGCCCGCTCCCAGGGAGGTCAGCCATGCCCATCGCGACGGTGAACCCGGCGAACGGCGAGACGCTCAAGACGTACGAGCCCATGGGCGAGGAGGAGCTGGAACGCCGGCTCCAGCTCGCCGAGGCCACGTTCCGCACCTACCGGGCGACCTCGTTCGTCGACCGCGGCCGGCTGCTGCTGAAGGCCGCCGATCTGCTGGACGAGGACCGGCGGGAGATCGGCCGTGTGATGACCACGGAGATGGGCAAGCCGATCAAGCAGGCCTGGGCGGAGGCCGCGAAGTGTGCCAAGGCGATGCGCTGGTACGCCGAGCACGCGGAGGCACTGCTGGCCGACGAGGAGCCCGCCGAGGCGGACGTACGGGACTCCGGCGCCTCCCGGGTACGCGTGCGCTACCGGCCGCTCGGCCCCGTGCTGGCGGTCATGCCGTGGAACTTCCCGCTCTGGCAGGTGATCCGCTTCGCCGCGCCCGCACTGATGGCGGGCAACGTGGGCCTGCTCAAGCACGCCTCCAACGTCCCCCAGACGGCCCTGTATCTGGAGGATCTGTTCCACCGGGCGGGCTTCACGGAGGGCTGTTTCCAGACGCTGCTGATCGGCTCGGGCGCGGTGGACGACATCCTGCGCGACGAGCGGGTGAAGGCGGCGACGCTCACCGGCAGTGAGCCGGCGGGCCGGGCGGTGGCCGCCACCTGCGGCGAGATGATCAAGAAGACGGTCCTGGAGCTGGGCGGCAGCGACCCGTACGTCGTCATGCCCTCCGCCGACCTGGACCGGGCGGCCGAGGTCGCGGTCACCGCGCGCGTGCAGAACAACGGGCAGTCCTGCATCGCCGCGAAGCGGTTCATCGTGCACACCGACGTCTACGACGCCTTCGCCGAGAAGTTCGTCGCCGGGATGGAGGCGCTCAAGGTCGGCGACCCGCTGGAGGAGGACACCGAGGTCGGGCCGCTCTCCAGCGAGCAGGGGCGCAGCGACCTGGAGGAGCTGGTCGACGACGCGCGGCGCAGCGGCGCCGAGGTGCTGTGCGGGGGCCGTCGGCCGGACGGGCCGGGCTGGTACTACCTGCCGACCGTGCTGGCCGGCATCACCCGGGAGATGCGGATCCACCGGGAGGAGGCGTTCGGGCCGGTCGCCACAATGTACCGGGCCGGCGACCCGGACGAGGCGCTGCTCATCGCCAACGACTCGCCGTTCGGGCTGAGCTCCAATGTGTGGACGCGGGACGAGAGCGAGGTGGAGCGGTTCGCCCGCGATCTGGAGGCCGGATCCGTGTACGTCAACGGGATGACCGCCTCCCATCCGGCGTTCCCGTTCGGCGGGGTCAAGCGGTCCGGGTACGGGCGTGAGCTGTCCGGGCACGGAATCCGCGAGTTCTGCAACATCACCACGGTTTGGCAGGGTGCGTGAGCGCTGCGCGGCTAGCATCCGGTTTGTGAACGGCGAAGTGACTCTGCCTCTGATCGTGGACGACCGTGGGTCCTTGCAGGTGGCCGCGGCCGATGTGAGTAAGTTGCTGCGGACCGTGGGGGCGCGGTGGCTGCGGCTTGTCGAGGCCGGGGAGCAGGGGTTGGACGAGGATACGGTCGCGGCTTTGACCATCGAGCTGGCCAAGCTGGCGGATCGTATCGACGTGGCTTGTATCGCGCACAGCAGTGGGGCGCCCTAGGTCCGCCTCGCGACCGTGCTCCAGAACATCCCCTCGTATGTCTGAAGCAGGCTTCCGTAGGTGTGTGCGTTGTTGGTGTCCAAGGTGCCCGTGTCCAGGGCTGCCTGTACCGCTGTCGCCGCCTGTTCGTCCAGGTCGGGGGAGGGTTCCGCGAAGAAGTCGAAGAACGCGCAGGACTCGTCCGTGAAGCCGTAGTGGGTGCGCAGGGCTGTCGCGATGCGGGCGCAGTAGCCGCCCCAGGCCGAGAAGTTCGCCGTGAGGGCCAGGACGACGTCCGCCGGGGAGGCGTTGAGGGCCAGCCAGGAGACGTAGGCGGGGTAGGCCTGGCAGCCGGCCAGGGGGACGTACGTCCGTGCGTGCTCGTCGGTCACGCCGCAGGCCCGGGCGAAGGCGGTCAGGTGCCGTGCCGCCAGTTCCTCGCCCGTGGCGAGCGTGGTGAAGAAGGCCGCGGGGGCGGGGTCGGCGCGCTGGGCCAGGTGGTGGAAGGCGCGGCGGTCGGCGGGGATCACCCACTGCTGTTCCAGGGCGAGGCGGGCCAGGTTCTCAGGGGGCGCCTCGCCGCTTTCCGTCAGCGGGACGAAGGGGTTGGCCCCCGGGTCCGGGGCGAGTGCCCTGGTGGTCGTCTGCAGCAGGTCCTCGGCCGTGGCCGTCATGGTGTCCTCCCTCGCGGACGTGCGGCTTCTCCTCCGACCCTGACACGGGGTCCCCGGTCTGGAGTAGTCCGGCGCGAGATCGTCGCCGGGACGGGTGATCGTGGGTGAACCACCTCCTGAGGTGAACGACCATCTGACCGGTGGGCGCAAGCCTTCCGGAAGGCTGAAAGCAGGCACGGTTCATGGCGACTTTGTGCAGACCCTCGGTATCGGTTCCGGAACACGTGATCACGATGGAGGAGACGCTGGAGCTGGCGCGCTCCCGCCACGCGGACCACCCCCAACTGCCGCTCGCGCTGCGGCTGATCGCGAACACGGGCGTCAAGACCAGGCACATAGTGCAGCCCATCGCGGAGACCCTCGAGCACCCCGGCTTCGAGGAACGCAACAAGCTCTACGAGGCCGAGGCCAAGGCCCGGGTCCCCTCGGTCATACAGCGGGCGCTCGACGACGCGGAACTCCTCACCACCGACATCGACGTGATCATCTACGTCTCGTGCACGGGCTTCATGATGCCCTCGCTCACGGCGTGGCTGATCAACGAGATGGACTTCGACTCCACGACCCGGCAACTCCCCATAGCCCAGCTGGGCTGTGCGGCCGGTGGAGCGGCGATCAACCGCGCGCACGACTTCTGCACGGCCTACCCCGAGGCCAACGCACTGATCGTGGCCTGCGAGTTCTGCTCGCTGTGCTACCAGCCCACCGACCTCGGCGTCGGCTCGCTGCTCTCCAACGGCCTGTTCGGTGACGGCATAGCCGCCGCCGTGGTCCGCGGCAAGGGCGGCACCGGCATCGAGCTGGAACGCAACGGCTCGTACCTGATCCCGAAGACCGAGGAGTGGATCATGTACGACGTCCGGGCGACCGGATTCCACTTCCTGCTCGACAAGCGGGTGCCCGCCACCATGGAGCCGCTGGCCCCGGCACTGCAGGACCTCGCGGGCATGCACGGCTGGGACGCGTCCGACCTGGACTTCTACATCGTCCACGCCGGCGGACCCCGCATCCTCGACGACCTGAGCAAGTTCCTCCAGGTCGACCCGCACGCCTTCCGGTTCAGCCGGGCCACCCTCACCGAGTACGGCAACATCGCGTCCGGCGTCGTGCTGGACGCCCTGCGCCGGATGTTCGACGAGGGCGGCGCCGAGCACCGGGCGCGCGGGCTCCTCGCCGGGTTCGGACCCGGCATCACCGCGGAAATGGCGCTGGGCCGCTGGCGCAGCTGAGACCGAGAGACGGCTTGAGTACCGCATGACCGAAGAGACGCTCACCGAGACCCTGCCCCCGATCCGGCACTGGCCGGCGCTCGACCTGACCGGGACGGACTTCGACCCGGTGCTGAGAGAGCTGATGCGCGAAGGACCGGTCACCCGCATCCAGCTGCCCAACGGCGAGGGCTGGGCCTGGCTGGTGACCCGGATGGACGACGTGCGCATGGTGACCAACGACCCGCGCTTCAGCCGGGAGGAGGTCATGAAGAAGCCGGTCACCCGGCTGGCCCCGCACTTCATTCCGGACCCGGGCGCGGTCGGCTTCCTCGACCCGCCCGACCACACCCGGCTGCGCCGCTCGGTGGCGGCCGCGTTCACCGCGAAGGGTGTGGAGCGGGTGCGCGAGAAGTCGCGGGCCATGCTGGACGAGCTGGTCGACGAGCTCCTGCAGGACGGCCCGCCCGCCGATCTCACGGCCACGATCCTGAGCCCGTTCCCGATCGCGGTGATCTGCGAAATGATGGGCGTCCCGGCCGCCGACCGGCACACCATGCACACCTGGACCCAGCTCATCCTGTCCTCCTCGAACGGCAAGGCGGTCAGCGAGAAGGCCAAGCGGGAGATGGCCGCCTACTTCTCCGATCTGATCGCCCTGCGCGAGAACAGCACGGCCGAGGACGTCACCTCGCTGCTCGGCGCCGCGGTGGGCCGGGGCGAGGTCACCCTGGAGGAGGCCGTCGGACTGGCCGGTCTCCTCCAGATCGGCGGCGAGGCGGTCACCAACAACAGCGGGCAGATGTTCTATCTGCTGCTGACCCGTCCCGACCTGGTGGAGCGGCTGCGCGCGGAACCGGAGATCCGCCCGAAGGCGATCGACGAGCTCCTGCGCTGGATCCCGCACCGCAGCGCGGTCGGCCTGTCCCGGATCGCCCTGGAGGACGTGGTGATCCGGGGCGTGCGGATCCGCGCGGGCGACGCGGTGTACAACTCCTACCTGGCCGCCAACCGCGATCCGGAGGTCTTCCCCGACCCCGAGACGATCGACTTCTCCCGCAGCCCGAACCCCCATGTGTCCTTCGGTTTCGGCCCGCACTTCTGCCCCGGCAACATGCTGGCCCGGCTGGAGGAGGAACTCATGGTGGACGCCCTGCTGGACCGGGTGCCGGGGCTGCGTCTGGCCGTACCGCCGGAGCGGGTGCCCTTCAAGAAGGGCGCGCTGATCCGGGGTCCCGAGGCCCTTCCGGTGACCTGGTGAACGGCCCATGACGGAGACCGAGGGACTGTACGTACCGCCGGGCCACGGCCGTGTCGTGGAGACACCGGCCCAGCGGGTGACGTTCAAGGTCACCGGCACGCACTCGCGGATGGCCTCCACCTTCGAGGTGGAGGTCCCGCCGGGCTTCGACGTGGGCGCCCATGTGCACACGCGCAGCGAGGAGTTGTTCTACGTCCTGGAGGGCGAACTGGACGTACTCGCCTTCGAGCCGCTCGTCCGCACCCCCGACACCTGGCAGAGGTGGGAGTCGAGTTCGGGCAGCAGGGTGGTCCGGGCCACCCCGGGCACGGTGATCGTCGTACCCCCGGGGTGCCCGCACGCGTTCGCGAACCCGACGGACACGCCCGCGAAGATGTTCTTCCAGGCGAGTCCGCCGCCGGATCACGAACGCTACTTCGAGGAACTGCTGGAGATCCTGGGCAGCGGGGGCCCTCCGGACCAGGAGGCGATCGAGGCGCTGAGGGCCAAGTACGACATCGAGCAGCTGACGCCGCTCAAGCATCGTTAGCGCAGGGGCATGCCCGACAGGGTGCGGGAGATCACCAGCCGCTGGATCTCGCTGGTTCCCTCGAAGATCGTGTAGATAGCGGCGTCGCGGTGCATGCGCTCGACGGGATACTCCCTGGTGTAGCCGTTGCCGCCGAGGATCTGGATCGCCTGAGCCGTGACCTGCTTGGCCGTCTCGCTGGCGAACAGCTTCGACATGGACCCCTCGGCGGCGGTGAACGGCTTGCCGTTGATCGCCATCCAGGACGCCCGCCACACCAGCAGCCGGGCGGCGTCGATCTGCGTGCGCATGTCCGCCAGTTGGAAGGCCACACCCTGGTTGTCGATGATCGGCCGCCCGAACTGCTCGCGGGTCTTGGCGTAGTCGAGGGCGACCTCGTACGCGGCCCGGGCCGTGCCCACGGCCATCGCACCGACCGCCGGCCGCGAGGCCTCGAACGTCGCCATCGCCGCGTTCTTCACCCGGTCCCCGGCGGAGGCCTTCGCCTTCTCACGGGCGCGGGCCAGCCGCTCGTCCAGCTTCTCCTTGCCGCCGAGCAGGCAGGAACCGGGAACGCGGACGTTGTCGAGGATGACCTCGGCGGTGTGCGAGGCACGAATCCCGTGCTTCTTGAACTTCTGGCCCTGGGCCAGGCCCGGCGTACCCGGCGGCACGATGAAGGAGGCGTGCCCCTTGGAGCCCAGCTCCGGGTCGACGGCGGCGACGACGACGTGGACGTTCGCGATGCCGCCGTTGGTCGCCCAGGTCTTCGTGCCGTTGATCACCCACTCGTCCTTCGCCTCGTCGTACACGGCACGGGTACGCATGGAGGCGACGTCGGAGCCGGCGTCGGGCTCGGAGGAGCAGAACGCGGCGACCTTGACGTCGTTCTGGTCGCCGTACATCTGCGGGATCCAGGTGCCGATCTGTTCCTCGGTTCCGTTGGCGAGAACGCCGACGGCGGCCAGGCCGGTGCCCACAATGGACAGGGCGATGCCCGCGTCACCCCAGAACAGCTCCTCCATGGCCATCGCGATGCCGAGGCCGGTGGGGTCGAAGTACTGCTGCGCGTAGAAATCGAGGGAGTAGATGCCGACCTTCGCGGCCTCCTGGATGACCGGCCAGGGAGTCTCCTCGCGCTCGTCCCATTCGGCGGCCGCGGGACGGATCACGTCGGCGGCGAAGCCATGGAGCCAGTCCCGGACTTCCCTCTGTTCGTCGTTGAGCTCCATGGTGAACTCGGCCATGTCCCCTCCAGCGGCGGCGGTACGGTGTTACTAGCGGTAACCCGAGTCTGTTACCGGTGGGTAGGAAAAGTCAACCGCCGATGACGCCCCGGCATCCCGTTCGATGTCAGGGGCACAGTCAGTGTTAGTTTGCCCAGGCGTCACCGAATCAGCACGGGTGGGGAGAGCACATGGACACCACACAGCGGACCGATCAGCAGCGGTCCGCCGACCGCCGACGGCGCGAGCTGCTGGAGGCCGCCGACCGGGTGGTGCTGCGCGACGGCCCGCAGGCGTCGATGAACGCGATCGCCGCGGAAGCCGGCATCACGAAGCCGATCCTCTACCGCCACTTCGGCGACAAGGGCGGCCTTTACGCCGCTTTGGCCAAGCGGCACACGGATGCGCTCCTCGATTCGCTGCGGGCGGCACTGGACGCTCCGGCCGATCGGCGGGAGCGGGTCGAGTCGACACTGGACACGTATCTCGCCGCGATCGAGGCACGGCCCCAGGTGTACCGGTTCCTGATGCATCCGGCGGAGGGCAGCGCGGGCGCCGACCAGGGTTTCGACGTCGGCAAGCACTCGGCTCCGCTGCTTCGGCGGATGGGCGAGGAGCTGGCTCAGGTCATCGAGGAGCGGGTGGATCTCGGACCGGGCAGTCAGCAGCTCGCGCGGGTGTGGGGGCATGGGATCGTCGGGATGATGCATGCGGCCGGGGACTGGTGGCTGGGCGAACGTCCTTGCTCCCGCGCCGAGTTGGTGCGGTCTCTGGCAGACCTGCTGTGGGGCCGTCTCGCGGCCGCGGGGGACAGAATGGGCGGTCCGGGGTTCTGACGGCCGGTTTCCGCTCGGCCCCCTCAGGCGGGACCGGTCGCCCGGCGCCAGGAAGCCCGCTTGACCTGGCCGGCCAGTCTGCGCTTGCGCCACCCCGTGAGGTGGTCCGCGTAGACCCGGCCCTCCAGGTGGTCGTACTCGTGCTGCAAGCACCTCGCGAAGAATCCCGTGCCGTGCACGGTGACCGGCTCCCCCACCATCGTCACACCCTCGATCACCGCATGGTCGTAGCGCTCCGTCCCCGCCTCCAGCCCCGGCAGGGACAGGCAGCCCTCCGGGCCGCGGATGACCACGCCGTCCGCCTCCATCAGGCGGGGGTTCACCACATGTCCGAGATGCCGCACATCGTCGTCATCCGGACAGTCATAGACGAAAACACGCAGCGGCACCCCGATCTGATTCGCCGCCAGCCCCACCCCCTGCGCCGCGTACATGGTCGCGAACAAGTCCTCCACGAGGTCTGCCACTTCGGGGCCGAAGTCGGTGACCTCCGCGCAGGGCTCGTGCAGAGCGGTGTCTCCGAGCAGGGAAAGGGGCCGGACTCGCCCGTGGGCGCCCGGGATCGTGCCGTGTCGCATAGCGGCAAGGGTACGGTTCCTTCAGCTGATGCCCGCCGCACAGGCGTGGGCCGGGATTCGGGTGTGCGAATGGATCTCGATAGGCTGAGGACCACACCACGTTGCCGGATGGCCCCAGGCGCGGCGCGTACGCAAGGAGGATCGAGAACTGATGGCAGGCAACTCGGACCCGCTCACGCCGCGGGCCAAGCTGGCCGTGACCGCCGGCAAGGCGGTCGCTGCGGCATCTCGTGCCGCTGGGCGCGGCAGCGGGTCGGTGATCGGTGGCCGGGTCGCGCTGAAACTCGACCCCGACCTGCTCGCCCGGCTCGCGCAGAACCTGGACGTCGTCCTGGTGTCGGCGACCAACGGCAAGACCACGACCACCCGGCTCATCGCGGAGGCACTGCGCGCCGCGGGCCCGGTGGTGTCGAACGCGCTCGGCGCCAACATGCCGGCCGGTATCACCTCCGCGCTCGCGGGCGGCTCGGACGCGAAGTTCGGCGTCATCGAGGTCGACGAGAAGTACCTGGCGGGAGTGGCCCGGGACACGGACCCCAAGTGCATCGCCCTGCTCAACCTCTCCCGTGACCAGCTCGACCGCGCCGCCGAGACCCGGATGCTCGCCGAGAACTGGCGCGAGGGTCTGGCGGGCTCCAAGTCCGTCGTCGTCGCCAACTGCGACGACCCGCTGGTGGTGTGGGCCGCCTCCTCCTCCCCGAATGTGATCTGGGTCGCGGCCGGGCAGATGTGGAAGGACGACGCCTGGTCCTGCCCGTCCTGCGGTGGCGTGATGCAGCGCCCCGGCGACGACTGGTACTGCGGCGAGTGCGGCTTCCGCCGGCCCCAGCCGACCTGGGCGCTGTCCGGGGACCACGTGCTGGACCCGCACGGGTCGGCCTGGCCCATTCATCTGCAGCTCCCGGGCCGTGCGAACAAGGCGAACGCCGCCTCCTCGGCCGCCGTCGCGGCCGTCTTCGGGGTGCCGCCGCAGGTCGCCCTGGAGCGGATGTACCAGGTGCAGGCCGTGGCCGGACGGTACGACGTCGTGCAGTTCCAGAACCGTGATCTGCGGTTGCTGCTGGCCAAGAACCCGGCCGGCTGGCTGGAGACGTTCTCCCTGATCGACCCGCCGCCCGCCCCAGTGATCCTTTCCGTGAACGCGCGCGGCGCCGACGGTACCGACACCTCCTGGCTGTGGGACGTCGACTACACCCGGCTGACCGGCCACCCGATCTTCGTGATCGGCGACCGGAAGCTGGACCTCGCCGTCCGTCTGGAGGTCGCGAACCAGCACTTCCAGGTCTGCGAGAACCTCGACCAGGCCGTACAGATGTGCCCGCCGGGCCGGATCGAGGTCATCGCGAACTACACCGCGTTCCAGGACCTGCGCCGCCGCGTCGGCAACTGATCTTCGAAGGGCGATCACCTCATGAGCGACAACCAACTGCGGCTGGTGTGGATCTACCCGGACCTGCTGAGCACCTACGGTGACCAGGGCAACGCCCTCGTCGTGGAGCGCCGGGCCCGGCAGCGCGGCCTGGACGTGGCCCGGCTCGACGTGCGCAGCGACCAGCCGATCCCGACCTCCGGCGACATCTATCTGATCGGCGGCGGCGAGGACCGTCCGCAGCGGCTCGCGGCCGAGCGGCTGCGCCGGGACGGACATCTGCAGCGGGCGGTGCAGAACGGCGCGATCGTGTTCTCCGTCTGCGCCGGCTACCAGATCCTCGGCCACGAGTTCATCAACGACCTCGGCCAGCGCGAGCCCGGCCTCGGCCTGATCGATGTGGTCTCGGTGCGCGGCGAGGGCGAGCGGTGCGTCGGTGACGTGCTCGCCGACATCGACCCGCAGCTCGGCCTGCCCCAGCTGACCGGCTTCGAGAACCACCAGGGCGTCACCCACCTCGGTCCGACGGCCCGCCCGTTCGCCCAGGTGAAGATCGGCAAGGGCAACGGCACCGGGGACGGCACGGAGGGCGCGTACAACGGCACCGTCTTCGGTACGTACATGCACGGTCCGGTCCTCGCCCGCAACCCGCAGATCGCCGACCTGCTGCTGAAGCTGGCGCTCGACGTCAACGCGCTGCCGCCGGTCGACGACCGCTGGTACGAGGCACTTCGCGACGAGCGCATCGCCGCAGCTCAGCAGCCTGCCTAGGGTGCCTGAGGCGATGGTCCGGCGTGCTGCGGCAGCGTCCTGGTGAGCCCGCCTGACGGGCCGTCCGCTCACATGTGCGGGCGCGTCCATCAGGCGGACGCCCGCTACGGAGCCACCCCCTCTCGCCGGTAGGGTGGCCGGGAATCCGCCGGACAACGTGGTCCGGTTTCCCGGCCCACGTTGAGAAGGTATTTCGGGCTATGCGCATTGGTGTCCTCACGTCCGGCGGCGACTGCCCCGGCCTGAACGCCGTCATCCGGTCCGTCGTGCACCGTGCCGTCGCCGACCACGGCGACGAGGTCATCGGTTTCCGGGACGGCTGGAAGGGCCTCCTGGAGTGCGACTATCTCAAGCTCGACCTCGATGCCGTGGGCGGCATCCTGGCACGCGGCGGCACCATCCTCGGCTCCTCCCGGGTCCGCCCGGAGCATCTGCGGGACGGTGTGGAGCGGGCCAGGGGCCATGTCGCGGAACTCGGTCTGGACGCGATCATCCCGATCGGCGGTGAGGGCACGCTGAAGGCCGCCCGGCTGCTGTCGGACAACGGGCTGCCGATCGTGGGCGTGCCCAAGACCATCGACAACGACATCGCGGTCACGGACGTCACCTTCGGCTTCGACACCGCCGTCACCGTGGCGACGGAGGCGCTGGACCGGCTGAAGACCACCGCCGAGTCGCACCAGCGCGTGCTGATCGTGGAGGTCATGGGCCGGCACACCGGCTGGATCGCGCTGCACTCCGGCATGGCGGCCGGCGCCCACGCCATTGTCGTGCCCGAACGGCCCTTCGACATCGAGGAGTTGACGGCGAGGGTCGGCGAGCGCTTCGAGGCGGGCAAGCGGTTCGCGATCGTGGTCGCGGCGGAGGGGGCCAAGCCCAAGGCCGGCTCCATGGACTTCGACGAGGGCGGCAAGGACATCTACGGCCACGAGCGCTTCGCCGGGATCGCCCGGCAGCTGTCGATCGAGCTGGAGCAGCGGCTCGGCAAGGAGGCGCGGCCGGTGATCCTCGGGCATGTGCAGCGGGGCGGCACGCCGACTGCCTACGACCGGGTGCTCGCCACGCGGTTCGGGTGGCATGCGGTGGAGGCCGTGCATCGCGGTGAGTTCGGGAAGATGACGGCGCTGCGGGGCACGGACATCGTGATGGTGTCGCTGGCGGAGGCGGTGGAGACGCTGAAGACCGTTCCGGTGGAGCGGTACGACGAGGCGGAGTGCGTCCTGTAGTTCACCCGGGAACAACCTGCCCCCGGTCACGGCCGTGACCGGGGGCGGTTCTACTCTTGGGGGCGGACAACTCGCACAACCCCCACGAAACAGGAGCCGCCGGATGGATCACAGCGGGCACGGCATGATGATGGATCTGCCGCCGTTCACGCTGGGACGGGGGCTCCAGTGGTCGGCGGATCCCTTCTTCCTCGTGGCCTGCCTGGCCGGGCTCGCCCTGTACGGCTGGGGTGTCGTACGGCTGCGGCGGCGCGGGGACGCATGGCCCGTCGGCCGTACGGTGTCGTACGTCGTCGGTGTGCTGACCGTCGCCCTGGTGATGTGCACCAAGCTGAACGACTACGGCATGATCATGTTCAGCGTGCACATGGTGCAGCACATGGTCATCAGCATGCTGTCGCCGATCCTGATCCTGCTCGGCGCTCCGGTCACGCTGGCGCTGCGCGCGCTGCCGGCCGCCGGCAAGGGCCGCACGGGACCGCGCGAGCTGCTGCTGGCGCTGCTGCACAGCCGGTACATGCGGATCATCACCCACCCGGCGTTCACGATCCCGCTGTTCATCGCGAGCCTGTACGCGCTGTACTTCAGCCCGCTGTTCGACTTCCTGATGGGCTCGAGGGCCGGGCACATCGCGATGATGGTGCACTTCCTCGCGGTCGGCGTGGTGTTCTTCTGGCCGATCATCGGCATCGACCCGGGCCCGCACCGGCCGGGGCATCTGATGCGGATGCTGGAGCTGTTCGCGGGCATGCCGTTCCACGCGTTCTTCGGCATCGCGCTGATGATGGCGTCGTCGCCGATGGTGAGCACCTTCGAGCATCCGCCGGCCTCGCTCGGCATCGACGCGCTGTCCGACCAGAACGCGGCCGGCGGCATCGCCTGGGCGTTCAGCGAGATCCCGTCGGTGCTGGTGCTGATCGCGCTGCTGTTCCAGTGGTACGGCTCCGAGCAGCGCCAGGCCAGGCGCAAGGACCGGGCCGCCGACCGGGACGGCGACAAGGAGCTGGAGGCGTACAACGCCTATCTCGCCTCGCTGAACGCACGCGAGAGCTAGGACAGACCTGGGCGGAGCCATCCCGTCCGGGCGGCTCTCGGGGCACCATGGTCATGGACGGACCATGAGGAGGGTGTCGCGATGCCCCGTTCCACGAACGGTACGAACGGCTCGACGAACGGCTCGACGAACGGCTCCACCAAGGCGATGGGGGCTCTCACGGTCGGCGGGCTCGTCGTCGTGACCGCCTATACGGTCGCGCTCGGCGGCAACGGCTGGCTGTGGTTCGGATGGGTGGTACTGGGGCTGCTGACGCTCGCCATGGTCGTCACCCAGTCGTGAGGTCCGCTGCCCGGCGGGGCTGACTACAGTGCCCGCATGAACAGCAGGACGACCTCGTTCGACGACCTCGACCGCAAGATCATCACCGCGCTGATGGCGAACGCCCGGACCAGCTTCGCCGAGATCGGCGCGGGTATCGGGCTGTCCGCGACGGCGGTGAAGCGGCGCGTGGACCGGCTGCGGGAGACCGGGGTGATCACCGGGTTCACGGCGACGGTGAAGCCCGCGGCGCTCGGCTGGCGCACCGAGGCGTACGTCGAGGTGTACTGCGAGGGCGCGGCCCCGCCCCGGCGGCTCGCCGAGGTCGTCCGCAACCATCCGGAGATCACGGCGGCCATGACGGTGACCGGCGGCGCCGACGCGCTGCTGCATGTGCGGGCGCGGGACGTGGAGCACTTCGAGGAGGTGCTGGAGCGGATCCGCGTCGAGCCGTTCATCCGCAAGACGATCAGCGTGATGGTGCTGTCCCACCTCCTCCCGGACAGCCCGGAGGCCGGCGCGACCCACGCTGCGCCGGAATGAGCCGGAGTATGCGCAGGAACAGTGCGCGAGATCCGTAAAGGACGCAGCGATGCTGCGCATCTACGCAGCTTTTCTTTCTTGTCGATCGTCAGCCTCCCTTTCTACCGTGGGTGCCACCCCAGTGACACTTTGCAAAGCGGAGGAAACCCTCTGTGTCCGAAAGCCGTGTGCAGCGCCCTCGGCGCTTTCTCGTCTGTGAACCCAGACATTTCGCCGTGCAGTACGCGATCAATCCGTGGATGCATCCCGACAAGCCCGTCGACGTCGACCTCGCCCAGGAACAGTGGCAGGCCCTGATCCGCGCCTACCGCGCCCACGGGCACACCGTCGAGTCGGTCGAGCCGGTCCCGGGCCTGCCCGACATGGTCTTCGCCGCCAACGCGGCGTTCGTGGTCGGCGGCCGGGTCTTCGGCTCCCTGTTCCACGCGCCGGAGCGGCGCCCGGAGTCGCTGCACTACGACACGTGGTTCAAGACGGCGGGCTATGACGTGTACCGCCCCGAGTCGGTGACCGAGGGCGAGGGCGACCTGGTGTGGACGGGCCGGTATGTGCTCGCCGGCACCGGGTTCCGCACCACCCGCGAGGCGCACCGGGAGGCGCAGGAGTTCCTCGGCCACCCGGTGATCGGCCTGACGCTGACGGACCCGTACTTCTACCACCTGGACACGGCGCTGTTCGTGCTCGACGACGACAACATCTGCTACTACCCGGAGGCGTTCTCGGCGGGCAGCCGGGAGGTGCTGCGGCGCCTGTACCCGGACGCCGTCCTCGCCACCCGTGAGGACGCCATGGCCTTCGGCCTGAACTCGGTGTCCGACGGCCGCAACGTCTTCATCGCGCCGCAGGCCGAGGCGCTGGCCGAGAACCTCGCCGGCCACGGTTACACCCCCGTCCCCGTCGACCTGTCGGAGTTCCACAAGGCCGGCGGTGGCATCAAGTGCTGCACCCAGGAGATCCGCTGATGACCGCACCCGCCCGCGCCCGTACGTCCGCCGACCTGATCAAGGCGGAGGAGCCGGTCCTCGCGCACAACTACCACCCGCTGCCGGTGGTGGTCGCCCGCGCCGAGGGCACCTGGGTCCAGGACGTCGAGGGCCGCCGCTACCTCGACATGCTGGCCGGCTACTCGGCCCTGAACTTCGGCCACCGGCACCCGGCGCTGGTCGAGGCCGCGCACCGCCAGCTCGACCAGCTGACGCTGACCTCCCGCGCCTTCCACAACGACCGGCTCGCCCACTTCGCCGAGCGGCTCGCGGAGCTGACCGGCCTGGACATGGTGCTGCCGATGAACACCGGCGCCGAGGCGGTGGAGAGCGGCATCAAGGTGGCCCGCAAGTGGGCGTACGACGTGAAGGGCGTCCCCGCCGACCGGGCGACCATCGTGGTCGCGGCGGAGAACTTCCACGGCCGTACGACCACGATCGTCGGCTTCTCCACGGACGAGACGGCCCGCACCGGCTTCGGCCCGTTCGCGCCCGGCTTCCGGATCGTGCCCTACGACGACCTGGCCGCGCTGGAGGAGGCCGTCGACGAGACCACGGCGGCCGTGCTGATCGAGCCCATCCAGGGCGAGGCCGGCGTGATCATCCCGAAGGACGGCTACCTCGCCGGGGTGCGGGAGCTGACCCGCCGCAAGGGCTGTCTGTTCATCGCCGACGAGATCCAGTCGGGTCTCGGCCGCACCGGCCGCACACTCGCCGTCGAGCACGAGGACGTCGTACCGGACGTGCTGCTGCTCGGCAAGGCGCTGGGCGGCGGGATCGTGCCGGTGTCGGCGGTGGTGGCCCGGCGCGAGGTGCTGGGGGTGCTGCACCCGGGCCAGCACGGCTCGACGTTCGGCGGCAACCCGCTCGCGGCGGCGGTCGGCACGGCCGTGGTCGAGTTGCTGGAGAGCGGTGACTTCCAGCGGCGGGCCGACGAGCTGGGTGTGGTCCTGCGGGACGGGCTGACCGAGCTGGCCGGCAAGGGTGTGGTCGCCTTCCGCTCGCGTGGCCTGTGGGCGGGCGTCGACATCGACCCCGCGATCGGCACCGGACGCGAGGTCAGCGAGCGGCTGATGCGGGAGGGGATCCTGGTGAAGGACACCCATGGCTCCACCATCCGCCTCGCGCCCCCGCTGACCATCACCGCGGAGGAACTGCGCTCCGCGCTGGCGGCGCTGGAGAAGGTGCTGGGTTCGTGACCTCGGTGGGGGGTGGCCGCGCGCCGCCCCCCACCGCTCGTTTGCACGCCTGGGCCGATGCCCGCAGGGTGAAGATTGAGTCAGGAGGGGGTAGACCACTCTCAGCTACAGAGAGGTCGGCCGTGAGCACTCACGAGGAGCAGGACGTCACCGGGAAGCGGTTCGACGTGGCCGACGCCGCTCCCCTGCTGCTCGACGCACACGGCGTGGTGACGTGCTGGACACAGGGCGCCCAGAGCCTGCTGGCGTACACGGCCGCCGAGGTCGTGGGCACCAAGGTGACCGGGCTGCTGTCCGAGGAGGACGCCGCGCGGGTGCCCGAGCTGGCTGAGCGGTGCCGCAGGGACGGCGGCTGGGCGGGGCTGCTGACCGCACGGTGCAAGGACGGCCGGCCGGTCCGGGTGATGGTGCGGATCACTCCGGCGGTGGAGCCCGAAGGCGCGCCGCACTGGCTGGTTCTGCTCTCCGACGTATCCGGGGCACGCGGATGGGACATGAGCCGCGCGGTGCTGGAGCAGATGGTGACCGAGTCCCCCGTCGGCATCGCCATCGTGGATGCCGATCTGCGGTGTGTCTGGTCGAACGCGGCCCTGGAGCGGTACGGCGGCGGCTCCCCGGCGGAGCGGCTGGGGCGGCGGCTCGCGGAGATCCAGCCGGGCCTCGACTCCGAGGGCATCGAGACCCAGATGCGACGCGTGCTGGAGACCGGCCGGCCGGTGGTCGGGTATGAGCACGTGGGCCAGATACGGTCCGCGCCGCACCGGGAGACGGCGCACATGATGTCGTTCACCCGCCTGGACGACGACCAGGGCCACCCGATGGGCGTGTACTACACGGTCGTCGACATCACCGAGCGGCACCGCGCCCGGCAACGCCTGGCCCTGCTCGACCGGGCCGGTGAGCAGATCGGCCGCAGCCTGGACATCGTGCGGACCGCGCAGGAGCTGGCCGACGTGGCCGTGCAGGGCTTCTCCGACTACGTCAGCGTGGACCTGCTGGAGTCCGTGCTGCGCGGCGCGGAGCCCGAGCCGGGGCCGCGGAGCGACACGGAGCAGGTGCCGCTGCGGCGGGCCGGGCACCAGTCGGTGAACCCCGGGGTCCCGGAGGCCGTCGTCGAGATCGGCGAGGTGGCCACCTACCACGCCGGATCACCCCCGGTCCGCTGTCTGACCACGGGCCGGCCGTGGCGCGAGGAACGGCTCGACCCGCTGGCCAAGGAGTGGGCGGCCCACCTCCCGGGCGGCCGGGCGGCGACCTTCCTGGAGCTGGGCCTGCACAGCGTGATGATCGTGCCCATCCGGGCGCGGGGCGTCACGATGGGTGTCACCACCTTCTTCCGGCGCCGCCGTCAGGACCCGTTCGACGAGGACGACCTGAGTCTCGCCGAAGACCTGGTGTCACGGGCCGCGGTCTGCGTGGACAACGCCCGCCGCTACACCCGCGAGCGCAGCGCGGCCCTGGTCCTGCAGCGCAGCCTGCTGCCGCACCGGCTGCCCGAGCAGGACGCGGTGGAGGTGGCCGCCTGCTACCGGCCGGCCGACGAACTGACCGGCCTCGGCGGCGACTGGTACGACCTCATACCGCTGTCCGGCGCGCGGGTGGCGCTGGTCGTGGGCGAGGTGCCGGGGCACGGGATCGACGCCGCGGCCGCCATGGGGCGGCTGCGGACCGCCGTCCACACCCTCGCGGCGCTCGATCTGCCGCCCGAGGAGATCCTCGCGCACCTCGACGACCTGGTGGCGCGGACGGTCGGCGAAGAGGGCGAGCGGCCCGGGGCCACGGAGGCCGCCGGTGAACAGGCCGTGGGCTCCGGGTGCGTGTACGTCGTCTACGACCCCGTCGACGGCCGGTGCACGATGGCCGCGGCGGGCCATCCCGCGCCCGCCGTCGTCCTGCCCGACGGCACCGCGGGCTTCGTCGACCTTCCCCAGGGCCCGCCACTCGGGGCCGGCGGTCGCCCCTTCGAGGCGGTCGAGCTGGCCCTGGCCGAGGGCAGCACGCTGGCCCTGCACACCGACGGGCTGCTGACCCACGGCGGCGCCGACGGGACCCTCGCCCAGGACCGCGAGCGGCTGCGCCGTGCCCTGGAGCGGCCCGCCGCCTCGCTCGACGTGTGCTGCCGGTCCGTCGTCGACGCCCTGGTCCCGGCCCGGCCGCACGACGACGTGGCCCTGCTGCTGGCCCGCACCAGGCTGCTCGGCGCCGACCGGGTCGCGGACTGGGACCTGCCCGCCGACCCGACCGTGGTCGCCGACGCCCGCAAGGAGGCGACCCGGCAGCTGACCGAGTGGGGGCTGCAGGACCTGGCGTTCACCACCGAACTGGTCGTGAGCGAGCTGGTCACCAACGCCATCCGGCACGCGGAGGGCCAGATCCGGCTGCGGCTGATCAGGGACCGGGCCCTGATCTGCGAGGTCACCGACGGCAGTGCCACCGCACCCCATCTACGTCATCCGCGCGCCACGGACGAGGGCGGCCGCGGGCTGCTGCTGGTCTCCCAGTTCACCCAGCGGTGGGGAACCCGCTTCGTACCCGGGGGCAAGGTCATCTGGGCCGAGCAGCCGCTGACGAACCCGCCGGCCTGATGGCCCGGCATAGTGGCCCTGCTGACGCCCGACCTGGTGTACGACGTCTTCCCGGACAACCCGAACGACGCCGACGCGTCGGGGACGCGCAACCTGGCCGCCTCGCCCACCCGGGTGGTGGCGACCGGCGAGGTCAACGCGCCGGTGTTCGGACCGGACGGCAAGGTGGTGCTGCTGGTGCACCGGGTCGAGGAGGTCACCGAGCTGATCCGGGCCCGCGGCGGCCCTGGTCTGGAGGCCGCCGGGGTGATGGGCCGGCTGCGCAGCGCGCTGAACGCCGCCTCCCGGGTCGCCGCGGGGCCGGCCGAGGCCCTGAACGTCCTCGGGCGGTACGCGCACGTCGTCGACGGGGCCGAATCGGCCACCGCCGTCACGACGTTCATCGACTTCGACGACCACACGATCACCTACAGCAGCGCCGGCCATCCGCCGCTCGACGCCCGCCCCGACCCGACCCCCAGACCCCAGGCGCACACGGACTACACCGGGGGTGCCACCGACGACACGGCGCTGGTCATCGTGCGGCTGTGACACCCCAACGCCCGTTTGGGATCGGCCAGTTCATGGAATGCCGGTCTGGTCAGGCCGGTCGGAGTGCGACTTAATGTCGGCATGCGGTCGGGTCCCCGCGGCGAGGGGGTCGACGGGTGCGGCATGACCGTGGCCGGTTGCGGTTACAGATGGACGACAGGCGCACGCGGGGTGGCCTGGACGACGTAAGGGGCGAGCCGTGTTCTACTACCTCCTCAAGTACGTGCTGCTGGGCCCCCTGCTCAGACTGGTCTTCCGGCCGCGGATCGAGGGCCTGGAGAATGTTCCGGCCTCCGGTCCCGCGATCGTCGCCGGGAACCATCTGTCCTTCTCCGACCACTTCCTGATGCCGGCCATACTCAAGCGCCGGATCACGTTCCTGGCCAAGGCGGAGTACTTCACCGGCCCGGGGCTCAAGGGCCGGCTCACCGCGTTCTTCTTCCGCAGCGCCGGGCAGATCCCGGTGGACCGCTCGGGCAAGGAGGCGGGACAGGCGGCGATCCGCGAGGGCCTCGGGGTGCTGGGCAGGGGCGAGCTGCTCGGCATCTATCCGGAGGGCACCCGTTCGCACGACGGCAGGCTCTACAAGGGCAAGGTCGGTGTCGCCGTGATGGCGCTGAAGGCCGGGGTGCCGGTCGTGCCGTGCGCGATGATCGGCACGTTCGAGGCCCAGCCGCCCGGAAAGGTCATCCCGAACGTCCACCCCGTCACCATCCGCTTCGGCAAGGCCCTCGACTTCTCGCGCTATGCGGGCATGGAGCAGGAGAGGGCGATCCTGCGGGCCATCACCGACGAGATCATGTACGCCATCCTGACCCTGTCCGAGCAGGAGTACGTCGACGAGTACGCGGCCGTCGTCAAGGAGCGGCAGGCCGCGGAGAAGCGCACGAAGGAGCGCAGGTTCCCGCGGGCGCCGCTCGGCTGAACACCTCTGCCGTCGGCAGAAGAACCGCGTCCCCGGCGGTCCACGTCCCTAGGCTCGCCGTATGAAAAGGGCTGTGGTGATCGGGGCGAGCGGGCAGATCGGCCGCCCGACGGTGGAGGCGCTGGTACGGGACGGCTGGGAGGTGACGGCCGCCTCGCGCGGCGGCGGCCGGGACACGGCGTGGGACGAGGGGGTACGGACGGTCCGGCTGGACCGCTCCGACGACGCGGCCCTGACGGCGCTGGTCGGCGACGGCTGCGACCTGGTGGTCGACATGGTCGCCTACGACGCCGCGCACGCACGGCAGTTGACGTCTCTGGCGGGTCGCGTCGGCTCGGCAGTCGTGATCTCCAGCGTGTCCGTGTACGACGACGGCATCGGCCGCAACTTCGACACGCTGCACCAGCCGGACGGCTTTCCGGCCTACCCGGTGCCGGTCGCCGAGTCCCAGCCCACGGTGGCCGCGGGCGAGGCGTCGTACAGCACCCGCAAGGTCGCGCTGGAACGCGAACTCCTCGCGGTCTCGGACAAGTTGCCGGTGACCGTGCTGCGGCCGGGCGCGGTGCACGGGCCGTACAGCCCGCTGCCCCGGGAGCTGTATTTCGTGAAGCGGAATCTCGACGGCAGGCGCAGGCGGGCGCTCTCGTACCGCGGCGAGAGCCGGTTCCACCCGTCGAGCGCCCGGAACATCGCCGAACTGGTGCGGCTGGCCGCGGCCCGGCCCGGTACCCGGGTGCTGAACGCCTGTGACGGCGAGGCACCGACGGTCGCCGCGATCGGGGCGGCGGTCGACGCGGTGATGGGTGTGGAGACGGAGACGTCGTTCCTCGACGGTCCTCCCGAGGGCTCCGTCGGGAAGACGCCGTGGTCGATTCCCCGGCCGGCCGTCTTCGACATGTCCGCCGCGGAGCGGGAGTTGGGCTACCGGCCGGTGGTCTCGTACGCCGGGAGCCTGCCGGAGACGGTCCAGTGGCTGACGGACGCGCTCGCCGGGCGGGACTGGCGGGAAGGGTTCCCGCTCCTCGCCCAGGTGTATCCGGACCTGTTCGACTACGCGGCCGAGGACGCCTGGTTCGCGGTATGAGCGAGAGGCACGACCGAGGGGCGGCCGGAGAGTCCGGCCGCCCCTCGTCACCGTAGGAACCCGGTTACGGCTTGGGCGTGGCGTGCGGGTCGCAGGTCACGTCCGCGTCGTCCAGCTTGCCGTCGATCAGGTAGGCGTCGACGCGCTGGTTGATGCAGGGGTTGACCAGGCCGGTCACACCGTGGGAACCCGCGTCCTTCTCGGTGATGAGACGGGAGTCCTGGAACCGCTTGTGCAGTTCGACGGCGCCCTCGTACGGGGTGGCGGCGTCGCGGGTGGACTGCACGATCAGCACCTGCGGCAGGCCCTTGTGGGTCTTCACGTCGACCGGCGTGCGCTGCTTGACCGGCCAGGTGGCGCAGGGCAGGTTCATCCAGGCGTTGGCCCAGGTCATGAACGGGTAGTTCTTGTTGAGCTCGGTGTTGTCCCGGTCCCACTTCTTCCAGCTGGTGGGCCACTTGGCGTCGGTGCACTCGACCGCCGTGTAGACGGCGTTGCCGTTCTCCGCGGTGATGTTGCCGGCCGTGTTCGACGGGTTGGGGGCGGCGGCGTCGACCAGCGCCTTGGTGTCACCGGCGAAGTACTTGCCGAACACCGTGGCGACCGGCACCCACGAGGAGTCGTAGTACGGCGCGCTCTGGAAGAAGGAGATCAGCTCGGCCGGGCCGACGACCCCGCCGATGGGGCTCTTCTTGGCGGTGGCGCGCAGCTCGAGCCACTTGGCCTGGACGGCGTCGCGGGTGGTGCCGAGGTGGAAGGCGGCGTCGTTGGCGGCGACCCAGTCCTCCCAGTCCTTCCAGCGGCCCTCGAAGGCGATGTCCTGGCCCAGGTTGGCCTGGTACCAGATGTTCTCGCGGGCGGGGTTGACCACGCTGTCCACGATCATGCGGCGCAGGTGGCCCGGGAAGAGGGTGCCGTAGACGGCGCCGAGGTAGGTGCCGTAGGAGACGCCGAGGTAGTTGAGCTTCTTCTCGCCGAGCGCGGCGCGGATGACGTCCAGGTCGCGAGCGGTGTTCGGCGTGGTCATCTGTTGGAGCATCGCCTGGCCGGTGCGGTCCAGGCAGCCGTCGGCGTACTCACGGGCCAGCTTGCGCTGGGCCTGCTTGTCCGCCTCGGAGTCGGGGACCGGGTCCGCCTTCGGCGCCTTGACGAACTCCTGCGGGTCCTCGCAGGAGATGGGCGCGGAGTGGCCGACGCCGCGCGGGTCGAAGCCGACGAAGTCGTAGGCCTTGGCGACGTTGGCCCAGACGGGGTTCTTGGTGGTGACCCGGCGCGGGAAGCGCAGGCCGGAGCCACCGGGACCGCCCGGGTTGTAGACGAGGGCGCCCTGGCGCTCCTCCTTGGTGCCCGTGTTGCCGATGCGGTCCACGGCGAGCTTGATCTGCTTGCCGTACGGGTGGGCGTAGTTCAGCGGCACGCTGACCCAGCCGCACTGGATGGGCTTCTCCATCCCCCAGTCGGCCGGGCAGTCCTGCCAGTCGATACCGGCCTTGGCGGCCCGGGCGGCGGCGATCGCGGCGCCCTTGGCCTCCCGGTCCTGGCCGCTCTGGCCGGCCGCGCCGGCCGCGCTGGCCGCGGGTGCCGAGACGGCTCCGGCGATCAGCGTGGCGGTGACGAGCGCCCCGGCCGAACCGAGCGCCAGCAGGCGGCTCTTCGGTCTGTTGTCCCTCAAGTGTGCCCCTCCCCCTACATCAGGATCACTGCGAGTGGTCAGTCCGGGGGATCCTCTCGGCTGTGAGCCGTCTGAGAACAGGGGGTGCAGCCCATCTTTACCAATCCGATAACCGGATGATCATGTCCTGTCGCCGGCCGACTGCGGGATCATTGTGGCCAGCGCCTTGTCCAGGACTCGTCGCAGGCGCAGTGCGTCCGGTGCCACGGCGCTGACCAGCACGGCCGGACCGGCCAGCGGCACCAGGGCGGCGCACTCGTCCAGCAGCCGGGGCTCGACCTGATGGTCCGCGAACTCGGGGCGCACCACCACCAGTTGGCCCACGGCCCGGTGCCCCGCGAGCACCGCCGGTCCGTCCCAGCCCCCCGGGGCCCCCGGCCCGCAGGACAGTTCCTGGTCCAGCACCGCACGGCCCGCGATCCGTACGGTCAGACGACTGCCGAGCCGCCCTGGTTCCTCTCCGGCCCGGCCGAGTACCTGCTCCTCCCGCAGTACGAGCCGGGCGCCGGCCGCGAGTTCGACGCGGGTGGTGACGTGCAGGTCGCTGCCCCGGGCCGAGATCAACTGCTCGGGGAGCCAGTGCAGTTCGGCGTCTTCGGCCACGTGGAGCCGTACGTCGTAGCGGGCCTCGCCCTTGGTCTGGCCGGGCAGGGCGATCGTGGCGGCGGCCGAGCCGACGTGCAGCCGGGCGCCTTCCGCCACGCTCGCCGTGAGCGAGAAGCGGTCGCCGCCGAGCGGACCGCTCATCGCGCCGACCACCATGACCTTCGCCTCGGCGCCGGTGGAGCGGGTGCGGCGCAGGGCCAGCGGGCCGTCGCCGTCCAGTACGGGCAGTGCGGTGCCGCCGCGGCCGTCGGCGCGTGCGACGATCCGCGCGTCCGCCCGGACCCCGGTGGCGGTCACGCCGTCCATGCGGCGAGCCGCTCGCGCACCCAGGCGGCCACGTCGGCCACGCCCGTCCCGCCGCGCAACGACTGGAAGACGACGGGGAGTTCGGCCCGCTGGGCCTTGGCGTCGGCGGCCATCCGGGCGAGGTCGGAGCCGACGTACGGGGCGAGGTCGGTCTTGTTGACGACGAGCAGGTCGGCGGTGGTGACACCGGGCCCGCCCTTGCGCGGGATGTCGTCGCCGCCGGCCACGTCGATCACGAAGATCTGCGCGTCCACGAGGCCCTTGGAGAAGGTCGCGGTGAGGTTGTCGCCGCCGGACTCGACGAGGATCAGGTCCAGCGGGCCGACCGCGTCCTCCAGGTCCTCGACGGCTTCGAGGTTGGCGGAGATGTCGTCGCGGATCGCGGTGTGCGGGCAGGCGCCCGTCTCCACGGCCGTGATCCGCTCGGGCGGCAGCACGGCCTCCCGGAGGAGGAACTCGGCGTCCTCACGGGTGTAGATGTCGTTGGTGACGACGGCGAGCGACAGCTCGTCGCGCAGGGCCCGGCAGAGCGCCGCGACGGTCGCGGTCTTCCCGGACCCGACGGGCCCGCCGAGCCCGATGCGCAGGGCGCGCCGCGAGCCGTCGGGCCGGTGCGCGTCCGCGCTGAGGGCGGCGGGGCCGGAGTGGGTGTGGTCGAGGTGCATAACAGCGGCTCCATTTTCAGCCAGGTCCGGCATGTGTCAGCCCGTCCGGCGGTTGAGGACGAGGCCGTTCAGGCCGACGGGGTCCAGGGGGTGCAGCCCTCTGGCGGGGTCTAAGGGGCGGACCCCTGGGGATGGGACGGGTAGGGGCGGTGGGGGCGAACTTCCCTCAGGACGCGAACAGACGTACCGGCCAGGCCGCATGCCACTCCGCACCGACCTCCAGCAGAGGTCCGGACGACGCCGGCAGCGCATCGACACCCTCGTCGAGCACTCTCCGTGCCGCCTCCACCGCCGCGTCCGCGACGCGATCCAGCTCCGGCGCCAGCCGGGCCAGCACACCGGTCGCGTCGAACGGGTCGAGGCTCAGCAGTCGTACGGTCGCCGTCGCCGGCCCGCTCACGCTCTCGTACGCCGCGCAGTGCGCCGCGTCGTCCGGCCCCAGCCCGGCCGCCCGCGCGGCGAGACCGAGGACCACGGGCTGGTGCGCCCCCTTCGGGAACTGCCGTGCCAGCGCGTCGAGTTCGGCCGACGGCCAGGCGGAACGCGCCGCTCGCACCAGCTGTCGGCCAAGGCGACGGGCCGCGGCCCGCAGCGCGGGCGACGGCGTACGGGCGTCCGCCGCCGCGTCCAACTCCCCCGGATCCACGCCGAGTACGGCGGCGGCCGCCAACGCCCCCGCGACCAGCCCGGCGGTGTGCAGCCGGCCCCGGCAGAAGTCCTCCAGGCTCGCGGCGGAGGTGATCCGGCCCGCCTTGACGGCGGCCTCCGCCCCGCCGGAGTGCGCGTGCCCGCCGGCGGGAAAGCGGCCGTCGGCCAGGACGAGAAGTGCTGCCCGTGACATCAGGACGCCCTCAGAAGAGGAAGTAGCGCTGGGCCATGGGCAGTTCGGCGGCCGGTGTCGCCTCGACCAGCTCACCGTCGATGTGCACGGCGAAGCTGTCGGGGTCGATCCGGACGTCGGGCCGGGCGTCGTTCTCGCGCATGTCGGCCTTGGTGACCGCACGCGTGGACTCGATCGCCGCGAACCTCTTGCCGAGCCGCAGCCGCTCCGGCAATCCGTCCTCCATCGCCAACTCGGCCACGAAGTTCAGGGAGTTGGCGGCGGGGGCGCGGCCGATCGCGCCGTACATCGGGCGGGGCAGGATCGGCTGCGGGGTGGGGATGGACGCGTTGGCGTCGCCCATCTGCGCGTAGGCGATCTGCCCGCCCTTGAGCACGAGGAGCGGCTTGACCCCGAAGAACGCCGGCTCCCACAGCACGAGGTCGGCGAGCTTGCCGGTCTCGACGGAGCCGATCTCGGCGGCGAGGCCCTGGGCGAGCGCCGGGTTGATCGTGTACTTGGCGACGTAGCGCCGTACCCGGTGGTTGTCCGCGCGCCCGTCACCGGGCAGTGCCCCGCGCCTGCGCTTCATGACGTGGGCGGTCTGCCAGGTGCGCAGGATCACCTCGCCGACGCGGCCCATCGCCTGGGAGTCCGAGGAGATGATCGAGATCGCGCCGAGGTCGTGGAGGATGTCCTCGGCACCGATGGTGGAGGGCCGGATCCGGGATTCGGCGAAGGCGAGGTCCTCGGGGACCGCCGGGTTGAGGTGGTGGCACACCATCAGCATGTCGAGGTGTTCCTCGGCGGTATTGACGGTGAAGGGCCGGGTCGGGTTGGTGGAGCTGGGCAGCACATTGGGCTGCGAGACCACGGTCATGATGTCCGGCGCGTGCCCGCCGCCGGCGCCCTCGGTGTGGTACGAGTGGATGCCCCGGCCCGCGATCGCGGCGAGGGTGTCGCCGACGAAGCCGGCCTCGTTGAGGGTGTCCGTGTGGATGGCGACCTGGATGCCGGTGCGGTCGGCGACGGTCAGCGCGGCGTCGATGACGGCCGGGGTGGTACCCCAGTCCTCGTGCAGCTTCAGACCGGCCGCACCGCCCCGGATCTGGGAGAGCATCGCCTCGTGGGAGACGGTGTTGCCCTTGCCAAGGAAGCCGACGTTGACCGGGTAGGCCTCCATCGCCTCGAACATCCGGGCGAGGTGCCAGGGGCCGGGCGTGACGGTGGTCGCCTTGGAGCCCTCGGCGGGGCCGGTGCCGCCGCCGACCAGGGTGGTGATGCCGGAGGCCAGCGCCTCGTCGGCGATCTGCGGGCAGACGAAGTGGACGTGCGCGTCGATGGCACCGGCGGTGAGGATGCGCCCGTTGCCCGCGATGATCTCGGTCTCGGGGCCGATGACCAGGTCGGGATGGACGCCGTCCATGGTGTCGGGGTTGCCGGCCTTGCCGATCGCGGCGATCCGGCCGTCGCGGATGCCGACGTCGGCCTTGACGACGCCCCAGTGGTCGACGATGACGACACCGGTGATCACGGTGTCGGGGGTGCCGTCGGCGCGGGTCGCGCGGGACTGGCCCATGGACTCGCGGATGACCTTGCCGCCGCCGAAGACCGCCTCGTCGCCCGAGGTGCCGGGGCCGCCGGAGCGGTCCTCCTCGATCTCGATCAGCAGGTCGGTGTCGGCGAGCCGGATGCGGTCACCGGTGGTGGGCCCGAACAGGTCGGCGTAGGCGCCGCGGGAGATCTCAGGCATCGAGGGCACCTCCGGTCTCCCCGCGCAGGCCGGGAACGATCCGGGCGCCCGCGAGGGCCACGAGTTCGACGTCGACCGGGATGCCGGGCTCGAAGCGCACGGCGGTGCCGGCGGCGATGTTCAGCCGCTTGCCGCGGGCCGCGGCGCGGTCGAAGTCCAGGCCGGGGTTGGCCTCGGCGAAGTGGTAGTGGGAGCCGACCTGGACGGGCCGGTCGGCGGCGTTGAGGACGGTCAGCCGGGTGACCTCACGGCCCTGGTTGCAGACGACCGGGTCGTCCGCGAAAAGAACCTCTCCGGGAATCATCGCGCCCCCTCAGATGATCGGCTCGTGGACGGTGACGAGCTTGGTGCCGTCCGGGAAGGTGGCCTCCACCTGCACGTCATGGATCATCTCGGGAACCCCGTCCATGACGTCGTCCCTGGTGAGCAGCTTGCGGCCGGAGGACATGAGCTCGGCGACCGTACGGCCGTCGCGCGCGCCCTCGAGGATGTGCGACGTGATGAGGGCGACCGCTTCGGGGTGGTTGAGCCTGAGCCCGCGGGCCCTGCGCTTCTCGGCCACGTCGGCCGCCACATGGATGAGCAGCCGCTCTTGCTCGTGCGGGGTCAGTTGCACGTCCCACCTCACAGTCCTTGCTCCGGACCGTGCGGGGTCCGGTTGCCACAGCCATCGCGACAGGGATAGGTGTAACACGCAGACAAAATCCCCGGATCGTCCTCGATCCGGGCAGAAAAGCCCCTGATGGCGTCGATCGGCAGGCTAGAACGCCGGAGTTTCAGTGACGTTAACCGGACCTTGATCGTCCGATGACCGGGCGATGGGACCCCCGATACCGGCGCGGGTCAGGACGCGCCGGGACCGCGATGCTCGGCGACGATCCCGAACCGCTGCTGTTCGCGCGCGGCGGAACCGACCTCCCGGACGCCCGAGACCGAGCTGACGACCTGCTCCTCGGCCGGTTCGTCCAGCGCGTCCAGCCGCTCCAGATCGGCGGCCGACACCAGCGCGACCAGCGGCTTTCCATGCCGCGTCACGACGACACGCTCGCCGCCGTACACCACCCGGTTGATCAGGTCGGCGAGCTCAGCCCTGGCTTGCGTCACCGGAATCTCGTAGGCCATGCCCCCATCATAACGTCACGTACGTCCTGTACATTTTTTACAGAAGCCGCGCCCACCGGAGGCCGTGCGAATGAGAAGGGGTATGCCCGTGTCCCGAGCGTCCGCCCGTCATGTCCTGCCCGAGTTCACCGAGCGCACCAGCAGCGGCGCACGCACGCTCGATCCCTACGGCAAGCTCTTCGAGGACCGGATCGTCTTCCTCGGCACCCCGCTGGACGACGCCGCCGCGAACGACGTGATGGCCCAGTTCATGTACCTCGAACACGCGGCCCCGGAGCGGGACATCACTCTGTACGTCAACTCGCCGGGCGGTTCGTTCAGCGCGCTCACGGCCGTCTACGACACGATGCGCTACGTCAGTTGCGACGTGGCCACCTACTGCCTGGGCCAGGCCGCGTCCCAGGCCGCGCTGCTGATCGCGGCCGGCACACCGGGCAAGCGGTTCGCCCTGCCCGGCGCGCGCATCGTGATCGCGCAACCCCAGCTGCCCGAGCCGGTGCGGGGCCAGCCCAGCGATCTGCTCATCCATGCCGAGGAGTTGACCCGGGTCCGCGCGGTGACGGAGGAGATGCTCGTGCAGCACACCGGGCGCACGGCCGAGCAGGTACACCGCGACCTGGAACGGGACTTGGTCCTGGACGCCTCCGCGGCCGTGGCCTACGGTCTGGTGGACGGCATCGTGCCCAGCCGCCGGAGCATGCCCGGCGCACCGGACGCGAAGTGAGCCGCCGATGCTGCCGGAACTGCCGCCGCTGCCCGCGCTGACCCGCGCCGAAGGTGATCTGATCGACCGTTATCTGGAGGCGGTCGACCTGCTGGGCCGCGTCAATCCCGCGCACGGCGGGGACACTTATCGCGGGCTGCGCGCGGCCCAGGGCCTGGTGCGCAAGGCCGCAGAACTGCGGGACGCCCTCGCGTTGATGCACCAGCGGGGCGAGACGGAGCTGCACGGGGACACGCTGGCACGGGCCTTGCGGGTGCTGGACGGTGAACGCCGGACCGCGCGCGTCGCGCTCCCGCCCGACGGCGTCGGCTGATCCGGGCGCCGGACCAGCCGGACCGGACCCGGGTGTCGACACACGCCGTCCAGACCGGACTTGCAACGACCCGAACGGCGTACCCCCGACCGATGGACATCCGGATCGCTCTCCGGGCCTCCCGACTTGCGCATCGCGCGGGTCCGAGGCTCGGAAGGAAGGGGCTCCGCCCCAGGTCGGAGGCTACGACCGGGACCTGACGGCGCGTCGAACACAGCGTCGTCCACTCGAATGGGTGAGTGGTGAGTAACGCCACAAATCCCCGGTTCCATTGTGATTTTCAGACAGTCATGCGTGAAGATCCCTGTCTGACGACAAGCCCCCGCCACCGCGGCGGGGCGGTCCGGGCGGACGCCGAGTCCTGCCGCCGCCCGGACACCGGTCGACAGGAGTGGATCGGCAGGAGTGGAGGACCCAGGCAAGACGGGTCGCCGGAACGGATGTTCGTCTGCTCGCCACAGACGGCCGGAGGTTCCGAGCAGCCCTTGGGGTGAAGCCGCGGCAACGCGGCCGGGCAACTTCGCCAGCCCGAATCCGACAGGTCATCCTTCACAGGCGGCTGACGAAGGGTTGCGCATGACTGCGCTCAATCGTGTCCCGTCGCTCATGGCCCGGGCCGGCACGGCCTCGGCCCTCACCCTCGCCGCCGTCGGCGGCTCGATCGCGGTGCCCGGTCTCGCCACCGATGCCTCGGCGGCGAGCCTCGCGACCAAAGCACTGCAGGTCGCGGCCTCCAAGAAGGGGGCTCCGTACCAGTACGGGGCCACCGGGCCGCGCAGGTTCGACTGCTCGGGGCTGACGCTGTACTCGTTCAAGAAGGCGGGCAAGACCCTGCCGCGTACGGCCGCCCAGCAGTACAACAAGACGCACCACATCTCCGCCGGTAGCCGCAAGGCCGGTGACCTGGTGTTCTTCCACTCGGGTTCGTACGTCTACCACGTCGGCATCTACGCGGGCCACAACAAGATCTGGCACGCGCCGAGGACCGGGGACGTGGTGCGGCTCCAGAAGATCTGGACGAACAGCGTCTGGTACGGCCGGGTCAGCTGAACCGGCCTCCTACGGCGGGTTCGGCCGCCCCGCCCTCCTACGGCGGGCCTGACCCGACCCGCTACGGCGGGGCCGGCCGACCCCGTCCGCTACGGCGGGTTCGGGCGACCCGAGTCGCTATGGGGGTGCGGTTGACTGGGCCCGCTACGGCGGGTCCGGCCACCCGATCCGCTACGGCGGCTGCGGCTGGCTGGGCCCGCTACGGCAGGGCCGGCTGACCCGTCGTCAGGGCAGGAGCGGCTCCAGCAACAGAGCCGCTCCCGGTACCGTCAGCGCCACCCCGGTGCCCGCCTGGAGTCCACGGGCGGGCCGGGGTCGGCGCAACCACCGGCCCAGCCGGTCCACCAGTAGTGCCACCACCACCTGGAACCACACCAGTGCGCACACGGTCAGCGCGGGGCTCGTGGCAGGCACGAACTGCGGCAGCAGGCTCGGGAAGGTCAGCGACGCCTTCGGGTTGAGGACGTTGGTGCCGAAGCCCTGCCGGAGCGGGTGCGCGGCCGCCTCGCCCGCCGACTCCTCGGGTCCCGTACAGCGGCCACAGGGTGCGCACCCCGAGCTGCAGCACAGCAGCTGCAACGCCCGGAACAGCGCGGGCACCGCCACCAGCACGGTCCAGTTCGTCCGGCGTCTACCGGGCCCGGGCACCACCAGCACCTCGCCCACCACGAGCCGCCCCGATATCCCGTACCCATCACCACCCCCCGCTCGACGTCGCCCAGCCCCTAACCCCCACCTTCACCCGCACGCCCCAATCCGCTCCACGGCCCGCCCCAGCCGCACCCACCCATCGCCCCAGGACCCCGCGCAAACAGACAACCCGGAGAGGGATGCCGGCCCAGTACCCCGCCCCGCCCGGAGGGCTACGGTTCCTGTTGGCCCGCTGCCGGGACCGGCTCCGCCGGGGTGGTCCAGGGGAGTTCGATGGAGACCGTCTTGCCGCCCTCGCGGGTGGGGCGGACGCGGAGTTTGCCGCCGCACTCCGCGGTGAGCCAGCGGATGATGACCATGCCGCGGCCGTTGTCCTGCTGGACGGCGGCGGGCAGTCTCTTCGGGAAGCGCGGATGACTGTCCGTGACGCCGATGCGGAGGTGTTCGTCGCGGTCCAGGGCGATGTCAACCGTGAAGGTGGGTGACTGACCGAAGGTGTGCTGTACGGCGTTCGTGGCGAGTTCGGAGACGATGAGCCGCACGGTGTCGGCCGTCTCGGTGTCCGACGGCAGGCCCCACTCCGCGAGCGTACCCACGACATACGTGCGGGCCGCGGAGACCGAGGCGGGATCGCTCGGCAGAGTGACGGATGCTTCCAGATGGTCTGCCATGGCGACGTCGTCCCTTTCCCACGGGACCGCAGTCCGACACGGAGCGGATGGGTTCGAGTACGGTCCCGGACTGGTGCTTGCTCGTCAGACTGCCACCACCGGGCCGGTCACGGGGAGCGATCCACCAAGATATGCATATATCTGTCGCCCGAAGCGGTGAACTCTACGACGCGAGACCGTATTTGGGCGGCCCGGAAGGAGTAAGGAGGAGCCCATGCAGAACGGGCCGGCAGTGCGCCGCCGCAAACTGGGCGCCGAACTGCGCACGCTGCGTACCGGTGCTGGGCTCACGAGCGGCGAGGCGGCCCGGCTGGTGGGCTGGCACCAGTCGAAGGTGAGCCGTATCGAGACCGGTGCCAGCGGCGTGAAACCAGCCGATGTGCGATTACTGCTGGACGCCTACGGGGTCCAGGACGGGCACCTGCGCGAGTTGCTGCTGATGCTGGCGGGCTCCGAGGACCGAGGCGACCGGCACCACTGGTGGCACGCCTACCGCGGGGTCCTGCCCCCCACGTACCGGGACTTCATCAGCCTGGAGTCGCAGGCGAGCGCGATGCGCACCCTGGAGACCACGGTCGTACCCGGCCTGCTGCAGACGCCCGAGTACGCCCGCGCGGTGACCCGGGCGGCGGTGAAGGATCTGGACGACGAGCGCTTGGACACGCTGGTGGAGGTGCGGCTGGCCAGGCAGGACGTGCTCCGCACCGAACGGCCGCTGAGGCTGAGCGCGGTGCTGGACGAGGCCGTGCTGCGACGCGAGGTCGGTGGCCCCGGGGTGATGGCCCGGCAGCTGGAGCGGCTGGTGGAGGCGGCCCGGCTGCCCCAAGTCCGGCTCCAGGTACTGCCGTTCGGCACCGGAGCGCATGTCGGCCTCACCGGAGCTTTCGTAATCTTCTCATTTCCGAGCACTTCTGATCTGGATGTGGTGGTTCTAGACCAGTTGACGAGTAGCCTCTACCTGGAACGGAAAGAAGACCTCATGGCCTACTCCGAGGCCTTCGACACCCTTCAGTTCCACGCCCTTTCCCCCGAGGAATCGTTGGACTACATCGCCGGGATAGGTGACGGCGCGTAAGGAGGCACCATGACCGCACCGCCTCGGAACGTCCCTGCCAGTACCGACCTGCACGACGTGGACTGGCTGCGCAGCAGCTACAGCACGGGAGCCAACAACTGCGTGGAGACGGCCCGGCCGAGCTCCGGCCCCGGGGCCGGAGCGCTCGCCGTGCGCGACTCCAAGGCTCCGGACGGACCGGCGCTGCTCTTCTCCACCGAGAGCTGGACCGGGTTCATCACCGCCATCTGATCAAAAACGATCACAAGCCATCCATCCACGCGCAAAGCACGGCCGTGTCACGCCGACTCATGGTCGCGTTTCGCAGATGACCCGTACAGCGCGTTCGATCTCCGCCCCGGACAGGTCGGCGCGGGCGGTCAGCCGTAGCCGGGAGATCCCGTCGGGCACGGAAGGAGGGCGGAAGCAGCCGACGGCCAGCCCCGCGGTACGGCAGTCGGCCGCCCAGCGCACCGCCTGCTCCGGGGACGGAGCCCGCACGGAGACCACCGCGGCGTCCGGACGCACCGCTTCCAGACCCGCGGCGGTCAGTCGTGCGTGCAGTTCCGCGGCCACCGCACGGGCCCGCGCCGCGCGCTCGGGTTCACGGACGAGCAGCCGCAGTGCCGCGAGCGCGGCGCCGGCCGCCGCCGGGGCAAGGCCCGTGTCAAAGATGAAGGTCCGGGCCGCGTTGACCAGATGGTCGATCACCCGCGCCGGGCCGAGCACCACCCCGCCCTGACTGCCCAGCGACTTGGACAGGGTGGCCGTGACCACTACGTCGGCGGCGCCCGCGAGACCGGCCGCGTACGGCGCGCCCCGGCCGCCGTCGCCCAGCACTCCGAGCCCGTGCGCGTCGTCCACGACCAGCCCGGCGCCGTGCTCCCGGCACGCCTCGGCCAGCGCGGTCAGCGGTGCCCGGTCGCCGTCGACCGAGAACACCGTGTCGGACACGACGATCGCCGGTCCCCCGTGCGTGGCCAGGGCCTTGCGCACGGCCTCCGGGTCGGCGTGCCCGACGACCTGGCGCTCACCCCGGGCCAGCCGGCAGCCGTCGATGAGGGAGGCGTGGTTGCCGGCGTCGGAGACGATCAGCGAGCCGTGCGGGCCGAGTGCGGTGACCGCGGCCAGATTGGCGGCGTACCCGGAGGAGAAGACCAGCGCCGCCTCGAAGCCGCAGAAGGCGGCCAGCTCGCGCTCCAGCTCGGTGTGCAGCTCGGTGGTGCCGGTGACGAGCCGGGATCCGGTCGAGCCGCCGCCCCAGGTCCGGGCGGCCCGGGCGGCACCCTCGGTGACCTCGGGGTGATGGGCGAGGCCCAGGTAGTCGTTGCTGGCCAGGTCCAGCAGGGGCGAGTCGGCGGGGCGCGGGCGCAAGGTACGTACGAGTCCGGCGCGGCGGCGCGCCTCCGCCTGTTCCTCGATCCAGCCGAACGCCATGACCCCTCCGGTGCTTTTGTAGGTAGCGGACAGACACTAGCGGCACGACCAGCGGCCCAGGGTGTGGCAATACCCACACGGTGAACCGTCTCCGTTGTGCAAACTCTCCTTGGCCCGGGGCGGTCCCGTAGGACAGGATCGGATCTCATGGACCTGCTGAACACGCTGGTGGACAAGGGGCTTCGGCGCGAGCTGCCGACCCGCGAGGAAGCGCTCGCCGTTCTGGCCACCTCCGACGACGATGTGCTCGATGTGGTGGCCGCGGCCGGAAAGGTGCGCCGGCACTGGTTCGGGCGACGGGTGAAGCTCAACTATCTGGTGAACCTCAAGTCGGGCCTGTGCCCGGAGGACTGCTCCTACTGTTCCCAGCGGCTCGGCTCGAAGGCCGACATCCTGAAGTACACCTGGCTGAAGCCGGACGAGGCCTCCCAGGCGGCCGCCGCGGGTCTGGCGGGCGGCGCCAAGCGGGTCTGCCTGGTGGCCAGCGGGCGCGGCCCGACGGACCGGGACGTGGACCGGGTCTCGGAGACCATCAAGGCGATCAAGGACCAGAACGAGCAGGTCGAGGTGTGCGCCTGCCTCGGTCTGCTCTCCGACGGGCAGGCCGAGCGGCTGCGCGAGGCGGGCGCGGACGCCTACAACCACAACCTCAACACCTCGGAGTCCACGTACGGGGACATCACCACCACCCACACCTACGCCGACCGGGTGGACACGGTACAGAAGGCGCACGCGGCCGGTCTGTCCGCCTGCTCCGGTCTGATCGCGGGCATGGGCGAGAGCGACGAGGACCTGGTCGACGTGGTCTTCTCGCTGCGCGACCTGGACCCGGACTCGGTGCCGGTGAACTTCCTCATCCCGTTCGAGGGCACCCCGCTGGCCAAGGAGTGGAACCTCACCCCGCAGCGCTGCCTGCGGATCCTCGCGATGGTCCGGTTCGTCTGCCCGGACGTGGAGGTCCGTATCGCGGGCGGCCGTGAGGTCCATCTGCGCACGATGCAGCCGCTCGCCCTGCACCTGGCCAACTCCATCTTCCTCGGCGACTACCTGACCAGCGAGGGCCAGGCCGGCAAGGCCGACCTGGAGATGATCGCGGACGCCGGGTTCGAGGTGGAGGGCGCCGGAGAGGTGACACTGCCGGAGCACCGGGTCGAGGCCGCGGGCGGCTGCGGATCCGTCTGCGGTTCGCACGAGGGCTGCGGTTCGCACGAGGGCGCGGACGTCTGCGGTAGTACGCCGGACACGTGCGGTACGACGGCCGCGCCGACCGCGCAGGAGGCGCGTACGGACCTCGTCGCCGTCCGCCGCCGGGGCGCCGGAACGGACGTCGCGCCCAATGCCTGACCTGCCCGGCCTGAGCGTGCCCGAGCTGCTGGAGCTGGACCGACGGCATGTGTGGCATCCGTACGGCCCGATGCCCGGACGCGTCGAACCCCTCGTCGTGGAGTCGGCGAGCGGCGTGCGGCTGCGGCTCGGCGACGGCTCGGGCGAACTGGTGGACGGCATGTCCTCGTGGTGGTCGGCGATCCACGGCTACAACCACCCGGTCCTCAACGAGGCGGCGCACCGGCAGCTCGGGCGGATGAGCCATGTGATGTTCGGCGGCCTGACACACGAGCCGGCCGTACGGCTCGCGAAGCACCTTGTCGACATGTCGCCAGAGGGATTGGAGCACGTCTTCCTCGCCGACTCCGGCTCCGTGTCGGTCGAGGTCGCGGTGAAGATGAGCCTGCAGTACTGGCGCTCGCTCGGCCGGCCCGGCAAACAGCGGCTGCTGACCTGGCAGGGCGGCTACCACGGCGACACCTGGCACCCGATGTCGGTGTGCGACCCGGAGGGCGGGATGCACGGACTGTGGTCCGGCGTGCTGCCGCGCCAGGTCTTCGCCGACGCACCGCCCGTCGAGTACGAGGAGTCGTACGCGGACCATCTGCGTGAGCTGATCGCCCGCCACGCGGACGAGCTGGCCGCGGTGATCGTGGAGCCGGTGGTGCAGGGCGCGGGCGGGATGCGCTTCCACTCCCCCACGTACCTCCGGGTGCTGCGCGAGGCGTGCGACGCGAACGACGTGCTGCTGGTGTTCGACGAGATCGCCACCGGATTCGGCCGCACCGGAGCGCTGTTCGCGGCGGAGCACGCGGGCGTCACCCCGGATGTGATGTGCGTGGGCAAGGCGCTGACCGGCGGCTATCTGACGCTGGCGGCGACGCTGTGCACCGCGCGGATCGCCGAGGGCATCTCGCGGGGCGAGGTGCCGGTGCTGGCACACGGCCCGACGTTCATGGGCAACCCGCTGGCGGCGGCCGTGGCCTGCGCGTCCATCGAACTGCTCCTCGGGCAGGACTGGCGGGCGCAGGTCAAGCGGATCGAAGCGGGTCTGTGGGAAGGCCTGTCACCCGCTCGCGGGCTGCCCGGTGTACGGGACGTCCGCGTCCTCGGGGCGATCGGCGTCGTCCAGCTCGACCACGAGGTGGACATGGCCGCGGCCACCATGGCCGCCGTGCGGGAGGGCGTCTGGTTGCGCCCGTTCCGCGATCTGGTCTACACGATGCCGCCGTACATCACCTCGGACGAGGACGTGGCACGGATCGGGCGCGCGGTGTGCGCCGCGGCGCGGGAGGGATGACATGCCGGTACTGGTGATCACGGGGACGGGCACGGAGGTCGGCAAGACCGTCACCACCGCCGCCGTCGCCGCGGCCGCGCTCGCGGCCGGACGCTCGGTGGCCGTGCTGAAGGCCGCCCAGACGGGCGTGCGGCCGGACGAGCCCGGGGACGCCGAGGAGATCGCACGGCTGGCGGGTGCGCTGACGGCCACCGAACTGGCCCGCTACCCCGAGCCGTTGGCGCCGGGCACGGCGGCCCGCCGCGCTGGCATGGCCCCCGTCCACCCCCACGAGGTGGCCGACCGGGCGGCCAAGCTGGCCGCCGAGCACGATCTGGTGCTGGTCGAGGGGGCGGGCGGGCTGCTGGTCCGCTTCGACGCGGCCGGCGGCACCCTGGCCGACGCGGCCGCGCTGCTCGGCGCACCGGTGCTGGTCGTCGCCCAGGCCGGCCTGGGCACGCTCAACACCACCGAGCTGACGGCACTCGAACTGCGGCGCCGAAACCTGGAGTTGGCCGGTGTGGTCATCGGCAGCTGGCCCGCCTCCCCCGACCTGGCCACCCGCTGCAACGTCACCGACCTCCCAGAGGTGGCGGGAGCTCCCCTGCTGGGCGCGATCCCCTCCGGGGCGGGGTCACTGTCACCGTCCGACTTCCGCACATCAGCACCGACTTGGCTGGCCCCCCGCCTGGACGGTACCTGGGACGCGGAGGCGTTCCGGGTCCGGGAGGCACCGTAGCCGAATCGGCATGCGGGCAGGGCCCCGGAATACGCCACGCCGGACCCACGTTCAAAGCGGGAGCCGGGAAACACCGTGTCGAGCCGACCCCACGCCTCCCGACTCCAGAGGCACCGCGGCACCTCCGAAGGACCAGCCTCCGCGCCGGTCCAGCCGACGGTCACCCCACCCTCCAACCAACCGAACCCCCAGACCTGCCGCGCCGGGCAGGGCTGTCGCTGAGGGTGGGAGAGGGGTCGTACGGGGGAGACTGCTCCTAGGTCGTCCAGTTCCGGGAGGTTCGTCATGCGGCTGCTGTCCGCCGGCTCCGACAAGGTGGCCCGGAGTCCCGTTCACCACCCGCTGTTCGCCCGCTACTACGCCCGTGTCAGCGTGAGCGCCGAGACCCGGCTGGGCATGGCCGGGATCCGGGAGCGGCTGCTCGCCGGGCTGTCCGGGCGGGTGATCGAGATCGGCGCGGGCAACGGGCTGAACTTCGCGCACTACCCCGGGACCGTCGCGGAGGTCGTCGCGATCGAACCGGAGCCCCTGCTGAGGCAGTTGGCGCTGGAGTCGGCCCTGCGCGCCCAGGTACCGGTCGACGTGGTGCCGGGCGCCGCGGAGGCCCTGCCGGTCAAGAGCGAGGCCTTCGACGCGGCCGTACTCTCCCTGGTGCTGTGCAGCGTGCGGGACGTGTCACGGACGCTGAGCGAGGTACGGCGCGTGCTCAGGCCGGGCGGCCAGGTGCGGTTCTTCGAGCACGGCCGGGGCGGCGGCCACCTGATGACGCTCACCCAGCGCTCCCTGGACCGGACCCTGTGGCCCGCGCTGACCGGCGGCTGCCATCTGGCCCGGCAACCGGTTGCCGCACTGCGCGGTGCCGGGTTCACGCTGGGTCCCCAGCGGCAGGTGCTGTTGCCGGAGAACGGTCCCGCGCTGCCGACCTCGTACTGCACGCTCGGCGTCGCCTGGCGGCCGCAAGAGCCGAACGCGCGCTGATCTGATCACAGGCTCCAGCGCCGCAGCTCGCGCGCGATGTCGTCGACGCCCGCCGCGCCCTCCTTCACCAGCCGGGCGAGGTCGCGCACCTGCTCGGCCGTGGTGGCCACCTTCTCGCCGCTGGCGAGAAGGTAGGCATAGGCGACCGCGGAGGCGAACAGCGCGTTGGACCGCTCCAGCGCCGGCACGTGGATCAGCAACTGGAGCAGCGAGGCGGCACGGGTGTGCGGGTCGTCGTAGACGGGCACGCCGAATATCTCGGCGCGGTGCCGTGCGACGGCGGCGATCAGCGCACCCCAGTCGGTGACCTGAGGGTCCCCGGGCGTTCTCTGTTCGGCGAGCATGAGGAGCCAGGCGAGGTCGATGCTGAACTCGTTCAAGGGATCAGCGGCCGTCCCCGGTGCCGATGGCGGTGCCGCGGGTCTCGCCGAACTCCTCGGCGAACACGGACTCGTACTGCTTCATGAAGTCGGCGGCGGCCTCGACGAACGTACGGCCGGCCTCCCCGGTGTCCTGTCTGACCAGCTCTTCGATATAGCGGTTGACGCTGATGCCGCGGGCCAGGGCACGCTCGCGGGCCGCGCGGGCGGTGCCCTCGTCCACGCGCACGTTCAGCTGGGTCTTCGCCATGCTTCGACGCTAGCGCCGGGATGCTAGCAAGGCAAGGGCGCGCAGAATCGGTGCGCCGGGTCGGCTTGTCCCCTACGCTCGCCCGGGACGGGCGGTTCAGGCGACCGGGAGGCGCTCTTGTCCACACCTGTTGCACCTGTTGCGCAGCACGCGCCGGACGGCGCCGTCGCGGCCCGCGCCCGCGGGCTGACCAAGGCGTACGGCTCCGGCGAGACGGCCGTACTCGCCCTGGACTCGGTGGACGTGGACATCGCGCGCGGCCGTTTCACCGCCGTGATGGGCCCCTCGGGGTCCGGGAAGTCCACGCTCATGCACTGTCTGGCGGGCCTGGACACGGTGTCGGCCGGCCAGGTGTGGCTGGGCGGCACCGAGATCACCGGGCTGAGGGAACGGGAGCTGACCCGGCTCAGGCGGGACCGGGTGGGGTTCATGTTCCAGTCGTTCAACCTCATCCCGACGCTGACGGCCGCCGAGAACATCACCCTGCCCATGGACATCGCGGGCCGTCGGCCCGACCCGCGCTGGCTGGACCAGGTCATCGACACGCTCGGCCTGCGCGACCGCCTGACGCACCGGCCCGCCCAGCTCTCCGGAGGTCAGCAGCAGCGGGTCGCGTGCGCGCGGGCGCTGGCCTCCCGGCCGGAGCTGATCTTCGCGGACGAGCCGACCGGCAACCTCGACTCGCGGTCCGGTCTCGAGGTGCTCGGCTTTCTGCGCGAGGCGGTGGACGATCTCGGGCAGACGGTGGTCATGGTCACCCACGACCCCGGTGCCGCCGGCCATTCCGACCTGGTGCTGTTCCTGGCCGACGGGCGGATCGTGGACGACATGGAACGGCCGACGGCGGACGCCGTACTGGAGCGTATGAAGCGTTTCGACGTGGTCCGGGGGCGGCTCGGCGAAGGCGACAGCGACGACGGCACCACCCGAGAGGACTGACCGGGTGCTCAAGGCGACCCTGAGGAGTTTCCTCGCGCACAAGGGGCGGCTCGCGCTGTCCGCGCTGGCCGTGATCCTGTCCGTGGCCTTCGTCGCGGGCAGCCTCATCTTCTCCGACACCGTCACGCGCACGTTCGACCGGCTGTTCGCCTCCACCGCCGCCGATGTGACGGTCCAGCCGAAACAGCTGGACCTGAGGTCGGCCCGGGTGAGCGGTTCGGTGCAGACGCTGCCGGCCGCGCTGCGGGACCGGGTGGCGAGGGTCGACGGCGTCGCGGCGGCCCGCGCCGAGGTGTCGGTGCAGAACGCCGTCGTGGTCGACAGCCACAACAGGTCCGTCGGGCCCACCACCGGCGCCCCGACCATAGCGATGGCCTGGTACGTCACCCACCGCAGCCCGGTGAAGCTCACCTCCGGCCATGCGCCGCACGGTGCGGGTGAGGCGCTGCTGGACGCCGACACGGCCAGCAAGAAGCACGTGCGTATCGGCGACACGCTGACCGTGCAGGCACAGCCGGGCACGTTCCGGGTGCGGGTCGTCGGCATCGCCACGTTCACCACCACCAACCCCGGTGCGGCCCTGGTCTTCCTGGACCCGGCGGTCGCGGGCCGCGAACTGCTCGGTTCCTCCGCGCGGGCGACCAGCATCGCGGTGGACGCGGTCAAGGGCCTGCCCGACGCGGAGCTCAAGCGGCGCGTCGGCCAGGCGGTCGGCACCGGCACCTACGACCTGAAGACCGCGAACGAGCAGGCCAAGTCGGCGGCGGCCGGCCTCGGCACGTTCCTGGACGTGATCAAGTACGTGATGCTGGGCTTCGCCGGTGTCGCCCTCCTCGTCGGCGTGTTCCTCATCGTCAACACCTTCTCCATGCTGATCGCCCAGCGCACCCGCGAACTCGGCCTGCTGCGGGCCCTCGGCGCGGACCGCAGGCAGGTGCGGCGCTCGGTGCTCACGGAGGCGCTGCTGCTCGGCCTGGTCGGTTCGACGCTCGGCCTCGCGGCCGGGATCGGGCTGGCGCTGGGCCTGATCCGGCTGATGAGCGCGTTCGGGATGAACCTGAAGGCCACAGAGATGGTCATCGGCTGGGGCACGCCCGTCGCGGCGTACGTCGTCGGTCTCGGCGTCACCTTCGTGGCCGCCTATCTGCCCGCCCGGCGCGCTGCGGCCGTCTCCCCGATGGCGGCGCTGGTCGATGCCGAAGTCGCGGGTGTGGGCAAGCCGTTGAAGGTGCGGGCGATCGTCGGTGCGGTGGTCGGGGCGGCCGGTGCCGCGGCGCTGGCCGGGTGCGCGGCGGCCACGAAGACCGCGCAGGCGGCCTCGCTGCTGGGGGTCGGCGTGCCCCTGACGCTGATCGCGGCAGTGGTCGCCGGTCCGCTGCTGGTGCGGCCGGTGATCCGGGTGCTGGGCGCGGCCTTCCCCGCGCTGTTCGGCCCGGTGGGCCGGATGAGCCAGCGCAACGCCCTGCGCAACCCGCGTCGTACCGGCGCCACCGCCGCCGCGCTGATGGTGGGTCTGGCCCTGGTCGGCGGGATGTCGGTGGCGAGCGCCTCGATGTCCGCCTCCTTCGACCGGCAGATCGACAAGAACCTCGGCGCCGACTTCGTCATCCAGAACACGAACTTCACCCCGTTCACCAAGGAGGTGCGGGACAGCGCGGCCCGCACGCGCGGCGTGGGGCTCGTGGTACCGCAGCGGCTCACCCAGATCGCAGTACGGCTGCCGGACGGACACCGGACCCGGACGTCCGCCGTCGCGTACGGCCCGGGGCTCGACGACGTCGTGCACATCAGTTACGCCCAGGGCGGCTCGGCGGCGGCGCTGGCGGACGGTCATCTCGCCATGGACGCCGACTTCGCCAGGGACCACGGCGTGCGCGTCGGCAGTGCCGTGCCGGTCGAGTTCCCGGGCGGGCGGCACACCGAGCTGACCGTCGCCGCCCTCACCAAGCAGGAGACGGCCGATGGTTTCGGCGCCCAGGGCGGGCTGTACTTCGGCCTCGCCACCCTTGAGAAGTACGTGCCGGACGCGCAGGACTCCGTGCTCTACGTCAACGCGGCCACGGGGACGAAACCGCAGGACCTGCGCCCCCGCCTGGAACACACGCTGAAGCCGTTCCCGCAGGTCCAGGTGCGCAACCAGACCGACTACAAACAGCTCGTCCACGACCAGATCGCCGTCCTGCTCTACCTGGTGTACGCGCTGCTCGGACTGGCGATCGTGATCGCCGTGCTGGGTGTGGTCAACACCCTCGCCCTGTCGGTGGTGGAGCGCACCCGCGAGATCGGGCTGCTGCGCGCGATCGGGCTGGGGCGGCGGCAGTTGCGCCGGATGATCCGGCTGGAGTCGGTGGTGATCGCGGTGTTCGGCGCGGTGCTCGGGCTGGCGCTGGGCCTCGTGTGGGGCGTGTGCATGCAGCGGGTGCTGGCCCTGCGCGGACTGACGGCGCTGGCGATCCCCTGGACCACGATCGTCGCCGTCGTGATCGGCTCGGCGGTGGTGGGCGTGGTGGCGGCTCTGCTGCCCGCGCTGCGGGCGTCGCGCATGAACGTGCTGGCGGCCATCGCCCACGAATGACGTGCCCGGTCGTCGTGAGGGATCATGATGCAGGCTCAAGTCACGTCAAACCGGGGAGAATTCATGCCGCGTCCGTTCCGCTTCGGGGTCAATCTGCTCACGCCGGCGCCCGCCGCCGAGTGGCGCGCGAAGTGCCGGCGCGCCGAGGAACTGGGGTACGACGTGATCCTCGTACCGGATCACCTGGGCATGGTCGCGCCGTTCCCCGCGCTGGTCGCGGCGGCAGAGGCCACCGAGCGGCCCCGGCTCGGCACCTTTGTGCTCAACGCGGGCTTCTGGAATCCGACGCTGCTGGCCCGTGAGGTGGCGACCACGGACGCGCTCACCGGCGGGCGCCTCGAACTCGGGCTGGGCACCGGGTATGTGCGGGCCGAGCACGAGACGGCCGGGCTGCCGTACGGCTCGCCGCGCGAGCGGGTGGACCACCTCCGGCGTACGGTCGAGGAACTGGACCGGCTGCTCGGCTCACCCGAGCAGCAGCCCCGGCCCGCACAGTCCCGGGTGCCGCTGCTGATCGGCGCCAATGGCGACCGGATGCTGCGGCTGACCGCCGAGCACGCGGACATCGCGGCCTTCCCCGGAGCCCGCCCGGGGTCGGCTCCGGGGACGCTGGAGCCGCTCACCGCCGAGGAGCTGGACGAGCGGGTGGCGCGCTACCGGGACCTGGCGTCGGGCCGGGCGCAGGAGGCCGAACTGAACCTGCTCATCCAGCTCGTGGCCGTCACCTACGACCCCGAGCCCGCCTTGAAGCCGCTGCTGGAACGGCAGGCGCAGCTCACCCTGGACGACGCGCTGGCCCTGCCCATCGTGCTGGCCGGCCCGCTGGACGACGTCGTCGCGCGGGTGCGGGCGCAGCGCGAGCGGTTCGGGTTCTCCTACCTGACCGTGCTGGAGCCGTACATGGAGGCCTTCGCGCCGGTGATGGAGCGGCTTCGCTCAGAGTCCGCATGATGGAAATCCCCGCACGGGACACACCCCGCGTGTTCCGATGATCACATGACTGACCTGCGTATACGCCCAGCAGCCCACGCCGACCTCGACGCCGTGCTCGCCTTCTGGAAGGCGGCCGCCGAAGGCACCAGCATCAGCGACGACCGGGACGGCGTGGAGCGGCTCGTCGTCCACGACCCCGAGGCGCTGCTGCTGGCCGAGCTGGACGGCGAGCTGGTCGGCACGGTGATCGCGGGCTTCGACGGCTGGCGCTGCCATCTGTACCGGCTCGCGGTGCATCCGCGGCGGCGCCGGCGGGGCATCGGCTCGGCGCTGCTGGCCGCCGCCGAGGAGCGGTTCGTACGGCTCGGCGGGCGGCGCGCGGACGCGATGGTGCTGGTGCGCAACGAGCGCGCGCACCACGCCTGGAGTGCGGCCGGTTACGGCGCCGAGGAGCAGTGGCGGCGCTGGGTGAAGCCGCTCGCCGACTGAGGCACCGGACGGTCTTTGCTCATCCTTTACCATTGAGGGAGCACCCGGTCCTCTATGAAAGGTTGTGAGCGTCCGCCCATGGGCGAGCCTCCCAGTCCGCGCCGCCGCGCGTCCCGTACCGCCCTGTCCGATCATGGGACGGGGGTGACCCGATGACCGAAGTGCTCCTCCTCCTGGTGGCGATCCTGCTGTCGCTCACCTGTGGTGCCTTCGTGGCGGCGGAGTTCTCGCTGACCACGGTGGAGCGCGGCGAGCTGGAGCGAGCCGCCGAGCGCGGTGATCGCGGCGCCTCGGGTGCCCTGAAGGCCGCGCGGAACCTGACCTTCCAGCTCTCCGGCGCCCAGCTCGGCATCACCGTCACCAACCTGGTCGTCGGTATGCTCGCCGAGCCGTCGATCGCCAAGCTGCTGGCCGGGCCCTTCCGGGCGATGGGCCTGTCGGGCGGTACGGCGGGTTCGGTCGCCCTGGTGCTCGGTACGGCCCTGTCGACGGTGTTCCTGATGGTCGTCGGCGAGCTGGTGCCGAAGAACTGGGCGATCTCCTCGCCGCTGGCCGTGGCCAAACGGGTGGGCACCCCGCAGCGCTGGTTCAGCGCGGCCTTCCGGCCCTTCATCACGCACCTGAACAACACGGCCAACCATGTCGTGCGCCGCCTCGGCATCGAGCCCGCCGAGGAGCTGGCCTCCGCCCGCGGTCCGCAGGAGCTGGCCGCGCTCGCCCGGCACTCCGCCAAGGCGGGCGCGCTGGAGGCGGACACCGCCGAGCTGTTCGTGCGGACGCTGAACCTGGCCGACCTGACGGCGGAGAACGTGATGACCCCGCGCGTCCAGGTCATCGCCCTCGAAGCCCAGGCGACCTGCGCGGACGTGGCGAACGCGACCCGGGCCACCGGTCTGTCCCGCTTCCCGGTCTACCAGGGCGGTCTGGACTCGGTCATCGGGGTCGCCCACATCAAGGACGTGCTGGCCTTGTCGGCGGAGGAACGCCGCCACCGCCGCGTCTCCCAGGTGATGCGCGAGCCGCTGCTGGTCCCCGAGTCCCTCACCGTCGACCGGCTGCTGGACCGGCTCGGCGGAAAGCGCACCATGGCCGTCGTCATCGACGAGTACGGCGGCACGGCGGGCGTGGCGACCCTGGAGGACATCGTCGAGGAGGTGGTCGGCGAGGTGCGGGACGAGCACGACCCGCACGAGACGCCCGACCTCGCCCCCGCCGGGGCGGATGAGCAGGGCCGGGCCCTGTACTCGGCCGACGGCGCCGCCCGCACCGACCAGCTGGCGCGCGTGGGTCTGCGGGTGCCCGAGGGGCCGTACGAGACCCTGGCGGGCCTCGTCGCGACCCTGCTGGGCCGGATACCGGTGACCGGTGACACGGTCGAGGTCACGGGCTGGCGGCTGGACGTGGTGGACGCCACCGGCCGCCGGGCGGCTCGGGTACTGCTGCACGCGCCGCTGGACGACGAGCAGGCCCCGGAGTGGACGGAGGGGGCGCGATGACCGCCGTACAGCTGCTGATCGGCCTGGCGACGCTGGTCGTCAACGCCTTCTTCGTCGGCGCCGAGTTCGCGCTGATCTCCGTGCGCCGCTCGCAGGTCGAGCCGCTCGCCCAGGAGGGCGACCGGCGTGCGAAGGCCGTGCTGTGGGGTCTGGAGCACGTCTCCGCGCTGCTGGCCGCCGCCCAGCTGGGCATCACGCTGTGCACCCTGGTCCTGGGTGTGGTCGCCGAGCCCGCGATCGCGCATCTGCTGGAGCCGGTGTTCCACGCGCTCGGCGTGCCCGTGAGCGCCGGTCACGCCGTGTCCTTCGTGATCGCGCTGACACTGGCGACCTATCTGCACATGCTGCTGGGCGAGATGGTCCCGAAGAACATCGCCCTCGCCGAACCGGTGCGCAGCGCGCTGCTGCTCGGCCCGCCGCTGGTCGCGCTGTCCCGGGCGCTGCGCCCGGTGATCTTCACGATCAACGCCTTCGCCAACGGCCTGCTGAAACTGCTCAGGGTGGAGGCCAAGGACGAGGTCTCGGCGACCTTCACGGACGCCGAACTCGCCGAGATCGTCAAGGACGCCAGCCAGGCGGGCCTGATCGACAACCGGGCGCAGGAGCGGCTGCACGACGCCCTGGAGCTGGGCAGCCGGCCCGTGCGGGATGTCGTGGTGCCGCTGAGTCGGGTGGTGTACGCGCACATGGGCGTCACCCCGGAGCAGCTGGAGCGGCTGTCGGCCGATTCGGGTTTCTCCCGGTTCCCGGTGGTCGACGTGGGCCGCCGGATCGTGGGCTATCTGCACGTCAAAGACGCGCTGGACGCCTCGCCGCGGGACGTGCCGTTCCGGCTGCGGGACATGCGGCCCATCGCGCGCGTACGGGAGCGGACCCCGCTGGACGATGTGCTCACCGCGATGCGGGGCAGCCGTACGCATCTCGCGGCGGTGCTCGGCGACGACGGCCGGCTGGCCGGCCTGGTGACCATGGAGGACGTGCTGCGGGAGCTGTTCGGGCAACCCGCACCCGGCTGATGCCGGGCGTTCACGGGGCGACCGACCGACGGGTATGGCGCCGGGATACCATCGCTCACGCCATGCAGACGAATCCCACACCTCCCCCCTACGGCAGCCTGGTCGCGGTCGGCGACTCCTTCACCGAGGGCATGTCGGACCTGCTTCCCGACGGCTCCTACCGGGGCTGGGCCGACCTGCTCGCCACGCGGATGGCCGCCCGCACGCCGGGCTTCCGGTACGCCAACCTGGCCGTGCGCGGGAAGCTGATCGGGCAGATAGTCGACGAGCAGGTGGATGTGGCGGCGGCCATGAACGCCGACGTGATCACGCTGGTCGGCGGGCTGAACGACACCCTGCGGCCCAAGTGCGACATGGGCCGGGTGAAGGGTCTGCTGACCGAGGCCGTGGAGCGGCTGGCCCCCTCGTGCAAGCAGCTGGTGCTGATGCGCAGCCCCGGCCGCCAGGGCCCGGTGCTGGAGCGGTTCCGGCCGCGCATGGAGGAGCTGTTCGCCTGCGTGGAGGAGCTGGCCGGCAGACACGGCGCGGTCGTCGTCGACCTGTACGGGGCTCCGGCGCTGAGCGACCCCCGGCTGTGGGACGTGGACCGGCTGCATCTGACGGCCGAGGGGCATCGCCGGGTCGCCGAGGCCGTGTGGCAGACGCTCGGGTACGAGCCGGACGACACCGAGTGGCATGTGCCGATGCCGGCCACCGCCCCGCCGGACTGGGTGACGCGCCGGGTGGCGGACGTACGGTTCGCCCGGCAGCACCTGCTGCCGTGGATCGGGCGGCGCCTGACCGGCCGCTCCTCGGGGGACGGCCGCCCGCCGAAGCGGCCGGAGCTGCTGCCGTACGAGGGGCAGGCGTAGCGCCGGTGCGCGACGTGACGGGCCTCTCGTAGCTTGAGACGAGCGGGGGCGTGGCGCTGGCCTGCACGAACCGCCAGTAGAATCTGGACACGTGACTTCTGTGCCCGCCAAGCCCCGCATCCCGAACGTCCTCGCCGGACGCTACGCCTCCGCCGAGCTCGCCACGCTCTGGTCCCCCGAGCAGAAGGTGAAGCTGGAGCGGCAGCTCTGGCTCGCCGTGCTGCGCGCCCAGAAGGACCTCGGCATCGAGGTGCCCGACGAGGCGATCGCCGACTACGAGCGTGTCCTCGACACCGTCGACCTGGCCTCGATCGCCGAGCGCGAGAAGGTCACCCGGCACGATGTGAAGGCGCGGATCGAGGAGTTCAACGACCTCGCCGGGCACGAGCACGTGCACAAGGGCATGACCTCCCGCGACCTCACCGAGAACGTCGAGCAGCTGCAGGTCCGGCTGTCGCTGGAGCTGATGCGCGACCGTACGGTGGCCGTGCTGGCCCGCCTCGGCAAGCTGGCCGGCGAGTACGCCGAGCTGGTCATGGCCGGCCGCTCGCACAACGTGGCCGCGCAGGCCACCACCCTCGGCAAGCGGTTCGCGACCGCCGCCGACGAGCTGCTGGTCGCCTACGGCCGCGTCGAGGAGCTGCTGGGCCGCTACCCGCTGCGTGGCATCAAGGGCCCGGTCGGCACCGCGCAGGACATGCTGGACCTGCTCGGCGGCGACGCGGCGAAGCTCGCCGAGCTGGAGAACCGGATCGCCCGGCACCTGGGCTTCTCGCAGGCGTTCACCTCGGTCGGTCAGGTCTACCCGCGCTCGCTGGACTACGAGGTCGTCACCGCGCTGGTGCAGCTGGCGGCGGCGCCCTCCTCGCTGGCCAAGACGATCCGGCTGATGGCCGGGCACGAGCTGGTCACCGAGGGCTTCAAGCCGGGCCAGGTCGGCTCGTCCGCGATGCCGCACAAGATGAACACCCGCTCCTGCGAGCGCGTCAACGGCCTCATGGTCATCCTGCGCGGCTACGCCTCGATGACCGGCGAGCTGGCGGGCGACCAGTGGAACGAGGGCGACGTGTCCTGCTCGGTGGTGCGCCGGGTCGCGCTGCCGGACGCGTTCTTCGCGCTCGACGGTCTACTGGAGACCTTCCTGACCGTGCTGGACGAGTTCGGTGCCTTCCCGGCCGTCGTCGCCCGCGAGCTGGACCGCTACCTGCCGTTCCTGGCCACCACCAAGGTGCTCATGGGCGCCGTGCGGGCCGGGGTCGGCCGTGAGGTCGCGCACGAGGCGATCAAGGAGAACGCCGTGGCCACCGCGCTCGCGATGCGCGAGCAGGGCGCCGAGCGCAACGACCTGCTCGACAAGCTCGCCGCCGACGGCCGCCTGCCGCTCGACCGTGACCAGCTGGCGGCGCTGATGGCCGACAAGCTGTCCTTCACGGGCGCCGCCGCCGACCAGGTGGGTGTCGTCGTGGGCCGGATCGAGGAGATCGTCAAGCAGCACCCGGAGGCCGCCGGTTACACCCCCGGAGCGATCCTCTGACCCGCGCGCCCCGTTCGCCGCGCTCACCGCGCTTGACCAAGGCGGACCTGGAGGCCGCCCGCGACCGTCTCGTCCCGGACGTGGTCGCGGACGGCCTGCGGGTGCTGTTCTGTGGCATCAACCCGGGACTGATGACCGCCGCGACCGGCCACCACTTCGCCCGCCCCGGCAATCGCTTCTGGCCGGTGCTGCACCTGTCGGGCTTCACCCCGAGGCTGCTGGCACCGGCCGAGCAGCGGGAACTGCTGTCGTACGGACTGGGCATCACGAACGTCGTGGCACGGGCGACCGCGCGGGCCGACGAGCTGGCGGCCGAGGAGTACGTCGAGGGCGGGCGACTGCTGGCCGAGAAGGTGACACGGCTGAGGCCGCGGTGGCTGGCCGTGGTCGGGGTGACCGCGTACCGGGCCGCCTTCGGCGACCGCAGCGCGCAGGTGGGACCCCAGGAGCGGGTCATCGGGGACAGCCGGGTGTGGGTGCTGCCCAACCCCAGCGGGCTGAACGCGCACTGGACGGCGGCGACCATGGCGGAGGAGTTCACCCGGCTGCGGGCCGCTGCCCTGGCCTAGCGGTGGCGGCCGGGGGCCTGCGTGACGGCGGCCCGGCGCGGAGTCGGGCCGGCTGCCGGCGCCGTGCGGCCGGTGGTCACGGCGGAGGTGTCTCCGTGACCGTGATCAGGAGCCGTATCTCGTCCGCGCCGTCCCGGTCGGCGACGCCGACGGCGACCCAGCGTCCGGTCCCCGCCGGCTGCCACACGTCCAGCTCGTCGGTGAGCAGGCTGAGGGTGGCCCAGGGTTCCGGTATCTCCTCGCCCCGGCTCAGCCGCAGCCGCACCGTCAGCTGGCCCCACGGCGGCTGACGGCCCCAGCGGTCGTGCAGCCGCTCCGCTATGGCCTCTCGGTACGCCTGGAAGTCCGCAGCGGTCCGCTCCCGCACCGAGGCCTCGCCCGCTCGCATCCCGTGGCTCGTCTCTAACGCCAGGGTGGCGTAACCGGGGCCTGCCGTGCCCGACTCGGACCGGCCGTGCTCCGCCGGGAACTCCCGGGCGCACAGCCGGTCGACCGCAGCGAGATGGTTCGCGATGTCCATGTGATCCAGTAAAGCGGGCGGCACTGACAATTGGCGGGCCGTCAGGCATCCCTGCGGTGCAGGCTCCACGCACCGGCCAGCAGGGCGGCCGCCGACCACAGCGCGGTCACCGCGAGCCCGCTCCACGGGCCGAGGACGCCGTCCCAGGCGCTGTGCAGGGCGACTTGACCGGCCCGGTCGGGCAGGAAGTCGGCGACGCCGGCGGAGAGGTCGCCGACGACGAAGGACACGATCAGCAGGAACGGGATCAGCAGCGACAAGGTTGCGACACCGCTGCGCAGCACGGCCGCGAGTCCGGCCGCGAACAGCGCCATGAGCGTCAGGTGCAGTGCGCAGCCGACGGCGCCGCGCAGGCCCTCGCCCCAGGCCGGGCCGGAGGTGCCGAGGACCGTCTTGCCGACCAGCAGCGTGACCAGCCCGGTGAGGAGGCCGACGGCCAGCACGGGCAGGGCGATCGCGGTGGCCTTGGCGGCGAACCACCGCCGTCGGTCGGGCACCGCCGACAGCGTCAGCCGCAGCGCGCCGCCCCGGAACTCTGCCGAGACGGCCGTCGTACCGAAGGCGACCGCGGCGATCTGGCCGAGACCGACGCCGAAGAACACCGCGTACAGCGGGTCCGAGCCGTCGGCGTCGGCTGCCGCCGGCACAGAGAACGCGGTGGTGGCGAGGAGGACGGCGGCCAGGCTGCCGACGAGCGAGCGCAGGGTACGGATCTTGATCCACTCGGCGTGCAGAACGGGTGCGAACGGCATGGTCAGGCCTCCTGGGGCAGTGCGGTGAACTCGGCCTCGGCCGCGGTCAGGTCGAGATAGGCCTCCTCCAAGGTGGCCTCGTGCGCGGCGAGTTCCAGGACGGGGACGCCCGCCTCGGAGATGAGCCGGCCGATGTCGTCCACGCGCGCGTGCCGCACGGTGCGTGTGCCGTCCGGGTCCAGGGAGGCGTCGAGGCCGTGGTGGGCGAGCAGATCGTCCAGCGCGGCGGGCTCGGTGGTGCGGATCCTGACGTGCGGCCGAACGCGCGCGTGGATGAACTCCCGGACCGGTGTGTCGGCCAGCAGTCGGCCCCGGCCCAGGATCACGAGGTGGTCGGCGAAGACGGCGGTCTCGCCCATCAGATGGCTGGAGACCAGGACCGTACGGCCCTCCCCGGCGAGCCGGCGCAGCAGCTTGCGGATCCAGACGATGCCTTCGGGGTCCAGGCCGTTGGCGGGTTCGTCGAGCAGGATCACCTCCGGGTCGCCGAGGAGGGCGGCGGCGATACCGAGGCGCTGGCGCATGCCCAGGGAGTACGTCCGTACCCGGCGCCGGGCCACCTGGGCGAGTCCGGTCTCCTCCAGGACGGCGTCGACCCGGCGGTGCGGGATGCGGTTGCTCGCGGCGAGGGCGCGCAGATGGTCGCGGGCACTGCGGGAGCCGTGCGCGGCCCGGGCGTCGAGCAACGCGCCCACGCGGCGCAGGGGTTCGCGCAGGTCCGCGTAGGCCTGGCCACCGATCCCGGCGGTGCCGGAGGTGGGCCGGTCGAGGCCGAGGACGAGGCGCATGGTGGTGGACTTGCCGGCGCCGTTGGGGCCGAGGAAGCCGGTGACACGGCCGGGGCGGACGCTGAAGGTGAGCTGGTCCACGGCCCGCCGTCCGCCGAACTCCTTGGTGAGGTCGCGTACGTCGATGCTGGTCATGACCAACAGACTGACGATCGCCGGCCCCCGGGTCCTCCCCCGCCGGTGGAGACCGGCTCCCCCGTGCGGGGGAGGCTCGTTGTCGGTGCCGCCTGCGACGATGGCGTCATGGCCCGCATGCTCAGCTTCCTGCGCCCGCTGACGCGCGGGACGACGTACACGCGCCTGTTGCACCTGTGGGTGCCGATGCTGGTGGTGAGCATCTGGCTGTTCATCGACATGTCGACTCCCTGGGCGCCGGCGCTGGTGCTCGTCCCGCTCGGCCTCGTGCCCGCGGTACGCATGGGCGAGGGCGTGCAGGCGCGGCTGCTGCTCACACCCGGCGAGGCGGAGCCGGGCATCTCCGAGGCGCCGTCGGCGACCTGGCGGGACCGGTGGCGCACGGTGCTGTGGCTGGAGCTGAGGATGGTCCTCGGCGCGGCGGCCATGTTCGCCACGGTGTGGCTGCTCGGCACCTCCTTCGAACTGGCCCGCTGTGCCTGGGGGCGGGCGCCCTCCGGGGTGGCGCTGCTGGACCGGCTGCCTCCGCACCGCGCCTGGGCCCTGCTGACACCGCTCGCGCTGCTCGCCCTGTACGGCGTGGTCGTCGGGCTCGGCGAGCTGATCACCGCCTGCGCACGCCGGCTGCTGGGACCCTCCGCGGCCGAGCGGGTGGCCGCCCTGGAAGAGCGCACCGAGCAACTGCTGGAACGCACGCGTATAGCAAGGGAGTTGCACGACTCGATCGGACACGCCCTCACGGTGGCGGTGGTGCAGGCGGGCGCGGCGCGGGCGGCGGGCGATCCGGAGTTCACCAACCGGGCGCTGGACGCCATCGAGGAGACCGGCCGGGCGGCCCTGGAGGACCTGGAGCGCGTACTGGGCGTGCTGCGGGAGACCGGGCGCCCGGTGAGCGCCCGGCCCACGCTGGCCGACGCCGACCGGCTCCTGGAGTCGGCGCGGGCCTCCGGCGCGAACGTCGACGCCGAGGTGACGGGTCCGGTCGCCGCCGTGCCCGGACCGGTGTCCCGCGAGGGGTACCGGATCCTGCAGGAGGCGCTCACCAATGTGCTGCGGCACGCCGGGGCCGTCCCGGTGCGGGTCCGGGTCACGGTCGCCGACGGCACGCTCGCCCTGGAGGTGCGCAACCCCCTGCCGGGCGCGATACCCGCCCCCTCGCGGGGCAGCGGTCTGCGCGGCATACGGGAGCGGGCCGCGCTGCTCGGCGGCAGCGCCGTGGCCGGCCCCGACCAGGGCGACTGGCAGGTGCGGGCGGAGCTGCCGATCACTTGATCTAGTCTGGCCGGATGCCGGTGACCGTACTCCTCGTCGACGATGAACCCCTGGTCCGCGCGGGTCTGCGGGCCGTGTTGGAGGCGCAGCCCGACATCGAGGTCGTGGGTGAGGCGGCCGACGGGGCCGCGGTCGTCCCGCTGGTGCGGCAACTGCGGCCGGACGTGGTCGCCATGGACGTCCGTATGCCGTTGCTGGACGGCATCGAGGCCACGCGCGTGGTGCTGCGCACGGTGGCCGACCCGCCGAAGATCCTCGTGGTGACGACCTTCGAGGACGACGAGTACGTGTACGAGGCGCTGCGCGCGGGTGCCGACGGGTTTCTGCTGAAGCGGGCCCGCCCGGCCGAGATCGTGCACGCGGTACGGCTGGTCGCCGAGGGCGAGTCACTGCTGTTCCCGGCTTCCGTACGACGCCTCGCCGCCCGGTACGGCGACGGGGACCGGCCGGCACGTGCCGTGCTGGAGCGGGCCCGGATGACGGAGCGGGAGGCGGAGGTGCTCCGGCTCATGGCGCGGGGGCTGTCGAACGCGGAGATCGCCGCGCGGCTGGTCGTGGGCGGGGAGACGGTCAAGTCCCATGTGAGCGCCGTACTGGCCAAGCTCGGCGCGCGGGACCGTACCCAGGCGGTGATCGCGGCGTACGAGTCGGGGTTCGTCGAGCCGGGGTGAGTCGGGGGGACGAGTCGGGCCGGGACGAGTCGGGCCGGACTTGCGGAACCCGGCACTCGCCGGGCCGCGCCCGGGCCGAGTACGATCCGGCCAACACGCCCGCGAGCTGGAAGGACGGACGGTGGGGCAGCTGACCGGCGGCGATCCCTCGCTGCTGCGAAGGATCAATTCCGCGGTGGTGCTGCACGCGCTGCGGGCCACGGACTGCGCGACGCTCACCGAGATCACCCGGGTCACCGGACTGTCCCGGCCGACCGTCGAGGGTGTCGTGGAAGGGCTCATCGAGGGCGGACTCGTCGTGGAGACGGCGGCCGACGAGGGCACCGCACGCCGGCAGGGGCGGCCCGCGCGCCGGTTCCGGTTCCGGGCCGAGGCGGGGCATCTGCTGGGCCTGGAGATCGGTCCGCACCGGGTCGCGGCGCTGCTGTCCGACCTGGACGGGCGGGTGCTGGGCGCACAGGCCAAGGACGTCGACGTGACCGCGACGGCGGACGAGCGGCTCGACCGGCTGCGCGGCGCGGTCGCCGAGCTGCTGCGGCGGGCCGGGGTCGCGCGCGGCTCGCTGCGGGCGGTGGGGGTGGGCACACCGGGGATCGTGGAGGCCGACGGCACGGTGCGGCTGGGCACGGCGCTGCCGCAGTGGACGGGCCTGAAGCTGGGTGAACGGCTCAGCCGGTCCTTCAAGTGCCCGGTGCTGGTGGAGAACGACGCCAACGCGGCCGCCGTCGCCGAGCACTGGAAGGGCGCGGCGGCCGAGACGGACGACGTGGTGTTCGTGCTGGCCGGGCTGAGCCCGGGCGCGGGTTCACTGATCGGCGGGCGGCTGCACCGCGGCTACGGCGGGGCGGCCGGGGAGATCGGCGCGCTGCATCTGCTGGGCCGGGAGGCGACTCCGGAGACGCTGCTGTCCACCACCGACGAGCCGTTGCACCCGCTGGACGAGCAGGCGGTCGCCGAGGTGTTCGCGCTGGCCCGGGAGGGTGACCAGCGGGCGCGGGCGGCCGTGGAGCGGTTCATCCAGCGGCTCGTGCACGACGTGGCCGCGCTGGTGCTGGCGCTCGATCCCGAGCTGGTCGTGATCGGTGGCTGGGCGGCCGGTCTCGACGGCGTCCTGGAACCCCTGCGCCGCGAACTGGCCCGCTACTGCCTGCGTCCGCCGCAGGTGAAGCTGTCCCTGCTGGGAGAGGCGGCGGTGGCTACGGGGGCACTGCGCCTGGCTTTGGACCATGTGGAGGAACAGCTGTTCACGGTGGACGGCCCGGGGACGCGGCGCTGAGCTCCGGCCGGGCCGGGTGCGGGGCACGGCGCTGAGCTACGGCCGCGCTGGGCACGGGGCTCGGAGCTGGGCCTCGGCCGCACCTGGCGCAGGACGCGGCACTGAGCTTCAGCCGCACCGGGCACGGAACTCGTCGCTGAGCCTCGCCATGCCGGGCGCAGGACGCGGCGCTGAGCTACGGCCGCACCGGGCACGGGACGCGGCGCTTCGGCCGGACCGGGCGCAGAACGGCGCTGAACTTCAGCCGCACCGGGCACGGAACTCGGAGCTGAGCTACGGCCGCGCCGGGCAGGGGGCTCGGAGCTGAGCCTCGGCCGCGCCAGGCACGGAACCGGCACTGAGCTTCGCCATGCCGGGCCCAGGACGCGGCGCCGAGCCACGGCCGCACCGCGCGCGGCGTCGTCGTGTCGCTGCGGTGCCGTCGTGGCTGGTCGCGTCCACGCGGCCGAGCCGCACATCGACACAGCCCCGCGCCCCCGAGGTTGGCTGCCCCCGGCCCGGCGCTCAAGAGGTGCCCGGGGTTCAGGAAGCCCGGCGCTCCGGGTCGTGGTGTATCTCCACGTCCGGTGAGTCGCCGAAGGTCAGGCGGCAGGTGTCGGCGCGGTAGGTCGCGATGGACAGGGCGGCCGTGCGGCCCGCGGCGAAGAAGCGGGTGGTGACGACCAGGACGGGCGAACCGGGCAGCCGGTCCAGCTCCTTGGCGTCGTCGGCGCGTGCGGAGCCCAGTTCGACGGCACGGTCCTGGCCCTCGAGCGTCAGGTGCTGCAGCTCGCGCAGCACCGCACGCGCGCGTGCCGGGCCGGACGGGGCGTCGATCGCGGTGAGGTCGGGCACCGAGGCCGCCGGGATGTAGAGCAGTTCGGTGGCGACCGGCTGACCCTGGGACATCCGGGAGCGCCGCACGGTGTGGACCGGCTCGTCCGCGCCGGTCTCCAGGGCCGCGGCGACGGCCGCGGGCGGCGCCGCCTGGTCGGAGTCGACGGGCTGCCAGGCGTCCGACGCGGCGCCCGGCCAGGCGTGCTGTTCGGTGCCGACGGCCACGCCCACGCGCGGAGGCGCGACGGTCGTACCGACGCCGCGGCGGCGCTGCAGCCGGCCTTCCAGCTCCAGCTGTTCGAGGGCCTGGCGGAGCGTGGCCCGGGCCACGCCGAAGCGGGCGGCGAGGTCGCGCTCGTTGGGCAGGATCTCGCCGACCGAGAACTCGGAGTCCAGTGCCTCGGTGAGCACGGTCTTGAGATGCCAGTACTTCGGTTCCGGTACCGATTCCAGCTGCGTGGTCCCCACCCTGTCCTCCGCAAGAGCCGTGGTCCGGCGGTTTTTAGCGCCCTTGTTTATTAAAGGTTGTTGCACTTCTCTGCGACCATAGGGCGGCCTTCACCCTTGGTCAAGACCAATCCTCGTCCCCTTGGGCGACGCGGGGCCGACCTGCCGCAGAGCGTTCACGAGGCGTTCGTACGCGGCGGTGTGTGTGACATGACGGCAAAGCCCCCGTCGCAGGACAGGGGCTCGCGAGGCGCGTGTGGTTCCGCGACGTGTATCTCAGCGGTCGACGAGGCGCCGCAGCTTGTCCGGGTTCCGGACGATATACACCGTCATCACGCGGCCGCCCGCGATGTCCAGCTGGACCAGGCTGTCGGGCTTGCCGCCGGCCAGCATCAGCACGGCCGGGCCGCCATTGACCTCCAGGACGCGGTAGGACAGCGCGGCCGGGGACTGCCGCGCGACGCCGACGAGGAAGCGGCCGACCTTGTCGGCGGTGTGCAGGATCCGCAGCGGCGCCTTGGCCTTGCCGCCGCTGTCGCCGACCAGGCGGGCGTCCGGCGCGAGCAGGGACATCAGTCCGTCCAGGTCACCGCCGCCCGCAGCGGCGAGGAAACGTTCGGTCAGCTCGCGTCGCTGCGCGGGGTCGACCTCGTAGCGCGGCCGCCGTTCGTCGACGTGCCGGCGCGCCCGCCCGGCGAGTTGCCGTACCGCCGCCTCACCGCGGTCGAGCAGGGCGGCGATCTCGGCGAACGGGTAGCCGAACGCCTCCCTGAGCACGAAGACGGCCCGCTCCAGCGGCGACAGCGACTCCAGGACGACCAGTACGGCCAGGGAGACGCTGTCGGCGAGCACGGCGCGGTCCGCCGCGTCGGGGACGGCCTCGCCGAACTCGGTGAGATACGGCTCGGGCAGCCACGGCCCGACATACGCCTCGCCGCGCGACTGCACCTGGCGCAGCCGGTCGATGGCCAGCCGGGTGGTGACGCGCACCAGGTAGGCGCGCGGTTCGCGGACCTCCGCGCGGTCGGCGCGGGACCAGCGCAGCCAGGCGTCCTGGACCACGTCCTCGGCGTCGGCGACCCGGCCGAGCATCCGGTAGGCGACCCCCATGAGCAGGGGACGGTGCTGTTCGAAGACGTCGGTGGCGGTCTCGCTGGTCACCGCCCCATCCCAGCCGACACGCGCCGGGTGTGTCCACCCGGAATCGGCCCGTCCGGCAGCGGTCCGGATCACAATGACCGCGGACCGCCGGGGGACGGCGGCCGGTGAGCGGGAGGTGGCCGATGCGGTACGCGGTGCTGGGCACGGGCGAGGTGGGCCGCACGCTGGGCGGCAGGCTGGTGGAACTGGGGCACGAGGTGACCCTCGGGTCCCGCACCAAGGACAATCCGGTGGCGCTGGAGTGGGCCACGGCCGCGGCGGAGCGGGCCCGCGCGGGCACGTTCGCGGAGGCGGCCGCGGTGGGCGAGGTGGTCATCAACGCGGTGAGCGGCCGGGTGGCGCTCGACGCGCTGCGGGCCGCCGGAGCGGAGCAGCTCGACGGCAAGGTCCTGGTGGACGTCTGCAATCCCCTGGCCTTCGAGGACGGGGAACCACGCCTGGATCCGGTGGAGTCGGACAGCGTGGGCGAGCAGATCCAGCGGGCCTTCCCGCACGTGCGCGTGGTGAAGACGCTGAACACGGTCAACTGTCAGGTGATGGTGGATCCGGGGCGGGTGCCGGGCGCGCACAACCTGTTCGTGTGCGGCGAGGACGCCGGGGCCAAGAAGCAGGTGACGGCCATGCTCGGGGAGCTGGGATGGCCGGCGGAGCGGGTGCTGGACCTGGGCGGGATCCGGGCGGCGCGGACGGTGGAGATGTATCTGCCGCTGTGGCTCACCATGATGCGGCAGTTCGGGACCGCGGACTTCAACATCGAGGTGCACCGGGCGCATTGACCGTCGCGGGAGCGCTGGGCGTACGCCCAGCAGGGACTACCGGCAGGTAGCAATTGCTGACAAGCTGTCTACGGCGTCCGTCAGCACCCAGACGAGGAGCACCCCCCATGTCCGCCACCGTCTCCTTCAAGGTCCCCACTCCGCACGGCCCCAAGGACGCGACCGTGTCCTACGCGCGCGTGGGGCACGGCGAACCGCTGGTCCTGCTGCACGGTATCGGCCATCACCGGCAGGCCTGGGACCCGGTCGTGGACATCCTCGCCACCGAGCGCGACGTCATCGCCGTGGACCTGCCGGGCTTCGGCGCTTCCCCGGGCCTGCCGGACGGCCTCGCCTACGACCTGCCCACCACCAACTCGGTGCTCGGCGCCTTCTTCGAGGCGCTGGAGCTGGACCGCCCGCACATCGCGGGCAACTCGCTGGGCGGCCTGCTCGCCCTGGAGCTGGGCCGGGAGAAGCTCGTACGGTCCGTCACGACGCTGTCCCCCGCCGGGTTCTGGACGGAGGCCGAGCGCCGGTACGCCTTCGCGGTGCTGCTCGCGATGCGGGGCATCGCCCAGCGGCTCCCGCTGCCGCTGGTGGAGCGGCTGTCGCGCACCGCGGCGGGCCGTACCGCGCTGACGAGCACCATCTACGCCCGGCCCGCGCGCCGTGCCCCGGAGGCCGTGGTCGCCGAGACGCTCGCACTGGTGGGCGCCACCGGGTTCGACGCGACGCTGCGGGCGGGCTCCACCGTCCGGTTCACCGACGAGCTGCCGGGCCTGCCGGTCACGGTGGCCTGGGGCACCCGGGACCGGCTGCTCCTACGACGTCAGGGTGTGCGCGCCAAGCAGATGATCCCGCACGCCCGACTGGTGCGGCTGCCCGGCTGCGGCCACTGCCCGATGAACGACGACCCGGCGCTGGTGGCGCGGGTCATCCTGGACGGCAGCCGCTGAACGCGGCGCCGCAGTCGGCACCGGACGCGGAGCGAGCGGACGTCGCCGTCGCCTCGGGGCACGGGCTGGGGCGGACGCCGGTTCAAGCCCGCGCCGAAGGACTCGTCCCGGCCATCGGTACCGCGCGCCACGCACGCGTGCGTGTCACCGGTACTTCCGCCGGGTCGGACACACTCCCGCACACCGCACCCCCCGGCCCGCCCCGGCTGCCGCGGCACGCGTGCGTGCGCTCGGCTTCGTGCACCGGGCCTCGACGGCACGTGGCCGCCGTCCGGCCGACCGACGGCCGCGGCACCCCCGTCGGCGGGCGCTCCCCTCGGCGGGCGCTCCCCAAGGCCCTTTGTTCACTTCGGGTTTCCGCGCGCGCCGCAGCGTCCCAGTAGGTGTGGCTGTGCACACTGGCCGGATCCCGTCCCTGGAGGCGCAGCCATGTCAGACCGTCCGTTCCCCGGCCGCCGCAGCGTACTGCGCAGCTCCCTCGCCGCGTCGGCGGCGGCCCTCACCCTGCCCGTCGGCCTCGGCGCGGCCCCGGCGTTCGCCCGGTCCGGGCGCCCCCAGGCGAGCTGGGGCGTGCAGGCGGGCGACGTGACCACCGACTCCGGCCTGGTGTGGGTGCGTTCGGACCGGGCGGCCCGGATGATCGTGGAGACCTCGGCCACCGAGTCCTTCCGCAACCCGCGCAGATGGCACGGTCCGCTGCTGGGCTCCGGCACCGACTTCACCGGCACCACCCGGCTGCGCGGCCTGCCCTCGGGTGAGCAGATCCATTACCGGGTACGGCTCGCCGACCCGGACGACCCGCGCCGCACGAGCGAGCCGGTCACCGGCACCTTCCGTACCGCGCCCGCCCGGCGACGTCAGGGCGTGCGGTTCGTGTGGTCCGGCGACCTGGCCGGACAGGGCTGGGGCATCAACGAGTCCATCGGCGGCTACCGCATCTTCGACGCGATGGCGAAGGTCGACCCGGACTTCTTCCTGTGCAGCGGCGACAACATCTACGCCGACGGCCCGATCGCCGCGACCGCCACCCTGCCGGACGGCAGCGTCTACCGGAACGTCACCACCGAGGAGAAGTCGCACGTCGCGATCACCCTGGACGACTACCGGGGCAACTTCCGCTACAACCTGCTGGACGCGGCGCTGCGCCGGTTCAACGCCCAGGTGCCGAACATCATCCAGTGGGACGACCACGAGGTCCGCAACAACTGGTACCCGGGCGAGGTCATAGGCGCCGGCACCCCCTACCCGGCCGGCACCCGACTCGACGACCTGGCGCTGCGCTCCCGGCAGGCGTTCTCCGAGTACTTCCCGATCTCCACCATCAGCGAGCGCCCGGACGGCCGGATCTACCGGGTCGTCCACCACGGTCCGCTGCTGGACGTGTTCGTGCTCGACATGCGCACCTACCGCAACGCGAACTCCCCCGACGACCAGACCACGGACCCGGTGGGGATCCTCGGCCGCGAGCAGCTCGAATGGCTCAAGCGGGAGCTGACCAAGTCCCGTGCGGTGTGGAAGGTGATCGCCAACGACATGCCGCTCGGCCTCGTCGTGCCCGACCCGGTCGAGGGCAAGCCGAACTTCGAGGCCGTCGCGCAGGGCGACCCGGGTGCTCCGCTCGGCCGCGAGCTGCAGATCGCCGAGCTGCTGCGCTTCATCAAGCACCAGCGCGTCACGGGCACGGTGTGGCTGACGGCCGACGTGCACCACACCTCCGCCCAGCACTACGACCCGTCGCGGGCCGCGTTCAAGGACTTCGAGCCGTTCTGGGAGTTCGTCTCCGGCCCGCTCAACGCGGGCGCCTTCCCGGCCAACGCACTGGACGGCACGCTCGGCCCGGACCGGGTGTTCGTCAAGGCGCCCCCCGCCGCCAACGTGTCTCCGGCCCAGGGCTACCAGTTCTTCGGCGAGGTCGACATCGACGGCGACAGCGGCGAGCTGACGGTCCGGCTGCGCGAGTACGACGGCACCGTGCTGTTCACACAGACACTCCAGCCGGGCCGCGTCGGCCAGTAGTCAACCGGATGACGGCAACGCCGCGATCCGGGGCCTGGTGGCACGGCACCGACCGACCGTAGAAAAACCAACAAAACGGACGGAGCATGCTTTACCCATCGGTCACAATCAGTTCGTGATCACGCAACACCGTTCCTTCACAGTGGATGCATGACTCCAGAGATGTCTGATGTGACCCGGGCGAAGCACGGACGCCCCGTGCACCACTGGCGACGGGACGTCGTCGAACTCGCGGCGCTCTTCACGGCCGTCGCCGTGGCCGACGGGGTGGCGAATCTGATCGGGCACAGCCCCGACGGTCCCGCCCTGCTGGTGATTTCGGCGCTGGTGCTGGCCGCGACGGCCGGCTTCCACACCTGGTGGGCACGGCGCCACGGACACGCACCGCCGGCCGGCGATACCGGCGCCCGGCCGGCCGCCGAGACGCGGCCGGCCGGGCCCCTGGAACAGCCGGACGGCACCGCGGACCCGGTGGCCGGCACCGGTGTGCTGTGGCGGATGCGGACGACGGTGAAGGACGAGCCGGGCTCGCTGGCCGCGCTGTGCACGGCGCTGGCCGAGCGGCGCGTCGACATCCTGAGCCTGCAGACGCACCCGCTCGCCGACGGGACCGTGGACGAGTTCCTGCTGCGGGCGCCGGACTCGCTGGCCGCGGCCGAGATCACCCGGGCGGTCTCGCTGGCCGGCGGAGTGTCCACCTGGATGGAGCGGGCCGACGCCCACGACCTGGTCGACGCCCCCACGCGTGTGCTCGGCCTGGCCGCGCGCACCGCGCTGGACGCCGCCGAACTGCCGCTGTCGCTGCGCCAGTTGCTGGGCCGGTGCACGATCCGCTCGCTGCCCGGGACACCGGTCGGCGGGGGCCGCGGGCCGGAACCGGTGCCGGTCGAGGGCGTGCTGGAGGACACCGTGATGCGGCTGCCGGCACCGGAGGGCGGGGTGCTCACCGTGGAGCGGCCCTATCTGCCGTTCACCCCCACCGAGTTCGCGCGGGCCCGGGCGCTGGTCGAGCTGGACAACCGGCTCGGCCCCCGGATCCCGAGCGGCCAGGACGTGCTGACGCTGCCCGAGGGCCACGACATCACCGTCCGCCGGGTCGGCACCGGCGACCTGGCCGCGGCCAAGGCGATGCACGAGCGCTGCTCACCGCGCACCCTCGGCATGCGCTACCACGGCCCGGTCGGCGACGCGGACCGCTATCTGAAACACCTGCTCAGCCCACGCTTCGGCCGGACGCTGGCCGCGCAGACGGCCTCCGGCCGCATCGTCGGCCTGGGTCATCTCCTCTGGGACGGCGACGAGACCGAGGTCGCGCTGCTGATCGAGGACGACTGGCAGCAGCGCGGCATCGGCGGCGAGCTGCTCGGCCGGCTGGTGGCGATGGCGGTGGAGGCCGGCTGCGAGAGCGTGTACGCCGTGACCCAGGCGTCCAACACCGGCATGGTCGCCGCGATGCGCGGCCTCGGGCTGCCGCTGCACTACCAGATCGAGGAGGGCACGCTGGTCATCACCGCCGGCCTGGACGCCACGCCGGTCGCCTGCCGGGCGGCGCACGACACCGGCCTGCGGCACCTGGGCGACCCGGCCCGGCGGGACTGACGCCGGTCACGCACGCGTACCCGCCGGGACCGACACCGGTCACCCACACGCACCGGCCCGGCCCCCACAGCCGGGCCGGTGCCCTTGCGAAGCGGCAGCACGTCGGATCCGCCGCAACGGCGCTCGGCCACGACAGCGGTATCCGGCGGTGCCGAACCAGCGGAGCCACCCACCGGCCGCTGCCTCAGCGCACCGCTTCCCGCAGCGGCACCGGCGTGGGGACGGGCTCCCCCAGCGCCTGGTCGAGGTCCGCCCACAGATCGTCGACGTCCTCCAGCCCCACCGACAACCGCAGCAGCCGATCGCTCACCCCGGCGCCGCGCCGGTCGTCGGCGTCGACGATCCGGTGGCTGATGGAGGCGGGGTGCTGGATGAGCGTGTCGACGCTGCCGAGGCTCACGGCCGGGGTGACGAGCCGGACCCGGGAGATGACCTCGTGCGGGTCGCCGTGCACCTCGAAGGCGATCATCGCGCCGCCCAGGCGGGGATAGTGGACGCGGGCCACGCGCGGGTCGCCGGCGAGCCGCCGGGCCAGTTCGGCGGCGTTCGCGGAGGCGGCACGGACCCGCACCGGCAGCGTGGACAGTCCCCTCAGCAGCAGGTAGCCGGCCAGCGGATGCAGCACGCCGCCGGTGGCGAACCGTATCTGCCGTAGCCGCCCCGCGAGCTCCTCGTCGCAGGCGACCACTCCGGCCAGCACGTCGCCGTGCCCGCCGAGGTACTTGGTGGCGCTGTGCAGCACCATGCGGGCGCCGTGCTCGGCCGGGCGTTGGAGCACGGGCGTGGCGAAGGTGTTGTCGGCGAGCAGCGGGACCGAACCGCAGGCGTGCGCGACGGCCCGCAGGTCGAGTTCGGCGAGGGTCGGGTTGGCCGGGGACTCCACCATCACCAGGCCGGTGTCCGCGCGCAGCGCGTCGGTGATGCCAGCCGGGTCGGTCCAGGTGACCTCGGTGCCGAGCAGCCCTGCGGTGAGCAGGTGGTCGCTGCAGCCGTACAGGGGCCGTACCGCGACGACATGCCGCAGGCCCATCGAGGAGCGGGCGAGGAGGACCGCGCTGAGGGCCGCCATGCCGCTGGCGAAGGCGACCGCGGACTCGGTGCCCTCCAGGCGGGCCAGGGCGGTCTCGAAACGGGCGACGGTCGGGTTGCCGAGGCGGCCGTAGACCGGCGGTCCGACGGGGTCGGCGCCGTCGGTGGCGAAGGCGTCGATGCGGGCCGCCTCACCGCGGCTGTCGTAGGAGGGGTAGGTGGTGGACAGGTCGATCGGTGGGGCGTGCAGGCCCTGGCGGGCGAGGTCGTCGCGGCCGGCGTGTACGGCCTCGGTGGCCAGGGCTCTCGTTGCGGTGCGTACGCCGTCGTAGGCACCGGTGGTCGCTGTGTCCATGCGCGGAAGGGTGAACAGTGAACGGTTTTCCGGATGCGCACACCGTGTTACGTTCGGGCCATGGCCGAATCTGTCGTACTGGATCCGGTGGATCTCCATCTGCTGCGGCTGCTGCAGAACGACGCCCGAACCACGTACCGGGATCTGGCCGCGCAGGTGGGGGTGGCGCCGTCGACCTGTCTGGACCGGGTGACGAGGCTGCGCCGCTCGGGCGTGATCCTCGGCCATCAGCTGCGGCTCGATCCGGCCAAGCTCGGCCGCGGGCTGCAGGCGCTGCTGTCGGTGCAGGTCAGGCCGCATCGACGGGAGCTGGTGGGGCCGTTCGTGGAGCGGATCCGGGCCCTGCCGGAGACCCGGACGGTGTTCCACCTGACCGGGCCGGACGACTATCTGGTGCAGGTGGCCGTCACGGACATGGCCGATCTGCAGCGGCTGGTTCTCGACGAGTTCACCGCGCGGCGCGAGGTGGCCCGGGTGGAGACCCGGTTGATCTTCCAGCAGTGGGAGTGCGGACCGCTGCTGCCGCCCGGCCACGCCCAGAGCTGAATCCGGAAACGTGGGTGACGCACTGATCCTTCTCGTACGAGGATGGGCGCATGTCTGAGACCAAGAGCCCGCTGCCCCGCGAGGTCGCCGACGCGTACGTCGACGGCCTCATCGCCCTCGATCCGGTCACCGGTACCTACCTCGGTGTGAAGGAGAGTTCGAGCCGGCTGCCCGACTACTCTCCCGCGGGCCAGGCAGCCCTCGCGGAACTGGCCCGGACCACGCTCGCGAAGCTGGACGAGGCGGAGCGGCAGCCCGGTGCGGACAGTGATGTGGAGCGGCGCTGCGGGCGGCTGCTGCGGGAGCGGCTGACCGCCGAACTCGCCGTGCACGAGGCGGACGAGCACCTGCGCGCGGTCGGCAACATGAGCACGCCGGGCCACTCGGTGCGGGACGTCTTCACGGTCACCCCGTCGCAGACGGACGAGGACTGGGCGGCGATCGCCGAGCGGCTGCGCGCGGTGCCGGGCGCGCTCGCCGGCTACCGTGAGTCGCTGCAACTTGGCTTGGACCGCAAGCTGTTCGCGGCGCCCCGGCCGACCGCGACGTACATCGGGCAGCTCACCGGGTGGACGGACACGGACGGCCAGGGCCGCGGCTGGTACGAGGACTTCGTCGCCGCCGGGCCCCAGGCGCTGCGTGCCGAGCTGGACGAGGCGGCCCGCGCGGCCACCGGCGCCCTGGTGGAGCTGCGGGACTGGCTGCGGGACGTGTACGCGCCGGCGATCGAGGGCACCCCGAACACGGTGGGCCGCGAGCGGTACGCGCGCTGGTCCCGCTACTTCAACGGCACCGACCTGGACCTGGACGAGGCGTACGCGTACGGCTGGTCGGAGTTCCACCGGATCCTGGGCGAGATGAAGCGGGAGGCGGAGAAGATCCTGCCCGGCGCCGGGACGCCGTGGGTGGCGCTCGCGCACCTCGACGAGCACGGCCGGCACATCGAGGGCGTGGAAGAGGTCCGCGAGTGGCTGCAGGGCCTGATGGACAAGGCCATCGAGGACCTCGACGGCACGCACTTCGAACTCGCCGAGCGGGTACGGAAGGTGGAGTCGCGGATCGCGCCGCCCGGCGGTGCCGCCGCTCCCTACTACACGGCCCCGTCGGAGGACTTCTCCCGGCCCGGCCGCACCTGGCTGCCGACCATGGGGCAGACCCGTTTCCCGGCCTACGACCTGGTGTCGACCTGGTACCACGAGGGAGTGCCCGGCCATCACCTCCAGCTCGCGCAGTGGGCGCACATCGCCAAGAACCTCTCCCGCTACCAGGCGACGGTCGGCATCGTCAGCGCCAACGCGGAGGGCTGGGCGCTGTACGCGGAGCGGCTGATGGACGAACTGGGCTATCTCACCGATCCCGAGGAGCGGCTCGGCTACCTGGACGCGCAGATGATGCGGGCGGCCCGGGTGATCGTGGACATCGGCATGCACCTGGAGCTGGAGATTCCCGCCGACTCTCCGTTCCACCCCGGTGAGCGGTGGACGCCGGAGCTGGCGCAGGAGTTCTTCGGCGCGCACAGCAGCCGGCCGGCGGACTTCGTGGAGAGCGAGCTGACCCGGTACCTGACGATTCCGGGCCAGGCGATCGGTTACAAGCTCGGCGAGCGGGCGTGGCTGCTGGGCCGGGAGAGGGCGCGCGAGCGGCACGGTGCCTCGTTCGACCTGAAGGCCTGGCACATGGCGGCGCTGTCGCAGGGCTCGCTGGGCCTGGACGACCTGGTGGACGAGCTGTCCCGGCTCTGACCGCTCTGACCGCCCGCGTCAACGCCGGAAGCTCTCCCGAGTTGATGCCACCCGTCCTCAACGCCGGAAGCCGCCCTCCGAGTTGACGACCTCCCCGGTGATCCAGCCGGCCTCGTCGGTGGCCAGCCACGCGATGAGTCGGGCCGGGTCGTCGGGGCGGCCCCAGCGTCCGCCGGGGAACCGGGCGGCGACGGCCGCGTGCACCTCGCCGGTGGCGTAACCGGTGTCCACCGGGCCGGGGTTGACGGCGTTCACCGTGATGCCCTGCTCGGCGAGCGTGCCGGCCAGGGAGCGGGTGATCGAGGCGAGGGCTCCCTTCTGGAGGGCGTAGGCGATCTCGCCCGGCATGCCACCGCCGAGGTCCTGTCCGGAGGTCATCAACACCACCCGCCCGCCGGGAGTACCGCCGGCCGGCCGGGCGCGCGAGCGGGCGTAGGCCTGGACGAGCAGCAGGACCGAGCGGGTGTCGACCGCCCAGTGCGCGTCGAGCATCGCGGCGTCGATCTCGTCCAGGCCGCCGTCCGAGCCGCTGAGTGCGTGGTTGGCGACGAGGATGTCCAACCGCCCGAACTCACCGACCACGGCGTCGATCAGCCGCCCCGGTTCGGCCGGGTCGGCCAGGTCACCGGGTCCCGCCGCGACCCGCGCCCCGGGCGCCCCGAGCGCCTCACGCACGGAACCGACGACGGCCTCGATACTGTCCGCACCCCACGGCATCGCACGGTCGTGCGGCACATGATGATGCACATAGACACTCGCCCCGTACGCCCCCAGCCGCCGCGCCACGGCACACCCGATCCCACCACGCCGACTGGCCCCGGTGACCAGCGCAACCCGCCCCCGCAGAGGCAACGGATCACGACACAGCCCGTCCCGGTCATCACGCCCTCCATCAGACACGGCCGACCAGCCTAGGGGGCACCGCACCACCGAGCGAGCGCATTGCCGCGGGGCACCACAGCTGAAGGCTGGGCAGCGGCACGCCCGAACGGGGGCCACCGCCCGGCACAGAGGGGCGCTCCCAGCGAACGACACCCCACCGCGGGCAGTCGCCCCGCACGGCGCTCCCAGCGCAGACGGCACCCCGCCGTGGGCAGTCGTCCCGCAGGGCGGGACGGGTGGGCACGGCCTGCAGCGCCGGGCGCCATCCCGGCTCCGGGCACGAACACAGGCGGCGCTCCCAGCGCAGACGGTGGCGGGCGGCCGGACCGTGAGGCCCTCGGCCGTCCGGACGTCCCCGGTGGCGTGGGCGGCCCGGCGGCGGCTAGCTGGTGCCGACGGCGATGTGGAGGAGGCGGGCGGCATGCAGCAGGGGCAGCGGGTGCTGGAGACGCCGCGAGCCGCCGGGCTGGCCGGAGTGGTGTTCGCGCTCCTGCTCGCGGCGGCGATCGTCCTGGTCAGGCTGGGCATCCCCGAGGGCCCCGGCGCGGCCACCGCGCAGGGTTTCACGGACTCCGGGCGCCGCGGCGCGCTGCATGCCGCCCTCGCGCTCGTACCGTTCGCCGGCATCTTCTTCCTGTGGTTCATCGGCGCCGCACGGGCGCACATCGGTGCGCGCGAGGACAAGTTCCTCGGCACCGTCTTCCTCGGCAGCGGACTCGTCTTCACCGCCACACTGTTCGGCGCCGCCGCCGCGGCGAGCGCCGTGCTCGCCGTCACGCACCCCGCCGGCACGGCGCCGCCGCCCTCCTCCTGGGACTTCGGCCGCCATCTCGTGTACACGCTGATGACGGAGTACGCCACGCGGATGGCCGCCGCCTTCGCGAGCTCCATGTCGGTGATGGGCCGCCGGCTGGGGATCCTGCCCCGCCCGCTCACCGTCCTGGGCTTCCTCACCGCCCTCATCCTGCTGTTCGCCGTCACCAAGGTGCCCTGGGTGGAACTCGTCTTCCCCGCCTGGTCACTGCTGCTCGGCGCCTACATCCTCCGTTCGGGCGGCCGCACCCGGTCCCGTACCGCGGCGGGTGCGTGACGGACGGATCACGCATCACGCCCACGCCGTCCGTGAAGGGGGACGGCGACGGCCCGAATGGGGGTCTCGACGGGCGATGTCGCACCGCCGCGCCCATGCTGGCAAACGGGACATGACCGCCGTCCGGGAATGCCGCGCGGAACGGCCGGCGCGCACCGGACCTGGCCACCGGAAGGGCGGAGCATCGATGCGGCTCGTCGTCGATCTCAACAAATGTCAGGGGTACGCCCAGTGCGCGTTCCTCGCACCGGACGTCTTCGCCATGCACGGCGAGGAGTCCCTGGTCTACAACCCGCTCGCACCCGAGGAACAGCGGGAACGGCTGGCCCGCGCCGTCGCCGCGTGCCCGGTGCAGGCGATCACGGCGGACGGGCTGGACGACGCGGGTGAGCAGCACGGCGGCTCCGCCCAGGGGGCGTCCGATGCCCGCTGATTACCTGGACTGGCTCAGGCGCGAGGGCCGGATCGTGATCGTCGGCGCCTCCCTGGCGGGCCTTCGCGCCGCCGAGACGCTGCGCGCCGAGGGCTTCGCCGGCGAGCTGACCCTGATCGGCGACGAGCCGTACGAGCCGTACGACCGGCCGCCGCTGTCCAAGTCCGTCCTGCTGGGCATGGCGTCCCCGCACCGCACGGAGCTGCCGCACCGCCGGGAGATCGACGCCAAGTGGCGGCTCGGGGTCGCGGCGACCGGTCTGGATCTGACGGCCAAGCGGGTCCGGCTGGCCGACGGGGACGAGGTGGAGTACGACCGGCTGCTGATCGCGACCGGCGTTCGCGCCCGGCCCTGGCCGAAGGATGAGGAGGCCCGGCTGGATGGCGTCTGTGTGCTGCGGACGCGGGACGACGCGGCCGATCTGTACCACCGGCTGAAGGCGGGGCCGCGCCGGGTCTTCGTCATCGGGGCCGGCTTCGCCGGTTCGGAGGTCGCCTCGGCCTGCCGGGAGATGGGTATCGCCGTCACCGTGGCGGAGCGGGCGGGTGCGCCGCTGGTGGGCGCGCTCGGCGGAGTCATCGGCGCGGTCGCCGCCGACCTGCAGACCGAGAACGGCGTGGATCTGCGCACCCGGGTCACGGTGACCTCGCTGGAGGGTGACGCGGTCGGCAGGGTGCGGGCCGTCCATCTGTCCGACGAGAGTGTCGTCGAGGCGGACGTGGTCGTGGTCTCGCTGGGCTCGCTGCGCAACACCGACTGGCTGGCCGGGTCGGGGCTGGGCGCCGGGCCCCGGGGCATCGCCTGTGACGCGGGCTGCCGGGCCTTCGACTTCCGGGGCATCGTCACCGACGACGTCTTCGTGGCGGGTGACGTCGCACGCTCCCCGCACGCGCTGTTCGGCTACCAGTTCCTCTCGCTGGAGCACTGGGGCAACGCCGTCGCCCAGGCGGAGACGGCCGCGCACAACATGATCTGCGGCGGCGCCGACCGGCGCCCGCACCTGTGGATGCCCGCGTTCTGGTCGTCGATGTTCGGCGTGAACATCAAGTCGGTCGGCGTGCCGCCCATGGGCGACCAGCTCATGATCACGCAGGGGTCGCCGGCCGAGCGCCGCTTCGTCGGCGTGTACGGCTACCAGGGCCGCGTCATCGCCGCCGTGACGTTCGACAACACGCGGTGGCTGGAGTTCTACGCCCGGCAGATCGAGCGGGGCGCGCCGTTCCCGGTGGAGTTCCCGACGATGGACCGTCGTCCCGAGAACCGGCAGCCGGTGGCGGCCGACTTCCCCGACCCGTCGCTGCCCACCCACGGCCCCACCGTGACCCTCAGCGGATACTCACCGGCCGACCAGCAGCTGGTCTTCCACCCCGCCCGCCACTGATCGCCGCCCGGCCCGACGCTCCAAGGACTTGTCATGACGCAGGCCTCGCTGTTCCGCCAGATCACCGATTTCGCCAACCGCGCCAACCCGTATCCGCTGTACGAGGAGCTGCGCAAGACCCCGGTCCTGCACGAGGAGGAGGGCGGCCCGTACGTCTTCAGCTCGTACTACGACATCGAGGCCCTGCTGCACGATCCCCGGGTCAGCTCCGACGCCGCCAATCTCGCCGCCGCCGGGGACGACGAGCTGTCCGGGCCGGAGGCGACGGGATTGCCTCCCAGCTTCATCCGACTCGACCCTCCGGAGCACGACCGACTGCGGCGGATCGCCAACCGCTCCTTCGGGCCACCGCACAGGCCGCGCCGGATCGAGAACATGCGGGGCGAGCTGGGTGAGATCGTCACCGGGCTGATCGACGGCTTCGGGGACGCGCGGCAGATCGACCTGGTGGACCAGTTCGCGTACCCCTTCCCGGTGACCGTGATCTGCCGGCTGCTCGGCGTGCCCCGTGAGGACGAGCCCCGCTTCCGGGCCTGGGTCGACCCGATCGTCGCCGGCCTGGACCCCGACACCCGCACGAGCGCCGAATCCGAGCGGACCGCGCAGGAGGCACGGTTGCAGCTCGGCATGTACCTGAACGGGCTGGTGGAGCAGCGCGCCAGGGAACCCCGCGACGACCTGCTCTCCGACCTGGTGAACAGTCACGGTCCGGACGGCGCCATGACGACGATGGAAGTACTCAGCACAGCGGTGCTGCTCCTCATCGCGGGCCACGAGACGACCGTCAATCTCATCACCAACGGCATGCTCACACTGCTGCGCCACCCTGAGGTCCTGGAGCGGCTGCGCGGCGCCCCGGGCCTGTCGGTCAGGATCGTGGAGGAGTTGCTGCGGTACGAGCCACCGGTGCAGATCGTGCCGCAGCGCACCACCATCACCGACATCGAGGTGCGCGGGGTCACCATCCCGAAGGGCGCGCGCCTCTGGCTGGTGCTGGCCGCCGGCAACCGGGACCCCGAGCGGTTCAAGGACCCCGACCGCTTCGACCCGGACCGCGAGGACATCCAGCACCTCGGTTTCGGCAGCGGCATCCACAGCTGCTTCGGCGCCCCGCTGGCCCGGCTGGAGACCCAGATCGCGCTCGCGGAACTGGCCCGGCAGCTGAGGAATCCCCGCCTGGTCGAGGACCCGCCGCCGTACCGGCAGAACGCGGTGCTGCGCGGCCCCCGGCATCTGAACATTGCCTTCGACGGCCTGAACCCCTGACGGCTCAGGGGGCGGCGATCCTGCTGAGCCGCACCAGTCCGACCCAGGTCTCCGGCCCCGGTTGTACGTAGGCGGCCCGCACCGCGTACGTGCCCGCCTCCAGCGGCACCCGGAGGTGCTCGGCGCGGTCGGCGGCCGGGCCCGGCCAGGCGGAGTCGAACAGCAGCACCGGCCCGGGCACCCGCCAGCGCACCTCGCTCCCCCACACGGCCGCGTCGAGGGCGGCGGGGACGGTGGCGAGCAGTTCCGCCTCGGAGTTCGCGGCGGACCACCGTACGAAGGTGGCGTGGTCCGGCAGATACGAGGTGGAGGCGGGCTCGTCGCCGAACACGAGGGCCGCGCTGTCGCCGACGGGCAGCAGGCCGACGTAACCGTCGACCTCGCACGCCCGGTCGTAGTCCGTGTCGAGTTCCTCGCTGTCGGCGCCCGCCCAGAACGGCAGCACCGTCTCCGGGACGGCTATCAGTGGGCCGCCGCCCGATTCCACCCACTCCAGCGCGCCTGGATCCGCGTATCGAGCCATGGGCAGAGAACCTACACGGGAGTCGGTCAGCAGCCGCACTCGCCGTCGACGGGCGCGGTCAGCGGGTCGGCGTCGCGCTGTTCGCGCCCCTGCCAGGTCTCGTAGGCGAAGCCCTCGCGCGCCCAGTACTCGAAGCCGCCGAGCATCTCCTTGACCTGGTAGCCGAGTTCGGCGAGGGCGAGGGCGGCGCGGGTGGCGCCGTTGCAGCCGGGGCCCCAGCAGTACGTCACCACCGGCACGGACTTGTCCAGGAGCTGCTCGGCCTGCTCGGGGACGAGCGCGGTGGGCAGGTGGACGGCGCCGGGGATGTGGCCCTGGTCCCAGGACTCGGTCGAGCGGGAGTCCACGACGACGAACCCGGGGTCGCCGCCGGCCGCGAGCGCGGCGGCCACGTCGGAGACGTCGGCGTGGAAGGCGAGGCTCGCCCGGAAGTAGGCGGCGGCTTCGGCGGGCGCGGCGGGCGCGACACGCAGGACGGGATTCGCGGAGGTCCGGGTGGTTGGGGAGGTCTCGGTGGTCCGGGTGCCGGTCTCGGTGATCATGACTGGAAATCTACGGCCCGAAGCCCGCCCCCTGAAGGGAGAATCCACGGCACTCCCCTTGCTCAGGCCGGGATTTCCCTGCTATCCATCCGGGATGACCGTGTATTCCCCGGACGCCACCGACTGGCGCATTCTCGAGGTCCTCCAGCGGGAGGGACGGGCCAGCTACGCCGAGCTGGCCCGTGCCGTCTCCATGTCACCGAGCGCCGTCACCGAACGGGTACGGCGGCTGGAGGAGGCGGGCGTGATCCAGGGGTACGCGGCGGTCGTCGACCCCGAGCGACTCGGGCTGCCGATCCTGGCGTTCGTGCGGCTGCGCTACCCGAACGGCAACTACAGGCCGTTCCATGACCTGGTCGCCGCCACGCCCGAGATCCTGGAGGCGCACCATGTGACGGGCGACGACTGCTTCGTCATCAAGGTCGCCGCGCGTTCCATGGCACACCTGGAGGAGATCTCCGGGAAGATCGGCGCGCTGGGCTCGGTGACCACCAGCGTCGTGTACTCCTCTCCCCTGCCCCGGCGCGCGCTGGGCCGCTGACCCGGTCAGAGCAGGGCCTGCTGGTCGACGTTCCAGCCTGCGAGGGGCCGCCGACCGGCATGGCGGGCGGCGGCCCTTCGTTTGCGCGAGGCAGCTCGGTCTACTGGAAGCCACGGCCCGTGGCGGGCAGCGCGGACAGCGAGTGGCTGCCCTCGGCCAGCTGGACCTGGGACTCGGCGGCCGCCGGGAGGACGGTGGGCGGCGGGGCCGAGGGCTGGAAGGCGGGATCCCGGGCAAGGTCCGCCACGAGTTCTTCGATCTTCTGCCGGGTGGCCGAGCTCATGAGGAACACGTGCACGTACCGGCGCAGGACGAAGCCTCCGTCCTCGTCGGGAACGGCGACGTCCTCCGAGCAGTTGGTCCAGGACGAGTTGCGGCACGATGGTGCGATGAAACGCGACGGAGCGGGGGTGGGGGACGGCAGGCCCGTGGGCGCACGCGGGCTGATTGCCCAGCCGGTGGTGCCACCAGGGCCGATGCGGACGCTCAAGAAGCTGATCTACGAGGCCTATGTCGCGGCTGGTGCGCCCGCTCTGGACGCCATGGCGAAAGCGATCGCCGCCGAGGACGAACTCACCGCTGGTCCGGCTCGGGACACGATCAGCCGCATGATCGGGGACCCGACAGCGCCCGCGGATCAGGCGGATGTCGTCGCCTTGGTCACCGCGCTGACGCGCATGGTGGGCGGCGACGGGCAGCAGGCCGGCCGAGAGGCCGCTGCACTGTGGACGCAGGTACAGCTTGCCGAGCCGCTCGGCCGTCCGGTGAGCGATATCGATCCGTACGACCTGGAGGTCCATCACGCGATCACCCTGCGAGGTGCTGCCGGCCTGCCGACCTATGTGGAGCGCGGCCACGACATCGAATTGCGGCGCATCGTCGCCGAAGCGATCGAGGGCAACAGCCGGCTGGTGATGCTGGTCGGCACGTCATCGTCGGGGAAGACGCGTGCCTGCTTCGAAGCCATACGGCAGCTTCCGGACGGCTGGCGGTTGTGGCATCCCATCGACCCTGATCGGCGCCAGGCCGCTCTCGCTGGCCTCCACAGGGTCGGCCCGAAGACCGTTGTCTGGCTCAACGAAGCCCACCACTATCTGCTGGACCCCCAGCATGGCGAGCCGATCTCTGCCGGACTGCGCACCCTGCTGGCCGACTCCACCCGGGCTCCTGTCCTGATCCTGGGCACCATCTGGCCTGGCCCCGGATACTTCGACGACTTACGGGAGACCCCTCAGCCGGGCGGCATGGACCCAGACGGACCCCCTCGTCGTCCACCCGGACACAAGGACCCGTACGGACAGGCCCGAGTCCTGCTCGCCGGGCGCGACCTACACGTCCCCACCGCTTTCACGCCTTCCCAGATCGAGGAGATCAGCACGTCGAAGGACCCGCGGCTGGTCACAGCCGCACGGGCCGCCCACGACGGCATGGTCACTCAGTACCTGGCCGCGGGATTCGAGTTGGTCGCCATCCACAGCGAAGCCTCCCCGGGGCCGAGAGCCCTCCTCGACGCGGCGATCGACGCCCGCCGACTGGGCCACCCGCTCGGCCTCCCCCTCCCCTTTCTGGCTACGGCAGCCGAGGCCTACCTCACCGACACCGAATGGGATCTGCTGCCGGAGGACTGGCTCGAACAGGCGTTGACGCAGCTCACCAGACCGGTGAAGGGAGCGCGCGGCCCGCTGCACCGCCAGAGACGCCCTCGTGGCTCCGTCGGCTCTCCGTCTGCCGCAAGTGGCCAGACGTACAGGCTCGCCGACTTCCTCGTGGATCACTTCCGGGCCGCGCGCCGCGCGCTGCCCGTCCCTCCGTTGTTCTGGGAGGCTGCCGTGTGGCGCTGCGAGGGCGAAGCCGCACGGGACCTCGCCTCGGCAGCAGCCGCGCGGGGGCTCACAGAGACGGCCTGCCGATTGTGGGCCAAGGCCGGCGAGCACAGGAAGATCGCCCAATCGCTCATAGACTCGGGCCGCCTGAACGAAGCCATACCGTGGCTCGAGCAGGCACACAGGGCTGGGGATACCCAGGCCGCCCCGTTGGCCGCCAAGGAGTTGGCACGCGCGGGCCGACTGGACGAGGTGCCGCAGTGGTACGAGCTCAGCCCAGAAATCGACTCCGCACAGGCCAATTGGCGGATCGCCGAGACCCTGGCCGAGGCAGGACGAATCGATGCCGCCCTGCCTTGGTTCGAACGCGCCGCAGCGGGAGGAGACACCGACAGCCTGCTGGCCGCAGCCGAGGCCCTGGCGGACAACGGCCGGCTGACGGAAGCACTCTCCTGGTTCCAGCGGGCCGCCGCATCCGGCGACACCGACGCCTACGCATCGGCGGCCCAACGGCTGTCGGATGCCGGGCGTTTGGACGAAGCACGGTCTTGGGTGGAGCGCGCCGAGGAAGCAGGGCTTGCGGGAGGCCTTCGACCGGCAGCCGAGGGGGTGGCGAGAGCGGACGAAGCCGAGGACGCCCCGGTCCAGGCCTCACGGGGTGCCACAGCGGGATCCGTCGATATCAGCCCGGCGAATGACGACCGACCCACGCCCATCCGTCGGCTCGGTGAGGTCTCCGAATGGGCAGCGCGCGCCGCTGCCAGGGCAGAAGCCCAGCCCTTGGCCGCGCTCAGGCGCCTGGCGGATGCAGGCGAGGTGGACAAAGCGTTGGCATTGGCCGAAGAGGCCGCTGCAGCCGGTGATGCCGGCGCCCTGATGTGGGGAGCCCAACGACTCGCGGACGGGGGCCGGTGGGCCGAGGCCTTCGCCTGGTGCCGGCGTGCTGTCGCGGCAGGCAGCGAACTGGCTGCTCACCTCGCCGTGATCAGCCTGCACGAGCTTGGCCGCACCGCGGAAGCCGAGCAGCTTGATCGCTACGGATGGAACACGCGAGGAGACATCGCGGCTGCCTGGAGACTGGACTAGGGCTCACTCCTCGAAGAGCCGGCCAGCGGCGATGCAACCCCCCAGAGATCGCGAACTCGAAGCGGTAGTCGACCGGTTCGCCGGCCGTCACACGCCCCGCTGCCGCAGCGCCGACCCCGTCCTTCCCTTGACGACCTCCAGCTGCGCGTGGATCCGCCGCCGCAGGTCGGGGACGTGGCTGACGATGCCGACGGTGCGGTCCCGCTCCCGGAGGGAGTCCAGGACGTCCAACACCTCGTCCAGGGTCTGGTCGTCCAGGCTGCCGAAGCCCTCGTCGATGAAGAGGGTGTCGAGGCGGACGCCGCCGGCCTCGTCGGTGACGACGTCCGCCAGGCCGAGGGCGAGCGCGAGGGAGGCGAAGAAGGTCTCGCCGCCGGACAGGGTGGCGGTGTCGCGTTCGCGACCGGTCCAGGCGTCGACCACGTGCAGCCCGAGCCCGCTGCGGCCGCGTCCGGTGCGGTCGTCGGAGTGGACCAGGGTGTAGCGGCCGGAGGACATGCGCTGCAGCCGCGCGGTCGCGGCGGCGGCGACCTGCTCCAGCCGGGCCGCCAGCACATATGACTCCAGGCGCATCTTGCGTTCGTTGTCGGCGGAGGTGCCGGCCGTGAGCGCGGCGAGGCGGGCGACCCGGTCGTACTCCTCGCGGAGCGGGGCGAGCCGTCGTACGGCCTCGGTGGCGCGCGCGGAGAGGCGGTCCAGCTCGGCGCAGGTGCGGGCGGCCGCGTCGCGCGCGGACGCCGTCTCGCGCAGCCGGTGTTCGGCCGTGGCCGCCGTGCGCTCGGCCGTGGCCGGATCCGCGGGCGGGCGCTGGGCGGCGGCCGCGGTGTCGGCCTCCGCCAGCACCGCGCGTACGGCGGCCTCCTCCGTCTGCCAGGCGTCCAGGCGGTGCTGGAGCTCGCGGTGGGCCGCGGCGTCCAGGAGGGCGGCGGCCGCGGCCTGCGGGGTGTCGAAACCGGCCCGGTAGGCGGCGTCGGCGAGACGGGCGTCGGCGTCCTTCAGACGCTGGGCGGTGTCCTCGGCGGCGCGTACGGCGTCGGCGGCGTCGGTGAGCAGCGTCACCTGCCGCTCCAGCTGCGCGGCACGGGCGGCCACGCTGCCAAAGCCGCCGCGCGCCTTGGTCAACTCCGCCTCCAGCTGGGCCTGTTCACGCTCCAGGGTCTCCCGCCGGGTGAGCCGGGAGGCGGCTCGTACGGCGGCCTGCTGGCGGTCGGCGAGGCGCTGCTCACGCTCGTGCTCGGCGCGCCGCAGCTCCTCGTGGGCGGCGTGCAGCGCGGAGGCGTCGCGGCGGGCGCGGGCGTACTCCTGCTCCAACTCGGCGGCGGCGGCGTCGAGTTGTGCGGTGAGCGTGTCACCGGCCTCGGCGGTGGCGGCGGCCAGGGCCTCGCGGAGGACCCCGAGTCGCCGTTCGTCCTCGGTGTGCTGCTCCTCGGCGCGCTGGTGGGCGGCGAGGGCCCGGTCCTCGGTCTCGCGGTCGACGTGTCCGGCGATCTTCCGGGCCGGTGCGGGGTGTTCGGTGGCTCCGCAGACGGCGCAGGGCTCGCCGTCGGTGAGGTGGGTGGCCAGCTCGGCGGCGATGCCGTTCAGGCGCTGTTCCTTGAGGTCGAGCCAGTGGGCGCGGGCGTCGAGGGCGCGCTGTTCGGATGCGAGCGTCCGGCGCTGTGCGTCCTGGAGTTCCGCGGCCAGCTCGTCCCGGGTGCGGGCCGCGGTCAGGCGCCTGCGCATCGGTTCCCGCTGGACGGCCAGCTGTTCGGCGCGGGTGGCGGCCTCCTGGGCGGAGTCGACGCGGGACTGCAGCGCCGCGCGGGTGGCGTCCCAGCCGGCGAGCCAGGCCTCGGCCTCGCGGAGCACGTCCTCGTCGGCGCGCTCCTGGCGGTCGAGGCCGGACCGCTCCTCGGCCAGTTCGGCGAGGCGCCGCTCGGCGCGCCGGGCCGCGTCCAGGCCGCCCAGCTCCTCGGCGGCCCGGCGGGCGGCGGAGGCGAGGCCGCCCGGGCTCGCGTCGGCGTAGGAGCCGGGGAGCATGCCACGCGTGCGTGCCTCGGCCCGGGTCGCCCTGCGGTGCTCCTCCTCGGCGGCCTCCCGCAGCTCCAGCGCGGGCGCGACCGCCTCCGCCTTGCGGGCCCGCTCCATGCGCTGCTGGGCCTCGTGATGGGCGCCTGCCCGCTCCTGGAGCCGCTCGGCGCGCCGCCGGGCTTCGGCGAACCGGCCCTGCAGCCGGGCGAGTTCGCGTTGCTCGTCCAGGGCGCGCCGGGTCGCGGCGTGGGCCGACTCGGCGGCGGCGAGCCGGCAGTGGGCGACGGTGAGGCGTTCCCGGGCGGTGGCGCGGGCGATGGCGGCGGCGCCGAGGACGGCGTCGGCCAGGCCGGGGTCGCCGGGGGCCGGCTCGGGCAGCTCCATGGCGTCGCCGGCCTCCTGCTGCATGCGGTGGGCGTCGGCGAGCAGTGCCGCGTCGCCCTCACGCACGCGTGCCTCGGTGGCGCGACGGCGTTCGCCGAGGCGCTTCTCCACGTCGGCGAACCGCTGGGTGTCGAAGAGCCGGCCCAGCAGCCGGCCGCGGGCCTCGGCGTCGGCACGCAGGAAGCGGGCGAAGTCGCCCTGGGGCAGCAGCACGACCTGGCAGAACTGCTCGCGGCTCATGCCGAGCAGCTGGGCGATCTCCTCGCCGATCTCCTGGTGGGAGCGGCTGCGGTCCTTCCAGGCACCGGCCGTGGCGTCGTACTCGCGCAGCCAGGTCTGGGCCTTGTCGACGGTGGTGCCGGTGCCGCGCAGTTTGGGCCGCTCCCAGGGGGGCTGCCGGGTGATCTCAAGGCGGCGGCCGGCGACGGTGAGGTCGAGGCGGATCTCGGTGCGGGTGCGCGGCTCGGCGTGGTCGCTGCGCAGGTTCATGCCCTGGCCGCTCTGCCGGGCGCCGGGGACGGAGCCGTACAGGGCGTAGCAGACGGCGTCCAGGACGGAGGTCTTGCCGGCGCCGGTGGGGCCGTGGAGCAGGAACAGGCCGGCGGCGGACAGGGCGTCGAAGTCGATGCTCTGGGGGCCGCCGAAGGGTCCGAAGGCGGTGATGTCGAGCCGGTGCAGCCTCACCGGGCAACCTCCCGCACGGCGGCGTCGGCGCGCACGGCGTCGAAGGCCTCGCGCAGGACGGCCGCCTCCCGCTCGTCGGGCCCGGCACCGCGCACATGGGCGACGAAGTCCTGGGCGATCTGCTGGTCGCTGCGGCCCGCGAGACGCCGGGCGTACGACACCTGGGGGTCGTCCGGGGCGCGCTCGGGGTCGAAGACGAGGCTGAGGGTGTGCGGGAAGCGCTCGGTGAGCCGGGCCATGGGGTCGGCGGGGCGGACGGCGTCGGTGAGGGTGGCCTCGACCCAGGCGTCCTCGTGGCGGGCCGGCTCGGGGTCGGCGAGGAGGTCGCCCAGCGTGCCCCTGATGCGGGCCAGTGGGCGCGGCACGGGGCAGTCGACGCGCTCGGCAAAGACGGATCCGTCGGCGTCGAGGTCGATCAGCCACATGCTCTTGCGGTGGTCGGCCTCGGAGAAGGAGTACGCGAGCGGAGAGCCCGAGTAGCGCACGCGCTCGGTGATGGTCTGGCAGCCGTGCAGATGGCCGAGCGCCACATAGTCGACGCCGTCGAAGACGCCGGCCGGTACGGCGGCGACCCCGCCCACGGTGATGTCCCGCTCGCTGTCACTGGCCTGGCCGCCGGTGACGAAGGCGTGGGCGAGGACGACCGAGCGGGTGCCCGGCGCGCGCGTGGCGAGGTCGGCGCGGACGCGGTCCATGGCGGCGCCGAGCACGGTCTCGTGACCGGCCTTCTCCACCGCGAACTCGTCCTTCACCAGGGCGGGTTCGAGATACGGCAGGCCGTAGAAGGCGACATCGCCGTGGTCGTCGGCCAGCACGACCGGGGTGCCAACGGCGGACGGCTCGGTGCGCAGGTGGATGCCCGCGCGGCCGATGAGTCCGGCGCCGACGCCGAGGCGGCGGGCCGAGTCGTGGTTGCCGGAGATCATCACCGTGGGCACGCCGAGGTCCGCGAGGCGGTGCAGGGCGTCGTCGAACAGCTCGACCGCGGCGAGCGGAGGCACCGCGCGGTCGTACACATCGCCCGCCACGACCACCGCGTCCACCTCGTGCTCACGCACGGTGGTGACGAGGTGACCGACGAACTCGGCCTGGGCCCCGAGCATGTTCACCCGGTGGAAGGCCCGGCCGAGATGCCAGTCGGACGTGTGCAGGAGTCTCATGATCCCCGAGATTAACGGCCGGGTCTGACATCACGGGCGGTTAATGCCGTATCAGCCCGCCATGCCCCCGACCTGCCGCCGGTTATGTCCCATTCGAGGCGAACGTCACGCATCTCCGTAGGCTTCGCCGCCGAGTTCGAAGCCCGCCGTGCCCGCCGTCGCATCGGCGAGCCAGGCGCGGAAGGCGTCCACGTCCGCGTCCGGCAGGCCGATCTCGATGGTGACCGCCTCGCCGTAGTGGACGTCGCGCACCTCGCGTCCGGTGGCGCGCAGGTCGTTCTGGACCTTGCCCGCGCGCTGGTGGTCGACGGTCACGGTGGCGAGCCGGAAGCGGCGGCGGGTGAGGGTGCCGAGGGTGTCCAGGGTCTCGCCGACGGCGCCGCCGTAGGCGCGGATGAGTCCGCCGGCGCCGAGCTTGACGCCTCCGTAGTAGCGGGTGACGACCGCGACGACGTAGCGCATCTCACGGCGCAGCAGCATCTGGAGCATGGGGACGCCGGCGGTGCCGCCCGGTTCGCCGTCGTCGCTGGCCTTCTGTACGGAGGCGTCGGCGCCGATGACGTACGCCCAGCAGTTGTGGGTGGCGTCGGCGTGCTCCTTGCGTACGGAGGCGATGAAGTCCTGCGCCTCCTGCTCGGTGGCGGCCGGGGCGAGGGCGCACAGGAAGCGGGAGCGGTTGATCTCGATCTCGTGCACGCCCGCGTGGGCGACTGTGCGGTACTCGTCCTGCATCCCGTCAGCGTATGCGCTCCGCTGGGGGCGCCGGGACGGGCGGTGCCGCAATCCGCCGTCGTTCACCTGCGGCGCCGCTGTGGCTGGTCGCGCCCGCGCGGCGGTAGCCGCGTATCAGACACAGCCCCGCGCCCCTTCGGGCCTTCGGGCGCGGGCGCTACCCCTTCCGTCCGCGCGGCACCGTGAACGACGTCAGCAGGGCCGTGCCCGGGCCGAGGGCCGGCCAGCCGGTGCCGCGCCAGGACAGGACGGCGATCGCGGACGTCGGGAACTTGGTCCGGACCCGGTCCAGCGTGTCGTCGAGACCGTCCCGCGCCACCTCCAGGACCAGCTCCTCCAGCCCGGGGTTGTGCCCGACCACCAGCAGCGTCTCCACCTCCGGCGGTGTCTCGCGGACCGCCTCCAGCAGCTCCGCCACGTCGGCCGCGTACAACCGCGAGTCGTAGCGCACCGGCGGCGGAGTGCCCCACTCGGCGGAGGCCAGCTCCCAGGTGCGGCGGGCGCGCACGGCCGTGGAGCACAGGGCGAGGTCGGGCAGGCAGTCGGCCTCGGCGAGGGCGCGTCCGGCGGCCGGGGCGTCACGCAGGCCGCGCGGCGCGAGCGGCCTGCGGTGGTCCTCGACGCCCTCGGGCCAGGCGGACTTGGCGTGCCGCAGCACCACCAGCCGGCGCAGCGGGCCCGCGCCCGCCCGCGTGATCACCCGAGGCTCCCGAGGTCGCGGGCGAGGTCGAGGGCCAGCAGGCGGTCGGCGTAGACGTACGTCTCGAAGCGCGCCCCGTCGGGCAGGTCCGGGGCGCTCGCCACATCCCGCAGCGCGTCCAGCACTCCCGGCAGGTCGAGGTCGTCCTCCCACGCGGAGCGCAGCCGCGCCCGCACCTCGTCGGGCACCGGTCGCGACGGCCGCCGCGCCCACCCGGCCACGTCCCGCCGCCACCCGGCCAGCCAACGGGCGGCCTCCTGCAGCACGGCCGAGTCGAGCCGGACGGGTTCGCTCCGCGGGACGGCGAGGAGGGCGAGTCTCAAGGCGGCGGGGTCGGCGAGCAGGGCATCGAGCGGGGGGTGGGCAGGGGGCACGGGGGCGTGGGCTGGAGCAGACTCGGTGATACGGCCGGAAACCGACTCGGAGGCCCCGCCGAAAGCCGGCTCAGGAGCACGCTCAGAAGCCCACCCAGGAGCACGCCCGGAAGCCGACTCGGGAGCATCGCCGGGAGTCGACCCAGGAGCCGACTCGGAAGCACGCCAGGATGCCGGCCCGGGAGCCTCGGCGGGACTCGGCCGGGGCGCGGGCTCCGCCCGGCTCGCTGCGCCGGACCCTTCGCCGCCGGACTCCGGGCCGCCACCCCGCGCCGCCCCGGACCTGGCGGAACGCGCACCCCCCACCTCATCCGCCACTCCACCCGAAGCCACCCCACCCGAAGCCACCCCGCCCGAAGCCACCTCACCCGAAGCCACTCCACCCGAAGGCGAATCCGCACCCCCCGGCGCACACGGCCCCGCCCCCGGCTCGCCCGGCACCGGCCCCGCCCACTCCACCGGGGCCACCAGCATCACCGGGCCGTCGCCGCGGGCAGTCGTCTCGTCGGCCGTTACCTGGATCGCCTGGGCCTCGCCCAGACCCGACGCGAGGTCGCGGGCGTCCTCGAAGGGGCGGATGGAGAGGGTGGCCGCCGCGGTGCGGAGCTCGGCGGCGCGGTGGGGGGCGGTGAGGATCGTCCAGACCGGGGTGCCGGACAGTTCCAGGGCCCGGACCAGGAGGTCGGCGGTGAGCAGCACCCGCAGGGCCGTCGGGTCGAGGCCGGAGGCATGGGCCTCGATGCGGGTCAGGCCGCGTCGGGCGGGCGCGGCGGGGACGGGCTCACCGGTTCGGGCGTCGAGGATGCGCAGCACGGGGCGAGCGTAGGCGGGTGGACGGTCGTACGCGGGCATCTTGGGTCGATTCCGGACGTGGTGGCGGGTGGCGGGACGGGGATCCGGACCGGGAATCCGGAGCCGCCGGGTTGCTGTTGTCCTGGGGACCAGTTTCCCGCAGCCCCGAGGAGGCGGCCGTGTACGGCGACGAAGCGAGGATCCGCAGGATCCTGACCGAGCTGGGCGACACCTGGGCGGTCGTCGGCCTGTCCACCAACCGCGACCGGGCCGCGTACCGGGTGGCCCAGGTGCTCCAGCGGTTCGGCAAGCGGATCGTGCCGGTGCACCCCAAGGCCGAGACGGTGCACGGCGAGCGGGGGTACACCTCCCTCGCGGACATCCCCTTCGAGGTCGACGTGGTCGACGTCTTCGTCAACAGCGAGCTGGCCGGCGCGGTGGCCGACGAGGCTGTGGCCAAGGGGGCGCGGGCGGTATGGTTCCAGCTCGGGGTCGTGGACGAGGCGGCCGACGAGCGGACCCGGGCGGCCGGTCTGGAGATGGTCATGGACCGTTGCCCGGCCATCGAAATTCCCCGTCTGAACTAGCGAATCTCTCCTTCTACTTACAATTGGGCGCTGAATATTGACATTCGTACTGGGCATCTGACCTGTAACAAGGGCGTAACCGAGGGTGGACCCAAGACACCTAAGATCCCAGGTCAAGTTTTGGTTAACACTCTTTTGCTGAGTCGGAAAGCATCCCTAGCCTGTGGCCTCCTTGCTCGTTAATCCTGCGTTTACGATCTGAGAGGCCCCTTGACATGGCGAATGTCGACCAGGCTGCACCGGTAGCCACAAGCGACACCGGTGGTCTGCGCCGCGACGTCGGACTCATCGGTCTGATGTGGGCCTCGGTGGGCTCCATCATCGGCTCCGGTTGGCTCTTCGGTGCCGAGAAGGCGGTCGTCGCGGCCGGTCCCGCGGCGATCATCTCGTGGGTGATCGGTGCGGTGGCGATCGTGCTGCTCGCGCTGGTCCACGCCGAACTTGGTGGCATGTTCCCGGTGGCGGGCGGTACCGCGCGCTACCCGCACTACGCCTTCGGCGGCCTGGCCGGCATGTCCTTCGGCTGGTTCTCCTGGCTGCAGGCCGCGACGGTGGCCCCCATCGAGGTCGAGGCCATGATCGGCTATGCCAAGCACTGGCACTTCGCCGACGGTCTGCAGAACACGAACGGCACGCTGACGACCAGCGGCATCGTCGTCGCGGTCCTGCTCATGGCGCTCTTCGTCGCCGTCAACTTCCTCGGTGTCCGTGTCCTGGCACACACCAACAGTGCCGCCACCTGGTGGAAGATCGCCGTCCCGCTCGCCGCGATCTTCATCATCGCCATCGGCAACTTCCACCCGGCCAACTTCACCTCCGAGGGCTTCGCCCCGTTCGGCGCCAAGGGCGTCCTCACCGCGATCAGCTCCAGCGGCATCATCTTCGCGCTGCTCGGCTTCGAGCAGGCGATCCAGCTGGCCGGCGAGAGCCGCAACCCGAAGCGTGACCTGCCGCGCGCGACGCTCGGTTCGGTCGCGATCGGCGCCGTGATCTACGTCCTGCTCCAGGTCGTGTTCATCGCCGCCCTGCCGCACGCCTCCTTCGCCAAGGGCTGGGCGAACCTGGCCTACGCCGGTATCAGCGGCCCCTGGGCGGGTCTGGCCTCGCTGGTCGGTCTGGGCTGGCTGGCCTGGGTCCTGTACGCCGACGCGATCATCTCCCCCGGCGGCACCGGCCTGATCTACACCACCGCCACCTCCCGTATCTCCTACGGCCTGGCCAAGAACGGCTACGCGCCGAAGGTCTTCGCCAAGACCGACTCGCGCGGTGTGCCGTGGTTCGGCCTGGCGATGTCGTTCGTGACCGGTGTCATCTGCTTCGCGCCGTTCCCGAGCTGGCAGACGCTGGTCGGCTTCATCACCTCGGCGAGCGTGCTGATGTACGCGGGCGCCCCGCTGGCCTACGGCGTCTTCTCGGACCGGCTGCCGAACCACGAGCGTCCGTACAAGCTGCCCTTCGGCAAGTTCATCTCCCCGCTGTCCTTCGTGGTCGCCAACCTGATCATCTTCTGGTCCGGCTGGGACACCCTGTGGCGCCTGGGCTGCGCGATCCTGATCGGCTACGTGCTGCTCGGCTCCTACGCCGCCTACGCGATCCGCAAGGGCCTGCCCAACGCGCCGCGGCTGGACTTCAAGGCCGCGCAGTGGCTGCCGGCCTACCTGGTGGGCATCGGCGTGATCTCCTACCTGAGCACCTTCGGCGGTAACGGTGACCTGCCGCTGTGGTGGGACATCCTGGTCGTCGCCGCCTTCTCGCTCGGCATCTACTACTGGGCCAAGGCGACCGCCTCCAAGCCCGAGCAGATCGAGCGCGACATCGAGGACGTCGTCGTCACCGACGCCCCGGCGCACTGACCCCGCTCTCCCCTGGTGTCCCGTCAGCCGAACGCGGCTGACGGGACACCGTCATAATGCGGGGGTGATCTCCCCTTCCCCCCACCCCGGCTCCGCGCCCGGGGAACGCCGTACGGTCGTCATCGTGGGCGCCGGTCCCGCCGGGCTCACCGTCGGCAACATCCTGCGGGCCGCCTCCGTCGACTGTGTCGTCCTGGAGACCGAGAGCAGACAGTTCATCGAGACCCGGCCGCGGGCCGGCGTCCTCGAGGAATGGGCGGTGCGCGAACTCGGCCGGCGCGGACTGGCCGAACGGCTGTCCCAGCGGGCCGAGGTGCACAGCGCCTGCGAGTTCCGCTTCGCCGGTGAGCGGTACCGCTTCTCCTACGCGGACCTGGCAGGCAGCCACCACCACGTCTATCCGCAGCCGTTGCTGGTGACGGACCTGGTGCGGGAGTACGCCGACGTACGCGGCGGCGACATCCGCTTCGGGGTGCGCGACGTGACGCTGCACGACCTGGACTCGGACCGGCCGGCGGTGTCCTACCGCTGCCCGCAGACCGGTCAACGGCGGCTGCTGCGCTGCGACTTCGTCGCGGGCTGCGACGGGGCACGCGGGGTGACGCGGGACGCGATACCGGAGGAGCGGAGGCGGATCGCCCGGCAGGACGACGGCATCGGCTGGCTGGCGTTGCTCGCCGAGGTCCCGCCGTCGACGGACTGCGTCCTGTTCGGCGTCCATCCGCGCGGTTTCGCGGGGCAGATGCCCCGCAGCCCCGAGCTGACCCGGTTCTACCTGCAGTGCCCGCCCGGCGACGATCCGGAGAACTGGCCGCACGACAGGGTCTGGACCGAGCTGCGCGAGCGGCTCGGCGCGGCGGGGGCAGCCCCGCTCACCGAGGGCCGGCTGATCGAGAAGCGCGTCCTGGACATGCACCACTATGTCGTCGAACCCCTCGCCCACGGGCGGCTGTACCTCGCCGGGGACGCCGGTCACCTGGTCGCGCCCATCGCCGCGAAGGGCATGAACCTCGCCCTGCACGACGCCTTCCTGCTCGGCGACGCGCTCACCGCATACGTCACGAAGGGCGAGGCCGACGGCCTGGACGGCTACTCCGCGGCGTGTCTGCGCCGGGTGTGGGACTACCAGGAGTTCTCGCAGTGGCTGTCGGACATCTACCACGGTGTCGCGTCGGGCGACCCGTTCCGCGCCGGCACCACCCTGGCCCGGCTGCGCAGGCTGTTCACCTCGCCGGCCGCGGCGGCGGCCTTCGCCGAGCAGTACCTCGGCACGGCAGCCGCCTACTGACCTTCCGGGTGCCGCTCGGCGAGGTGGTGGTCCGCTGTCTTCAGGGCCTCCTCCACCAGGCGGCGCAGGTGCCCGTGCGGGAGCGAGTAGATCACCCGGCGGCCCTCCTTGCGGGTCTTCACCAGGCCCGCGAGCCGCAGCCGCGCCAGATGCTGGCTGACGGCGGGCCGCGCCGCGCCGCAACGCTCGGTGAGCGTCGTGACATCGGCCTCGCCGGCCGTGAGGGCATGCATCAAGGTGAGGCGGGTGCGGTCGCCGAGCAGGGCCATCAGCTCGGCGGCGAGCGCGAACTGCTCCTCGCCCGGGCTGCGCGGGTGCGCATGGTGTGCAGGTGATAGGTGCAAGCGTGCGCTCATACGCACATACTGGTCCCGTGGACGCCGCACGTCCACTCCCACACCGGAAGGGGACCCACGTGAACGACCGGCACTCGCACGGGCACCGCGGGCCAGGGCACGAGGAACACGCGCACGCGGGCGGCCGGCAGGTGCGGGACGAGCACTCGCACGGCCACGGCGGGGACGGCCACGACCACGACCACCCGGGGCACGGCCATGACCGGCATGCACGCGGCCGCGGCGAAGCCGGGCACGCGCACGGCCACGGCCATGACCACGCGAGCCACGCCCACCCCCACACCCCCGGTCTCCGGCACCGTCTCGCGCATCTCCTCACCCCGCACTCCCATGACAGCGCCGACAAGGTCGACCGGGCCATGGAGGCCTCGGCGCGCGGGATGCGGGCGTTGTGGGTGTCGCTGGCCGTTCTCGGGGCGACCGCGCTGACGCAGGCCGCCGTGGTGGCCGTGTCCGGGTCGGTGGCGCTGCTCGGGGACAGCGTGCACAACGCCGCCGACGCGCTGACCGCCGTACCGCTCGGCATCGCCTTCGTGCTGGGGCGGCGGGCGGCGACCCGGCGGTTCACCTACGGCTACGGCCGGGCCGAGGATCTCGCGGGGCTGGTGATCGTGCTGACCATCGCCGCCTCGGCGGCGTTCGCCGCGTGGGTGGCCGTGGGGCGGCTGCTCGATCCGCGCCCGGTGACGCATGTGCCGGCGGTCGCGGTGGCCGCGCTGGTCGGGTTCGTGGGCAACGAGTGGGTGGCCCGGTACCGGATCCGAGTGGGCCGGGAGATCGGCTCGGCCGCGCTCGTCGCCGACGGCCTGCACGCCCGCACCGACGGTTTCACCTCGCTGGCGGTGCTGGTGGGCGCCGGAGGCTCGGCCCTGGGATGGCAACCGGCCGACCCGGTCGTCGGGTTGGCGATCACGGCCGCGATCGTCTTCGTGCTGCGGGACGCCGCGCGGGAGGTGTTCCGGCGGATGCTGGACGCCGTCGACCCGGCACTGGTGGACCGGGCCGAGCGTGCGGTGCGGGCGGTGCCGGGCGTGCGTGAGGTAGGTGAGCTGCGGCTGCGGTGGATCGGGCACCGGCTGCGGGCCGAACTCGCGGTGGTGGTGGACGGAGAGGCGACGCTACGGCAGGCGCACGCGATCGCCGTAGAGGCCGAACACGCCCTGCTGCACGCCGTACCGAGGCTGACGGCCGCCCTGGTGCACGCCGATCCGGCACCGGCGCCGGGCGAGCGGGACCCGCATCTGCCGCTGGCCCATCATCTGGCGGTGTGATCGACAGATCCGTTCCGGCCGAGGCCGCCCACCTTCCGGCCTGACCTGCGGTTTTCGCCAGGGCCCAGGGAACAGATCTGCCATTCACCGACCTCAGGCGAGCCCGAGGCCCTCCAGCACCACGGCGCCCGGCAGTTCCGCCAGGGCCTTGCCGGGGACCAGCAGCTTGCCGCGGCGGCGTCCGCTGCCGACGAGGACGTAGGGGAGATCGACGACGGCCGAGTCGATCAGCAGCGGCCAGTCGGCGGGCAGTCCGACCGGGGTGATGCCGCCGTACTCCATGCCGGTCTCGCCGGTCGCCGTCTCCATCGACGCGAACGAGGCCTTGCGCGCGCCGAGTTGGCGCCGGACGACGCCGTTGACGTCGACCCGGGTGGTGGAGAGCACCACACACGCGGCGAGCGTGGTCTCGCCGCCCCGCTTGCCCGCGACCACCACGCAGTTCGCCGACTGCTCCAGCAGGTCGCGGCCGTAGTGCTCCACGAAGACGGCCGTGTCGGCCCAGCGCGGGTCGGTGTCGACGTAGAGGACACGGTCGGCGGGGACCGCGCCCTGCCAGTGGCGTACGGCGTCGGCGACCGGGGCGGTCAGCTCCTGGAGGCAGTCCGGGACGGGGGTGGCGGTGTCGAAGTCTCCGATGGGTGCGCGCATGGCCGCACGCTAACAGCCCGCCGCGGCCCCGGTTCAGCGCACGGGCGGTACCGAGACGGCCATCACCATCTCCATCGGTACGTCGCCCTCGTTGCCGTAGGTGTGCGGGGTGCTCGCCTCGAACGTGGCGCTCGCGCCGGTCGGCACGAGGTGCTGCACACCGTCCACGGTGAGGGTCAGTTCGCCCGCGGTGACGTGGACGAGTTCCACCGTGCCGACCGGGTGCGGCTCGGAGGGGCTCTGCTCGCCCGGCATCAGCCGCCAGTCCCACATCTCCAGCGGGCCGGGGGCCTCCGTGCCGGCGAGGAGGCGGTTGTAGCTGCCGGCGTCGGTGTGCCACAGCCGTACGGCCTGCTCGGCGGGGACGATCCGGACGGTGGGGCCCTGCTCGTAGTCGAGCAGGGTGGTGATGCTGATGCCGAGCGCGTCGCCGATCTTGACGACGGTGCCGATGCTGGGGTTCGTCCGGGCCTGCTCGATCTGGATGAGCATGCCGCGACTGACACCCGCGCGGGCGGCGAGCGCGTCCAGGGTGAAGCCGCGTTCGGTGCGCCAGCGCTTGACGTTGCGCGCCAGGGACTGGGTCAGCAGGTCGAGGTCCGACACATCACGTCCATCGAGGGGAGTTCGAGGGTTCCGGGAGGCCCGGGACGCCCTGGGGTTCAATATATGGGATGACAGGGTTCACTTCACTGAACTACGGTGGGGTGTACCTGATCGTCCATCGAACTGTACTGCGAGGCCGGCCGTGACAGCATTCTTCGCCCTGATGACCAGCCTCCTGTGGGGCCTGGCCGACTTCGGCGGCGGGCTGCTGACACGGCGGACGCCCGCGCTGACGGTCGTGGTCGTCTCGCAGGCCATCGCGGCGACGGTGCTGGGCGCGATCGTCATCGCGACCGGCGGGTGGACCGAGGCCGGGCCCCGCCTGTGGTTCGCGTTCGCGGCGGGGCTGGTGGGGCCGGTGGCCCTGCTCTCCTTCTACAAGGCCCTCGCGCTCGGCCCCATGGGGGTCGTCTCGCCGCTCGCCACGCTGAGCGTGGCCGTACCGGTCGGCGTCGGCCTGGTCCTCGGCGAGCGACCCGGGCTGCTCCAGGTCGCCGGCATCGCGGTCGCCGTCACCGGGGTCGTCCTCGCGGGTGGTCCACAGCTGCGTGGTGCGCCCGTACAGCGGCGGACGATCCTGCTCACGCTGGTCGCGGCGCTGGGCTTCGGCACGGTCTTCGCCCTGATCACCGAGGCCTCGACCAACGTCACCGGCCTGTTCCTCGCCCTGTTCGTCCAGCGGCTGACGAACGTCGCGGTCGGCGGGGCCGCGCTCGCCGTGTCCGTCCGGCGGGGTGGTCGGGCGGTGCCGGAAGGCGGCTTCCCATGGGCCTCGCTGCCCGCGCTGGCCTTCGTCGGGCTCGCCGACGTGGCCGCCAACGGCACCTACGCGGTCGCCGCCCAGCACGGCCCGGTCACCGTGGCGGCCGTCCTCGCCTCGCTCTATCCAGTGGTGACCGCACTGGCCGCCCGCGGCTTCCTCAGCGAGCGACTACGGCCGACCCAGGCAGCAGGAGCGGGCCTGGCGCTACTCGGCACCTTGCTACTGGCGACCGGCTGAGTCACCGGGGCCGGGGCAGCCGCGGTCCGCCGCTCGCGGCCTGCGCCACCGCGGCCGCCTACGGCACCCACGCGGTCACCGCCCAGGCTACGGACGACCCAGGCAACAGGATCGGGCCTTGCGCTACTCGGCACCCTGCTACTGGCGACCGGCTGAGCCACCGCCGCCGGGGCAGCCACCGTCCGCGCACGCGGCCTGCGCCAACCCGGCCGCCAACGGCACCCACGCGGTCACCGCCCAGCACAGCCCCGTCACCGTCGCGGCCGACCCAGGCAACGGGAGCGGGGCTTGCGCTACTGAGTCACCGGCGCCGGGGTAGCCGCGGTCCGCGCTCGTGGCCTGTGGCGGCGACCGCAGCGCGTGGAATGGTTCAGCTCTCGGTTTCCAGTTCCGCGAGCCGGGCCACTGCGTCCTCGTCCAGTTCCGCCAGCGCGCGCAGCTGCTCCGGCGTCATCCCTTCCGGGATCGGCACGGGGGCGGGCGTCCTGAGCGGTGGCTGCCAACCGGCCTCGGGCGTCCAGCGCCGGACGACCCGGGCGGGTGCCCCGGCGACCACGGCGTGATCGGGCACCGTGCCGCGCACCACGGCGCCGGCCGCGACGACGACGTTCCGGCCGATCCGCGCGCCCGGCAGGATCACCGCGCCGGTGCCGATCCAGCAGCCCGGGCCGATCTCCACGGGCTCCATGCGCGGCCACTGCCTGCCGATGGGCTGGTGCGGGTCGTCGTAGGAGTGGTTGGTGGAGGTGACGTAGACGTACGGGCCGAAGTAGCAGTCGCTGCCGATGGTGACCGTCGTGTCCGCGATGACGTGGCTTCCGCGCCCGAGGACGACTCCGTCCCCGATGCGCAGGATCGGCTCCGGGCCGAGATCCAGGTCCGGCATCAGACCGGCGGTCAGGGTGACCTGTTCGCCGACGATGCAGTGGGAGCCGAGGTGGATCCAGGGTTCGCCGAAGACGGTGCCGAGAGGGAAGGCGAGCCTGGTGGCTTCGCCGATCGCGCCGAACTTCAGGCGGCCGGGATGCTCGGCGGTGACGGAGCCCGTGCGTTGCGCCCAGGCCCAGGCCGCGTGCACCGCACGTTGGGCGAGGCTGCGGCGCCAGGACGAGAACGTGTTCTTGGGCTTCGGCACGGGCTTACGTTACTCAGCGGTTGCCTTGGGCGAGAGAGCGGGCTGCTGTGATCTTTGCCCCACCCCGTGTCGTACCGTGCGGGGTACTTACGGATGCGAGGAGAACCGTGATGACGCAGCAGGCGCTGATTGTGGGCATCGGCGGCAAGGAGCCCCAGATCGATCCCGAGGCGTTCGTGGCACCTACGGCTTCCGTGATCGGGGACGTTACGCTCCGCTCCGGGGCCAGTGTCTGGTACGGCGCGGTGATTCGCGGCGACGTCGAGCGGATCGAGGTCGGCGCGAGCAGTAATGTGCAGGACAACTGCACACTGCATGCGGATCCCGGGTTCCCCGTCAGCGTGGGTGAGCGGGTGTCCATCGGGCACAACGCCGTGGTGCATGGGGCGACCGTGGAGGACGACTGCCTCATCGGGATGGGGGCGACCGTGCTGAACGGGGCCGTGATCGGCGCCGGGTCGCTCGTGGCCGCTCAGGCTTTGGTGCCGCAGGGGATGGTGGTGCCGGCCGGGTCACTGGTTGCGGGAGTGCCGGCGAAGGTCAAGCGGCCGCTCTCCGAAGAGGAGCGGCAGGGGGTCACCCTCAACGGCACCATGTACGCCGAGTTGGCCAAGGCGCACACGGACGTGCATCAGTAGGCGCGTTCGCGGGTGCGGGTCGTCGGGGTTGCCCGCCCTCACTCACCGGCGCTTACCGGTTCCGCTTCCCGGTCGTGCCGCTGCTGCGCCTTCTTCGCCTTGCGCTTGATGATCAGCATGGAGGCCAGGCCGATCAGGACCGCCGCTGCGAGGCCCACGTAGGAGAACTTCTTCAGCCAGCCCTCGGCGACGACGCCCACGTAGTAGATGACGGCCGTCGTGCCGCCCGCCCAGCAGATGCCGCCGAGGATGTTGGCGATCAGGAACTTCCAGTACGGCATGTGGAGGACGCCCGCGAGCGGGCCGGCGAAGATGCGCAGGAGGGCGATGAAGCGGCCGACGAAGACGGCCCACATGCCCCACTTCTCGAACGACCGCTCGGCGGTGGCCACATGGCCCTCGCTGAAGTGTCTCGGGAACTTCCTGCCCAGCCAGGCCAGCAGCGGGCGGCCGCCCTTGCGGCCGATCGCATAGCCGATGGAGTCGCCGATCACGGCGCCGGCGGTCGCGCAGGCGCCGAGGACGACCGGGTTGATGCCCGAGTGCTGGGAGGACATCAGCGCCGCCGAGACCAGGACGATCTCGCCGGGAAGCGGGATGCCCAGGCTCTCCAGACCGATCACCAGGGCCACCAGGGCATAGACGGCGGCCGCGGGCACCGTGTCGAGCCATTCCTGGACGTGCACCGCCGGATCCTCCCCTGTCGCCGTCCTTGCCTTGCGGGGCGCCGCATGTAAAGCGCGTCCCAAGGGAAGGCTACCTGGTCGGCGGTGAACGGCGGCTTGCGCGCGTCCGCCCGGCGGCACCGTCCCGCCCTCGGTCCTTCGGTTTTCGGACATCCCTGTGTCACGCGGGCGGGGAAAGCTCCACCGGTATCGCCCGACCCGCCTCCCCAGGTCCCCACCGGGGGACCCGCCGCGGAAGGACGACGTCCCCGTGTCCTCACCGTCCCCCTCCTCCTCTCTGTCCTTCCTGTCCTCGCTGTCCCCGCTCTCCTCACTCCCCCTGCCCCCGGGCTCCTCGCTCGCACGGGGAACGGCTTCGCCCCGGCCCGCGTCTTTCATGGCGGGCCGGGGCGTGCGGCTGGCCCTGTGCCTGGCTCCGCTGCTGCTGGCCGGCGGCTGGGCCTTGGCCAACCGGCCCGTGGTGTACGAGGGGATGCGGCGGCTCGTGGCCGCGGATCCCGGCTGGCTGCTGGCCGGGGGCGGATTCACCTGCCTGAACTGGGTGGCGGCCTCCTGCGTACGGCAGGGCGCCCTGCCCGACCGGGTGCCGCCGGGATTGCTGCTGGCCTCGCAGTTCGGCGCCGGTGCCGCCAACCACGCGCTGCCCGGCGGGCTCGGCGCGCATGCCGTCACCGTGCGCTTTCTACGGGCGCGCGGGGTGCCGCTGGACCGTGCGACCGCGTCCATCGGGCTGTACTCGCTGGCGAAGTCCTCCGCCAAGACGGTCGTGCTGGTGGTCTTTCTCGCGGCGTCGCCTGCCTGGCGGCGGCTGGGCGAGCTGGTCCCGGACGGGCGGCTGCTGGTGCCGCTCGCCGCGGTCGTGGGCGGTGTCCTGGCGGTGGCGGGGGCGCTGCTGACGCTCGTACGGCCGTTGCGCCGGCCCGTGACCGGGCTGCTGCGCTCCGCCCTCACCGACGCGCGGGAGGTGCACACGCGGCCCTCCCGGGTGGTCGCGCTGTGGGGCGGGGCGGTCGCGATGCCGCTGATGCAGGGGACCACCCTCGCCTGTGTCGGTGCCTCGCTCGGGCTGGGACTGCCCTGGGCGCACGTGGTGCTCGCCTATCTCGCGGCGGGCACGGCCGTGGGGGCGGTGCCGGCGCCGGGCGGGTTCGCGGTCGACGCGGCGCTGGTGTGGACGCTGGTCGCCTTCGGCTCCCCGCCGGCGGTGGCCACCGCGACGGTCATCGGCTACCGGGTGCTGACCGACTGGGTGCCGCTGCTGCCGGGCACCCTGACGCTGTCGGCGCTGATCCGGGCCAAGGTGCTGTGAGCCGGTTCTTGAGCCACCCGCCCATCCGCCCACCCGAACTCGGGTGTTGATCAGGCGCCCCTGAAGGCCTCCGCGCCGGGCCGCGCCGCGGTCACTCCCTGCGCGCCACCAGGCGGTACGCGTTGGAAAGGCCGAGGCGGTCGGACAGGGGGCGGATCGCGAACCGGTCGAGGAGCGTCGCGGTGAGGAGCGCGGGCACGCCTGCGAGGAGGAGTGCGGTGCGGGCGGCGCGGCGCAGGGCGCCGGGCGGCTCCGGCAGCCAGGGGGCGTCCTCGCGCGGGGCGGTGTGGTCGAGCGCCAGCCAGACCGCGGCGAGCAGGTCGACCGGGTCGTGCGCCGCGGCGTGCTGCTCGGCCACCACCGCGAAGCCGAGTTCGGTCAGCCTGCGCCGGAGGTTGGCGACGGGCATGAAGTGCAGGTGCTGCGGCTGGAGCCAGGGCAGCCACCAGCGGCCGAGCAGCCTGGCGTAGCGGCTCTCCGGGTCCGGCACCTCGATGAGGAGGTGGCCTCCTGGGCGCAGGGCCTCGTGGGCTGCGCGCAGTTCGCGGTCCGGGTCGGCGCTGTGCTCCAGGTAATGGAACATGCTCACCACGTCGTAGCGGGCGGTGAGTTCGGGGGCGAGGGCGGGGAACGCGCCGCGGTGGGCGTGGTCCACGCGGCCTTCGCGGGCGGCGAGTTCGACGCCGTCGGTGAAGTCGAGCCCGTCGAAGGAGGTGCCGGGCAGCACAGTGCGGGCGGTCGCGCAGAAGTGGCCGTGGCCGGTGCCGACGTCCAGCCAGGTCTTCGGGGCGGGATGGTGCGGCAGCATCGCCTCGGCGCGGCCCCGGTACATGGCGCCACGGCCGCCGAAGGTGCCGCTCATGCGCTGTTCGCCGAGGCCGTCGTAGAAGTCCCGGTAGTAGAACTCCAGGCCGTCTTCGGTGAGTTGGGGGTTCTGGAAGGTGTGGCCGCAGTCGGCGCAGTGGTCGAGGGTGAAGCGGCCGGGCTTGTGCTGGAGCAGGTCGGTGGTGCGCAGGCGGGTGTCGAGCCGGTCCGCGCCGCACCAGGGGCAGTCGGTGCGCCGGGCGGCGAAGAAGCGGTCCGTGCCGGTGGCCAGGTCCCGCTGGTAGGCGGGGCGCAGCGCGGCGATGCGGGCCGTCTTGTCGGGCTGATCGTTCTCGGTCATCGGCTCTCCGCTGCGAGGTGTTCGAGGTGGACCGCCGCGGCCGTGGCGCCGCCCGCCGCACGGAAGGCGCTGCGGATCCGGGCGGCGGCGGCCCGGTGGGCGGGGTCGGTGAGGACGGTGTCGAGGGCCGCGCCCAGCCGGTCCGCGTGGACCCGGCCGAAGCGGACGCGGACGCCGGCGCCCGCGTCCACGACCTGTCCGGCCACCACGGGCTGATCGTCGCGGATGGGCGCGACGACGAGCGGGACACCGTGCCAGAGGGCCTCGCACACGGTGTTGTGCCCCGCGTGGCAGATGACGGCGTCCATCCGTTCCAGCAGGGCGAGTTGGGGCACCGACGGCAGGACCAGGACGTCCTTGTCGCCGGGCGGCACCGCGAGGGCGCCGCCCGGGTCGGCGATCACCGCCTGCACCCGGTCGGCGCGTTCCCGCAGCGCGGTGCGGCATTCGGCGAGGAACCGGCCGCCCGCGTCGGCGTTCGCCGTGCCCAGGGTCACCAGGACCTTCGCCCGGCCCTGGTCCAGTCGCGCCCAGGGGAAGCCGGGCCCGGCCGGGCGGCCGCCGAGCGAGGGGCCGATGTAGTGGATGTGCGCGGCCAACGGCGCCTGGGGACCGATGAGTTCGGGCGTGCTGAAGATCAGCAACAGGTGCGGTGAGGAGCGCGGGTCGGCGGTGCCGGACGGGTCGCCGATGCGGGTGCGCAGCTCGGTCAGGCGGTGCCGCAGCCAGGCGGCGACCTTCGGCAGACCGTCGTAGGCGCCGGTGAACTCCGCCGAGGTGGTGGCCGAGGTGGCCCACGGCAGTGCGAGGCGTTCGGCCACCAGGGCACCGGCGAAGGCCTGCTGGTCGGCCACGACCACGTCCGGGCGGAACGCCTCGGCCGCCGCGCGGACACCGGGCGCCATGGCGTCGGCGAGCGGCAGCAGATACCACTCCCACAGGAACTTCAGCGCCTCCGCGCCCCGCAGGTCCGGCGGTCGTACGACGCCCTCGGCGCCCGGCACCGCGCCCGCGCAGCCGAACACCTGGGCGTCCGCGCCCGCGAGCCTCCGCACCAGTGCCGGGTCCGCGCACACCCAGGCCACCCGGTGCCCGCGCGCGGCCAGCCGGGCGGCGACACCGACGGCGGGGTTGACGTGCCCGGTCAGCGGCGGCACGACGAAGAGGAAGGCGCTCATCCGACACCCGCCCCCGCGCCGATCAGGTCCAGGATGTGCCCGCCGACGGCCGCCGGCGCCTCCACCAGCACGGAGTGCTCGTGTCCCGGCAGTACGACCGCCCGGTAGTCGGTCAGCAGGTCCTTCATCAGCGGCACCAGGTCCGCGAGGTCCGACTCGCCGCCGTACACGCCGAGGACCGGGCAGCGTACGGCCCTGATCGCGTCCTCGGTCAGCACGCGGCTGGCCGGGATGTCCCGGCCGAGGGTGGTCTCACGGGCGAGCCGGGCCGCGCCCTTGGCCAGCCGGGCGGTGTTGTGGCCGCGGTTGGCGGTGATCCAGGCGATCGCGTCGGGCTCGTTGTGGGCGAGTTCGGTCATGACCCGGTCGAGGATCCGGCCGAGCTTCGCCGCCCAGGCGGTGGTCGCGGGCTCGGACTCGATCAGGGTCACACCGGCCGTGCGCTCCGGGTGCCGGGCGGCGTAGCCGAAGGCGATGGTGCCGCCGTAGGAGTTGCCGACGAGGTGGACGGGCCCGGTGATGGCCAGCCGGCCGAGGAGCGCTTCCAGGTCGTCGATGTTGTGGTCGAGGGTGTAGCCCGCCGGCGGGCGCTCGCTGCGGCCGTGGCCACGCAGGTCGTACATGACGACGTCGAGCCCGGCCGCGGCGAAGCGTGGCGCGACGGTGAAGTAGTAGCTGGCCAGGCTGTCGGTGAGCAGCCCGTGCACCAGGACCACCGTGGCGTGCGGGAGGCGGCCGTCGGCCGGTCCCGTGCGCTGGACGTGCAGCCGGATCCCGCCGGCGTCGACCATCGCCACGGCTCAGCCCGCCTCGGTGGACTTCAGGCTCCACACCACGTACTCCACCAGCCGGCCGACGGTCAGCTCGATGATCTCGTCGAACTCCATGCCGGCCAGGAACTCGGCAAGGTTGACCCGCTGGCCGTACCGCTCCTCCAGCAGCCCCGCCAGGGTGACGAGGTCGATGCTCTCCAGTTCCAGGTCGCGGTTGAAGGTGGTGGACAGGCCGATCAGCACGTCGTCGCCGCCGTACTCCGCCAGCACCGTGCGCAGCATGCCGGTGATGTCGGCGAGCACGGTGTCGACGGTGGGCTGCGCCGGGGCCGGCTGGTGGGTGTGCGCCGGGGCCGGCTGGGTGGGGTTCATCGGGGTTGCTCCTCGGCTGCTTCGTCGGTTTGTCCGCCGTCGGGGTGTCCGTCGTCGGGGTGTCGGCCGTCGGGGTGTCGGCCGTCGCGATGTCCGTCGTCGGCTCCGGGCCCGGTCGTCCAGGCCACCACGTAGGCGCGCTCCGGCAGTGCGGGCGGATTGGCCACCGGCGCGCAGTGCACGGTGTAGGCGCCTTCCAGGCGGCCGGAGACCAGCAGGCGGCTGCCGTCCGGGGCGGTCTCCAGCACCGTGAAGTCCCGTGGCCGGCCGCCGAATCCGACACCCTCGGCCTTGGCGACGGCCTCCTTGGCCGCCCAGAAGCGGGTGAACCACAGCTCCTGCGGATCGGGTCCGACCGCCAACCGTGCGTGCAGCAACCGGAGTTCGTCCGGACCGAGCGCGGTGGCGAGGACGGCCGGATCGCGCCGGGTGACCTCTTCGACGTCGATGCCGGGACCGGGCTGGGGCGAGTGCGGCCGTACGATCGCCACGGCTGCCTCGGCGCGGTGGGCGAGCGAGATGTCCAGCGGGGGCAGGGCGCGGCCGTGCACCCCGGTCACATACGGCCGCCCCAACTCGTCATTGCGGACGCGCAGTTCGGCCGGGAAGACGGGTCCTTCGCCGTGCTGCCAGAGCCACTGCCGTACGGCGTCCTTGGCCGCGATCCGGCCGAGCAGCCACTGCCGGCGGCCGCGCGGCGGGCGTTCGGCGTACTCGGCGCGTTCGGCGCCGCCGAGCGAGTTGCGCATGATCAGCTCGCGTGAGGCGAGGTCCGGCCAGCGCTCGTGCACCAGCGCCCAGCCGCCGGGCATGGCCTCGGACAGGGTGTGGCGCTCGGGGAAACGCTCGACGGGCCGGGTGCTCGGGTCGTTGTCGAAGCGGCGGTCCTGCCAGCCGCCGATCACGGCCCACACCCGGCCGCCGACGGTCAGCTCCGCGTCCGCCTCCAGGAGCGTGTCCGTGAGGGAGGTGATCCGCAGCACGCAGCGGACCTCGGTGCCGGGGGCCGGGTGCGGTCCGTGGAACCGTATGTGCCGCATCCGCACCGGGAAGACGACGGTCCGCTCGGTGCGGGTCGCCATGATCCAGTAGCCGAGGAGCTGGCCCACATTGTCCAGCAGCGCGCCCGGGGCCGCGGGCGCGGTGACCACTCCGCGGATGTGCCGTTCGCCGATCGCGGTGAGGTCGGTCAGGCCCTGGAAGCCGGGGCCGTGGAACATCCAGCGCTCCCGGTAGATCTGTGCCGCCGTGTGCTCGGGGCAGCGTTCGGGGGCGTCCGGGAGCGGGCTGGGCGGCGGCGGTGCGGGGTGCCGCGGGGCGAGTTCGACCGTGGCGCGTGCGGTGGGTCCGAAGGCCACGGTGACGTGGTCCGGGCGGCGGTCCGGGTCCGGGGTGACGGTGACCTGTACATCGACGGGTGGCGTGGCGGTGAGCCAGCGGTCGAAACGAGCCTCGTGCACGGCGACCGCCCGCAGTCCGGGGGCCGCCGCCTCCGCCGCGTCCATCATGTGCCGGACGAGGGTGGTGGCGGGGACTACCGGCCAACGGTCCTCGAGATCGGGCCAGTTGGGGCGTTGGGGGAAGAAGCAGTGGTCTAGGAGGTGGGGCATGGTGTGGGGGGAGATGTGGAGGGTGGTGGTGTTCGCGGTCGAGGTTGGGGTTGGGGTTGGGGGCGTGGTTGGGGTGGGCCTGGCGGGCCCGGGGGCTGGGGCAGTGCGCGTGGGAGCCCTGGAGGGCTGGGGGGACGGGGCAGGGGGCTCGGGGACCGTGGTGGTTGTGGTTGCGGCGCCGGTCCGGTGGCGACGGGCGCTCGCCGCGATCAGCTCCGCCGCTGTGTCCGCGGTGTCCCGCAGCAGGGCGGTCAGCTCGGCGGCGGCCGGGAAGTGGTGGGCAAGTCTGTCCAGTTCACCGAGGCCTGCGCCGCTCGGGACCGCTGCGGACGGGGCATGCTCGGCGGCGGGCCCTCCCGGGCGGTGACTGGGCACCGGGTGCGCGGCAGGCGTTCGCGGGTCGCCCGCGGGCACAGACTGGGCGGCAGGAAATTGCGGACCGCCCGTAGGGGCAGGCTGCCCGGCAGGAAATCGCGGACCGCCCGTAGGAGCCGGCTGCCCGGAGGGCGATCCCTCCCGGGCCGTGCGCGCAGGACTCGCGGCCGGCGATCCCAGGCGGCCCACGGACGCAGGAAGGACACCAGGCGACTCCTGGCGACCCGTCGGGACGGGATGCGCGGCGGACGAGCACCCCGCCGGGCCAGACTCGGCGGCAGGCGACGATCCCGAGTCGCCCATAGGAGCCGGCTGCCCGGCAGGGGATCCCTCCCGGCCCGTGCGCGCGGGACTCGCGGCCGGCGATCCCAGGCGCCCCACGGACGCAGGAAGCACGCCAGGCGAGCCCTGGCGACCCGTCGGGACGGGATGCGCGGCGGACGAGCACCCCGCCGGGCCAGACTCGGCGGCAGGCGACGATCCCGAGTCGCCCATAGGAGCCGGCTGCCCGGCAGGGGATCCCTGGCGGGCCGTGGGTACAGGCTGCGGGGCGTGGGATCCGGAGCGCAGTTCCGCGCGGAGTGCGTCCAGTGTCGGCCCCTTCAGTGAGACCAGGGCGGCGCCGAGGTCGAGTCGGACGGGCGGGCGGTGCCGGTGTGCCGGGGCGTTCGCCGCGGTACGGGGTGGGAGAGCGGGCGGGGGCGTTACGGTGTGCGGCGGCACGGCGGCGGGCGGAGTCGTCGCTGTCGTAGGGGGTCGCAGCGCCGGGGCCACGGACGCCGCCCCGGCCACCCACAACGCCGTTGCCACGCGCCGCAATTGGGACATGCCGCTACGCTCGGGTGCGTTGGCGGCGACGGTCAGGTGGTCGCGGTCGCCGAGGGTGTCGCTGATCAGGGAGGTGAGCCGGCCGGGGCCGGCCTGGACGAAGACGCGGTGCCCGGCGGCGTACAGGGCCTCGGTCAGTTCGCGGAAGCGGACGGGTTCCAGCAGGTGCCGTACGAACAGCTCGCGCACCGCCCGCTCGGTCCGCGGGAAAGGCGCGGCAGTCGTACCGGACCACACCGGCACGGTCGGCGGATGGAGCCGGAAGTGGTCGGCGGCCTCCTTGATGGGTGCGAGGTACGGCTCCAGCATCGGCGTGTGGAAGCCGGAACGGAACGGCAGCACCTGGCAGATCACCCCCCGCGCGCGCAGGGACCGTACGAACTCCTCGACCGCCGTGCCGGGTCCGCACACCATGGACTGGCGGGGCGCGTTGTCGTGGGAGAGCACGATCCCGGAGTGCGCCCAGGTCTCGGCGAGCGCGGCGCGGACGTGTGCGGCGGAGGTGCCGAGGGCGGCGAAGACGAGGCCGGGGACGGTGACCGTGTCCGGGTCGAACTCGGCCATGAACGCGTCCACCTGATCCGCCGCGTACAGTCCCGCCGCTGCCATGGCCGTCCACTCGCCGACGCTGTGTCCCGCGACCGCGTCCGGTACGACACCCATCCGGCGCAGCGCCCGGTCCAGCAGGCGGCCCGCTCCGACGACCCCGAAGCCGTGCCGTCCGACATCACCGACCCGGACGTCCGTGCCGGACAGCGGCGAGAGGCCGAAGTGGGCCGCGATGTCGTCGGTGCGGGGTAAGAAGTCGCCCTCCAGGCCGGGGAAGACGAACGCCAGCCGGCCACCGGCCCGGCCGAGCAGCGGGCCCGGCCGGAACCACACATCGCTGCGGCCCTGCCAGGCCCGGCCCTTGGCGACGGCGCGGCGGGCCAGGGCGAGCCGTTTGGCGGTCGGGTTCACGATCCCGAGCCGGACCGCACCGGCGTCGGGGTGCGGCCGGGCCGGGTCGAGGCCTGCGGAGAGGACGGCCGAGTCATCGGCGCCGAGGACGTCCACGAGGTCCGCCACACCGTCGGCGGCGAGCAGCAGGATCCGCTCGGGCTCGCTGACCTGCGCGGGAGCGGACACGGACGGCACACCGCGCGCTCTTTCCGGCTCGGGGCGGGCGAGGGCGGCCTCCGGCGGTGCTGAAGGAGTACTCACGTCCCCCGCCGACACCGAACCCGCACCCGCAGGCTCCCCCCGGACGGCCGACGCACTCCACTCCTCCCCCGACGCCGAAACCCCGCGCCCTCCCCCGGTCGGCACCGAACCCCCGCGCCCTTCCCCGGCCGGCACCGAACCCCCGCGCACGACCCCGGACGGTCCGGCAGGCGCGCCCCGCACCGCCCCCGGCGACGCACCCGCCCCCGGCGCCTCCTCCAGCACCACATGGGCGTTGATCCCGCCGAATCCGAAGGCGTTCACGGCGGCTCGGCGGACCGGGTGTCGGGGGTCGGTCTCCCAGGGGCGGGCCCGGTCCAGGGTGCGGAAGCGGGTGGCGGTGAGGGCGGGGTGCGGGGTGTCGCAGTGGAGGGTGGGCAGGAGGGTGCCGTGGTGGACGGCGAGGGCGGCCTTGACCAGGCCGGCGACCCCGGCGGCCGGCATGGTGTGGCCGATCATCGACTTCACCGAGCCGAGGACGGGGCGGAAGCCGGTGCCGTCCGCCGGTCCGAACACCTCGGCCAGGGTGGCGAGTTCGGCCGCATCGCCAGCGGGGGTCGCGGTGCCGTGGGCCTCCAGCAGGCCGATGGCGTCCGGTGCGGCGGGGTCGAGTCCGGCGGCCCGCCAGGCCTGCCGCACGGCTCTCGCCTGGCCGCCCGGGTCGGGGGCGGCGAGTCCCGCCGTACGGCCGTCGCCGGCCACGCCCGTGCCCCGGATCACCGCGTAGACGCGGTCGCCGGCGCGTTCGGCGTCCGCGAGCCGCCTCAGTACGACGACGCCCGTGCCCTCGCCGATGAGGATGCCGTCGGCGTCGCGGTGGAAGGGGCGGATGCGCTGGGTCGGGGACAGGGCGCGCAGTTGGGAGAAGACGCTCCAGAGGGTGATGTCGTGGCAGTGGTGCACTCCCCCGGCCAGCATCACATCGCAGCGGCCGGTGGTGAGTTCGGTGACCGCCTGGTCCACGGCGACGAGGGAGGAGGCGCAGGCCGCGTCCACGGTGTAGGCGGGGCCGCGCAGGTCGAGCCGGTTGGCGATGCGGGAGGCGGCGAGGTTGGGGACCAGGCCGATCGCGGACTCCGGACTGTCGGGGCCGAGCCGTTCGGTGAACGCCGCTCGGATCCGGTCGAGTTGGGCGGCCGAGAGGTCCGGTAGCAGCTCGCCCAAGGTGCGCGTCAGCTGGCCGGCCGTACGCACCCGCTGGTCCAGGCGGACCAGGCCCGGCGTGAGATAGCCACCGCGCCCCAGGGCCACGCCGATCCGGTCCCGCGCCGGGAGCCGTTCGTCGCCGCCCGCGTCGGCGAGCGCGGCGGCGGCCACGTCGAGGGCGATCAGCTGGTCGGGTTCGGTGCCGGGCACCGAGGCGGGCATGATGCCGTACCGGGTGACGTCCACCTCGGCCAGGCCGTCGACGAATCCACCGCGTCGGCAGTAGATCCGGTCGGGGGCGGCTGGTTCGGCGGCCGAGCCGGGCCGGTAGTAGTCGGCGTCCCAGCGGTCTGCGGGGACCTCGCTGATCGCGTCGACGCCGTCGCGCAGGTTGCGCCAGTAGGCGTCGAGGCCGGGGGCGCCGGGCAGCAGGACCGCCATCCCGACGATGGCGACCGGCGTTCGACGTTCCGTCATGTCACCAGCCCGACGCGGTGTAGACGACGGCGCGGGCCGACGGATCGCCCCAGGCGAGTTCCCGCAGCAGGGCGGCCGTACCCTCGTCCGGGTCGATCAGCTCGATCCCGCGCCGGGCGTACTCGCGGCCGAGTTCCGCGCCGACCATCCCGCCGTGCGTGCCGGCCGGCGCCCAGGGTCCCCAGTGGACGGTCAGCGCGCGGGCACCCGTCCGGGCGGCCCAGTCGGCGCCCAGCACTTCCAGGGCGTCGTTGGCGGCGGCGTAGTCGGCCTGGCCGCGGTTGCCGACGACGGCGGCGACGCTGCCGAACAGCACGGTGAACGCGGGCGCGCCCGGCAGGTCGTCCAGGGCGGCGAACAGCGCGGCGGCCCCGGCCGTCTTCGTGCCGTAGACCCGCTGGAAGGACTCGGGGGACTTGTCGGCGATCAGCCGGTCCTCGATCACCCCGGCGGCGAAGACGACTCCGTCGAGCCGGCCGTGTTCGGCGTGGATCTCCTTGAGCGCCTGCAGGACGGCGTCCCGGTCCCGGAAGTCCACCGAGTGGTAGCGGGCCGCGCTGCCGAGTGCGCCGAGTTCGGTGAGGGTCGTGGTGATCTCCCGCTGGGCGAGGATCAGTTCGGCGGCCCGGTTGATCTCGACGGGCCCGGGTGCGCCGGGCCCGGCGGCGAGTGCCGCGCGCAGCTCGACGGGCGTGCGGGCGGCGGCGGTGTGCGGGTCCTCGGGGGCGGTGGGCGCCGGCGTACGGCCCAGCAGCTCGACACGGCACCGGCAGGCGCCGGCCAGCGTGGCCGCGAACCTCGCGGTGATGCCCCGGGCACCGCCGACGAGCAGCACCACGGAGTCCTGGTCGAGGCCGAGCGCGGCCGCTTCGGCGACGCCGTCCCCGGCGGGTCCGGCGCCGGTGGCGGCGAGCGGGCCGAGGGGCGCGGGCACCAGCGCGAGGCCCTGCCGGGCTCCGGCCGCCGTACGCAGGACGACGGGGGCCGGTTCGGGTGCGCGCAGCTCGGCGAGTACGGCGTCGGCGACGGCCGACGGGGCGGTGTCCGGGAGGGCTACGACCCGTGCGAGCAGGTCCGGGTATTCGCGGCCGACGCTGCGGATCAGCCCGTCCAGGCCGGCCGCCCGCAGTGCCCCCGTGGGGTCGGCGGCCCGGACGGTGAGCAGCCACCGCGGTCCGCGTGCGAGCGCCGCCCGGAGCACCGGGAAGGCGTCCGGCAGCACCGGGAGGTCAGGGCCGGGCAGTGCGCCGAGGTACACGACACCGTCGACCGGTCCGTCGGCCTGGGTGAGGAGGTGGCCCCGGTCGAGGACCACCGCTTCGGCACCGTGTCCGGCGAGCCGCGCCACGACCTCGGCCGCCGTGCCCCCACCGTCTCCGAGCAGGGCGAAACGCCGGCCGGACAGGACGGGGGCGGGGTCGGTGGCCGGGTCCGGCTCCGGTAGGGGGACGGGCCGTAGCTCGCACCGCCGGGGCGCGACACCGACCGGGGCGTGAGACGGCTCGGGCGGCTCGCCGACACGCCCGCCTCCTCCGCCACGGGCGTACGACGCCGCGGCCGACCCGCTCCCGCCACCGGCATACGGCACCTCGGCCTGGTCGCTCCCGACGCCGGCGTACGGCACCTCGGCCTGGTCGCTCCCGACGCCCGTGTGCGCGCCGACCCGGGCTGTCAGCCAACCCGTCACCGCCGCCGCCGTGCGCGCCTTGGCCAGTTCCTCCAGTTCGGCGTCGTCCAGGATGTCCGCGCCGCCCGCGATGCCCAGGCGCTTGGCGAGTTCGCCCGCTATCTCGGCGCGCTTGATCGAGTCGATGCTGAGGTCCGCCTCCAGATCGAGATCGGGTTCGATCATGTCGACGGGGTAGCCGGTGCGTTCGCTGATGATCTCCAGGACGACCCGCGCCACGTCGTCCACCGGCTGTTCGCCGATCGGCTCCTGGGGCAGGAACTGCGCTGCCAACGGCGGCAGTTCGGGCAGGTTCGACTGCGGGGCCGGTACGGGTGGTGCCACGGGCGCCGGTGGTGTGACGCCCGGCGTGGCGCCGAAGTAGGCGAGCAGGACATCGCGCTGGGCGGCGACCATCTCCCGGCTGGTGCGCAGGAATTCGGAGATGAGCGCGTCCCGGTCGGCCGGGGCGCCGTACGGCTGGTCGGTGGTCACGGTCGTCTCCACGACTCGTCGGGCCGGTGCGAGGGCACCGGGCAGGAGTGCTCCGTCGGCGGTGCGGACGAGGTGTCCGTCGACCGTCCAGCCGGGCCGCCGCGGCGCCGGGGTGCGCAGCGCGTCGACGGCGTCGCGGCCCCGCAGGAGCCAGGCGGTGCGCACGGGCTGTCCGGCGACGGCGAGTTGGGCGAGGGCGTCGAGCCAGCCGCGCAGGCCGCTGTCGGCAGAGGGTTCGCAGGCGACCGTGGTGTGCGGGCGGTCGCCGAGGATCCGTCCGACCAGCCGGGTGAGGACCCTGCCGGGGCCCGCCTCGACGAAGAGGCGCGCACCGGCCTCGTACATCGCCTCGATCTGGGCGGCGAACGCGACCGGGGCACCGATCTGGGCGGCGAGTTCGGCGCGCACCTGGTCGGGGTCGTGGGGGTAGGGCGCGGCGGTGCGGTTGGCCCACACGGGGAACTCGGGTGGCCGTACCGGCTTGTCCGCGAGAACCTCGGCGAACCGCTCCCCCGCCCCGGCCACGAGCGGGCTGTGGAAGGCACAGGCCACAGGGATGCGCCGCGCTCCGAGCCCGGCGGCCCGCAGCAGCCGTACGGCCGCCTCGATGTCCGCCATCGGTCCGGAAATCACCGTCTGTTCGGGCGAGTTGAGGTTGGCCACGACGACCGAGGCGGGTGCGTCGGCCGAGCGCAGGGTGTGTACGACGGTCTCGGCGGGGGCGCCGACGGCGGCCATGGTGCCCGGGTCGTCGCCCGCCGCCGCAAGGATCGCGCCGGCCCGCTCGGCACTCAGCTCCAGCAATGTCTCGGGGTCGAGGGCGCCGGCCGCGGCGAGGGCGACCAACTCGCCGTAGCTGTGCCCGGCGGCCTGGTCGGGGTGGACCCCGGCCGCAGTGAGGAAGGCGTGCGCTGCGAGGCCCGTGATGCCGAGGGCGGGCTGCGCACTCCGGGTGTCCGTGAGCGCGGCCCGGCGGCGCTCACGGGCGGCGTCGTCGAAGGCGGCCGGCGGATGGACGGTGTCGGCATGCGCACGGCCGAGGTCCAGGTAGTACCGCAGCCCGGGCAGGTGCACCAGAAGCTCGGCGAGCATTCCGGGACGCTGGCTGCCCTGCCCGGGGAAGAGGAAGGCGACCTTGCCGGACACCGGGCCGGCGGCCTGGCCGTGCACCGGGTCAGCGGCCTGGCCGTGCACCGGGCCCGCGACGCCGGCCGCCGCCGGGGCCATGGTTTCGCGACGTACGGGACTCTCGACGCCGTCCGCCAGCGCAGTTGGGGTGCCCGCCGTCACTGAGTCCGCGACACCCTCCGACGCCGGGTCGGCGATCTCGCCCCGCACCAACTCCGCGACACCGGTCTCCGCCGCACCCGCAGCACCGTGGGCGTCCGGGTCCTCACCACCGGCCGCCGCCGGAACCGGGACACCACCCGCCGCCGAACCCGCGGCACCCTGCGCCACCGCACCGCCGGCACCGGCGCCCGCCGGACCCGCGCCCCCGGCAGTGACCGCGCCCGCGACATGGATCCCGGCAGCCGGATCATGCTCCCCCGCAAGGAGCCGTCGCAGTTGCCCCGTGAGTTCCTCGATGTCGCGGGACACGACAGCGGCTCGTACCGGTTCGTGGGAGGTGTCGGCGCGGTGGGCCGCGGCGAGGGCCAGGTCGCGCAGGCGCCAGGGGTGGCTGTCGGTCTCGGCGGCCCGGAGGATCTCCTCGGCATGGCGGAGGGCCGTCGCCGTGTCCCGGCCCCGGAAGAGGAACAGCTCGGCCGGCCAGGCGTCCAGGGCCTGCCGGGGTGGTACGGCGTCGGCGTGGGCGGCGAGCACCGCATGGAAGTTGGTGCCGCCGAAGCCGAACGCGCTGACTCCGGCGAGGCGTTGGGCGGCAGGAGCCGTCCAGGGCCGGGCGCGGGTGTGGAAGGCGAAGGGGCTGTCGTCCTCCGTCCAGGCTGGGTTGGGCCGCTCCAGGTGCAGGGTGGGCGGCGTGACCCCGGTGTACAGCGCGAGGGCGGTCTTGATCAGGCCGGCGAGTCCGGCGGCGCACTTGGTGTGCCCGATCTGGGACTTGACCGAGCCCAGCGCACAGCCGCCCCGCGCGGCACCGGCCTCGGTGAACACCTCGGAGAGCACGGTGAGTTCGGTGCGGTCGCCGACAACGGTCCCGGTGCCGTGCGCCTCGACCAGGCCGACGGTCGCGGGTGAGACGCCGGCGTTGCGGTACGCGCGCTCCAGCGCCGCCCGCTGTCCTTCCGGGCGGGGTGCGGTCAGGCCGAGGGAGCGGCCGTCACTGGCGGAGCCGAGGCCCTTGACCACGCCGTAGATCCGGTCTCCGTCGCGTTCGGCGTCCGCGAGCCGTTTGAGGGCCACGCAGGCCACGCCCTCGCCGAGGGCGATGCCGTCGGCGGAGGAGTCGAAGGCGCGCGAGCGTCCGGTCGGGGAAAGCGCGTGGACGGAGGAGAACAGGACGTAGTCGTTGATGCCGTTGTGCAGGTCGGCGCCGCCGCACAGGACGAGGTCGCTGGTGCCGGAGACGAGTTCCTTGCAGGCCACGTCCAGGGCGGCGAGGGAGGATGCGCAGGCGGCGTCGACGGTGAAGTTGGCGCCGCCGAGGTCGAGCCGGTTGGCGATCCGGCCGGAGATGACGTTGGCGAGCATGCCGGGGAAGGAGTCCTCGGTCAGCCGGGGCAGCTGCTCCTCGATGCCGTCGGGGACCTTGCCGTAGTACGAGGGGAGGACGGCGCGCAGGGTGGCGGCGTTGGACAGGTCGCTGCCCGCCTCGGCACCGAAGACGATGGAGGTACGCGCGCGGTCGAACTCCCGTCCCCGTTCGCCGTATCCGGCGTCGTCGAGTGCCCGGCGGGCCGCCTCCAGGGACAGCAGCTGGACCGGTTCGATGCTGCCGAGCGAGGTGGGCGGGATGCCGTAGCGCAGCGGGTCGAAGGGGATGCGGGGCAGGAAGCCGCCCCACTTGGAGGCCGTACTGCCGGCGGTGTGGTGCACGGCCGGGTCCCAGCGCTCGGGCGGCACCTCGGTGACCGCGTCGCGTCCGGCGACGATGCCGGACCAGAAGGCGGCGAGGTCGGGGGCCTGGGGGAACATGCAGGCCATGCCGACGATCGCGATGTCCAGCGGCGCGGGCGGCTCGGGCGCGGCGGCGGAACGGGGGCCCGGGTGGGCGGAACGCGGACCGGGGTGGGCGGAACGCCGCGTCAGGAAGTCGGCGGCGCCGTCGGTCACCGAGCGGTGCAGATCGGCCAGGGTGGTGGTCGCCGAGCGCAGGACGGCGACCTCGCCGGCCATGAACATCCCGTCCGCGAGCTGCCGTTCCTCGCCGACCTTCGCCAACTCACCCTCGGTGCCTCGCTCGACGCCCTTGCTGGCGATGCGCAACCGGCCGACGTTGAGCCTTTCCAGGCGCTCCCAGACCTCGCGGTCGGGCAGGCCCTGGGCCCGCAAGGCAGCCTCCCGGGCACGGTAGTCGGCGGTGAAGGGGCTCGGGACGCAGCGAGTGGCGTGGCCGGGGGCCGTCTCCAGCAGGGCGGTCGTGGTGGCGGTGAGGACCTGCCGCTGGAAGAGGGGCCGGATGGCGCCGTGCGCGACGGCTTCCTCGGTGAACAGGTAGGCGGTGCCCATGAGCAGGCCGACGGCGGCGCCCCGGGCGGTGAGCGGTGCGGCCAGGGCCGCCACCATCGCCGCCGACCGCTCGTCGTGCACGCCGCCCGCGAAGAACACCTCCAGGCGGCGGGCCTGGGCATCGTCGGCGTCGGCCAGGAAGTCGGTCAGGACGGCGAGTTGTGCCTCCCACAGCGGGAAGGAGGCCCGCGGCCCCACATGTCCGCCGCACTCGGACCCCTCGAACACGAACCGGCGCGCGCCCGCGTCCAGGAACTGCCGCAGCAGCCCCGGCGAGGGCACGTGCAGGAAGGTGTGGATCCCGGCCCGCTCCAGCGTCTCGGCCTGCGCGGGCCGCCCGCCCGCGACGATCGCGTGGGTGGGCCGCAACTCCCGTACGGCGTCCAGCTGGGCGTTTCTGATGTCCTCGGGCGCGAAGCCGAGCACGCCCACGCCCCAGGGCCGCCCGGCCAGTACGGCCCTGGCCTCGGTGAGCATCGACCGGGTCCGTTCACCGTCGGCCAGGGCCAGCGCCAGGAACGGCAGCGCCCCGTCCGCGGCGACGGCGGCCGCGAAGCCGGCCTGGTCGCTGACCCGGGTCATGGGCCCCTGCGCGACGGGCAGCCGGGTGCCGAGCGCCCGACTCATGACCGCCCCGGGCCGCAGGGCAGCTGCCGGACCGCCACAGCCGGCTACGCCGCGCACCGCCACCGACCCAGGACCCGGCTCCGACACCGACCCCCCTGCACCGGCCACGCCCTGCACCGCCACCGACCCAGGGCCCGGCTCCGACGCCGAGCGGCCGTCGGCCACCCCGCGCACCGCCACCGACTCCGATGCCGGGCCACCATCGGACCCGTCGCGCACCGCCGCCAACCCGCGCCGCACCTCCGACGCCGAACCTCCTCCACCGGCCACGCCCTGCACCGCCACCGACCCAGGGCCCGGCTCCGACGCCGAGCGGCCGTCGGCCACCCCGCGCACCGCCACCGACTCCGATGCCGGGCCACCATCGGACCCGTCGCGCACCGCCGCCAACCCGCGCCGCACCTCCGACGCCGAACCTCCTCCATCGGCCACGCCCTTCACCGCCGCCGACCCAGGGCCCGGCTCCGACGCCGAGCCGCCGTCGGCCACCTCGTGCACCGCCGCCGACACCTCCCGCACCACCCGCCGTACGTCCCCGTACCGTTCGGCGAACCGGGCGGCGAGGAAGCCGTCCTGGCCCACGGGGAGCAGTCGGCGGCGCAGGTCGTCGGCGCCGAGCAGGGACGCGACCGCCTCGGGGTCGTCGGCCGGCGGGTGCGGGGCGTCCGGGCCCCGGCGGCGCAGTACCCGGTGGCCGCCGAGCACCACGGTCTCCGAGCCGTCCAGGGAGCGCAGCACCGACCGGACCGTCTCGGGCAGCCCCGACTCGGCGAGCAGGGCCAGCTGGCTGTCCAGGACGACCCCGGTGGCACCGCCGGCCACCGCTGCCGCCGCCGTACGCGGCCCGATGCCGCCGCAGGCCCAGACCGGGATGTGTCCCAACTCCGGCTCAGCCAGCAGCTGTTGCAGCAGCACGAAGGTGCTCAGTTCGCCGACTCGGCCACCGCTTTCAGCGCCCCGGGCGATCAGCCCTCGGGCACCGGCGTGTACGGCGGTGCGCGCTTGCCCGATGTCCGTGATCTCCGCCAACACCCGGTAGCGGTAGGCGAGTTCAGGGATGATCCAGGTCGCGTCCGGCGTGAGGACCACCGTGTCGGGGGCGTCGCCGACGTCGGCCGGGGCCAGGGTGCAGCGCCCTGTCACCCGTACGCCGAAGGGCCCCGGGGCGGCCCGTATCAGCCGGGACAGCTCCTCTCGGGACCTTCGGTCGCCGGTGCCGAGGTCGAGGATGCCGAGCGCACCGGCGGCGCAGGCGGCGGCGGTGAGCCCGGCATCGGGTTCTCCGAACGGGGTGAGGCACAGGACGAGGTCATGGACGCGCACAGGCGAGGTCATGATGCTCCGGCACGATCGGCGAGACTGCACGGTGGGGGGTGTGCGGCGGAACGATCTGATGCGAGGGCACCGGAAACTAGCCCTGGCTTACTCACGGGTCAATAACGCCGCGCCCTTTTCACGGCCGGTGACATCGATTCGGCCAGTGGGCCGAATTCCCCGCAAGGACTGGGAAACGCGGTCATTCCCCCTCACGTGTGCGGGCGCGGGACCGCCCGGGTCCACGCGCCGCACCACCACAACTCCGGCAAACCGCCCGCCTCATTCACCGCGCACTCACCCGGCAGCAACGCGCCGGGACATCCGCTCGAAGTCTGTAAATTCCGCATGACTTCGGCCCCGTGGCTCGAACGCGTCCAGGCGCCCCACGACACGTCAGTGGAGCAGTGTCCGCCCGGTCGCGGACACGGCGGCGGCCGGGTCGGTGACCGGCGGGAGGCCTCCGCGCACCACGTGCACCGAACCCCCTCCGCGCACCACGTGCACCAAACGCACTCCGTGCACCGCGGGCACCACACGCGCCACGCGCGCCACCACGCCGGCCGACCCGGAACCGCCCCGCCGCCGCTCGTGCCCGGCACGGACCTGAGCGATCCGGGTCTCGTTCGCCTCACCCGGGTTCCCCGGCTTCCCCGGTTGCCCGGGCCCGCCGCCCCCGTCCTCCGGCCCCCCGCGGGCGGGCGCGTCCGCCCCGCCCTGAGCACCAGGGCCTCCAGGAAGCCCAGGAACCCCCGCACCTCCCGGGGCACCGGGAACCCCCGGAACACCCGCCCCGCCCGGCGCCGATTCCGGCCGCCGTACCCCGTCCGCACCCGGCTCCAGCACCCAGCGCTGCCGCGTCGAACCATCGCGCCGTACCAGCCCGACACGGGCGGAGGAACTGTCGGAGCCCGGAGCGAGCACGAGGTCCTCGTGCCGACGGAGCAGGATCTCGCCGCGCACCGTGAAGTCGTACGTCACCTCTCCGGCGGGTACGACGCACCCGGCGAGCAGGACGCTCTTCGTCCCGGGGTCGGCGGCCAGGCACAGGGACGGGTCGGCGGCGCTGCGCAGCAATCCGTCGTCCTGGTACGACCATTGCTGCGAGGCGGCGGACGAGCACGGCGCGAGCCCGACCCCCGCGCCCGCCTGGACGCCGGCCCCGCCGACCTCCAGGCAGCGCCCGGAGGCGAGGCCGCGCAGGCTGCCGTGGGCGATCTCGACGGGGTCGCCGGCCGAGGCGGCGGAGGGGGAGGTGACGGCCCAGGTGCCGGTGCCGCCCGGCCGGGTGGTGTGACCGGCGGGGGCGCCCCAGGTGGCGCCGGGCGTGGGGACACCGTTGTCATCGGACCAGCTTCTGGCCACGAGGACGGTGGCGAGCAGCGCGAGCGAGGTGAGTCCTACGCCGATGACGACGGCCTTGCGGTGGCGGCTGTTGGGCCCGGTGCGATGCCTGCCTCCGGCCGCCGCTCCCGCCCGGCCGGGCTCCGGCGCGGGCGGCGGCTCCTCGGCGGCGCCGTGTCCGGGGCGCGAGTCGAGATAGCGGCGGGCGCCCCAGCCGAGCACGGTCTCGGCGAGCAGGAGGCCGAGGCCGTCGTCGAACAGCGCGAAGGTTTCCGCGGCGTGCCGGCAGTACGCACAGACCGTCAGATGCCGGCGCACATCCGGCAGCAGGGCGCCGCCACGGCGCATGGGGACGTCCAGGAGCCGGTTGTAGAAGCGGCATTCCTTGGTGGGCGCGAGTTCCCGGTGGGCGCGTACGCAACCCGCGCGGAATTGCTCGCGCGCCTGCTCCAGGGCGGCCGTCGCGGTGGCGGGGTCGACCGCCAGCAGACCAGCGGGTATGTTTATGGGTTCGGCTTCGACCTCGGCGTGCCACAGAAGGCATTGCGAGGCGCCGGGAAGAGCCCGGAATGCGCGTTCGGCGAGTTGCCTTCTTTCCGGCGTTCCGGGATTTGTCGCGCGCAGTCCGCGACCACCGGTGGGTTTGCGCAATTCCGGCAGAGTCGCACAGGCCACGTCGTCCGCCGCCCAGGCGCGGACCATGTCGCGGACGGCGACCAGCAGTTGCGGGCGCAGGGCGCCGCCGATCACTCCGCCCGCCATCCGGCCGAGGACCTCGTGGAAGGCGGCGGTGGCCACGAGTTGGGCCGTGGGTCCGGCGGAGGCCAGACAGACGATCGCGTAGTCACGGGCGGCTCGCCAGTGGCGGGCCAGCAGCAGGGCGACGGCGTGATGGCGGGCGGGGTGGGGGCCGCCGAGCCAGGAGACGAGATTGCGGTCGGACTCCCCGGGCGAACCGGGCAGCGGAGGATACGGCGGGCGTGGGGGGTAAGGGGACTGCACGGAACCATTTCCTTCCAGCCGCAGGACCGCACGTGAAATGCCGTCCTGTCGGAAAGCAGTGCCATGTGGTGCACACCTGGATCTGGTACATACCTAAAGGGCCGGCCTGGGCATACGACGCCCACCTTGGCCCTCCCGCGGGGAGGATCACCTTCGCACACGCGACTCACAGGAAACAAGAAGTGCGATTGACTCGGCCTCAAAGTCGGTGAATTACACAACAGTTACCGGCGGTATCACTTCACAGCCGGTTCCCATGTTTCTCCGGGCGTCCTCTCATCCGCGCCCCCCAGCATGGGCCGCATGATCGCCATCCAATACGTGGTCGAGGAGGCCGCCGCGGCCGGTCTCGACGACATCCTGATGGTCACCGGCCGTCACAAACGCGCCATCGAGGACCACTTCGACCACGCCTTCGAACTGGAGCAGGCACTGGCGGCCAAGGGCGACACGGTGCGCCTGGACGCCGTACGCGATCCCGCGCGGCTCGCCGACATCCACCACATCCGCCAGGGCGACCCGCTGGGGCTCGGCCACGCCGTGCTGTGCGCCCGCCACCACGTCGGGAACCAGCCGTTCGCGGTCCTCCTCGGCGACGATCTGATCGACGCGCGCGAGACCCTGCTGAGCCGCATGCTGGAGGTCCGCGAGCGGTACGCGGGCAGCGTGGTCGCACTGCTGGAGGTCGACCCGGCGCAGATCCACCTCTACGGCTGCGCGGCGGTGGAGCCGGCCGGCGAGGACGACGTCGTACGGGTGACCGGGCTGGTGGAGAAGCCGGCGCCCGGGACCGCGCCGAGCCGGTACGCGGTCATCGGCCGTTATGTCCTCGACCCGGCCGTGTTCGACGCCCTGGAGCGCACCCCGGCGGGCCGCGGCGGCGAGATCCAGCTGACCGACGCCCTCCAGGACCTCGCCGCGGGCGGCGCCGTGCACGGGGTCGTCTTCCGCGGCCTGCGCTACGACACCGGCGACAAGGCCGACTACCTGCGCACGGTGGTCCGGCCGGCCTGCGCCCGCCCGGACCTCGGCCCCGAATTCACCGGCTGGTTCAAGGAGTTCGTGGCGGACCTGGAGGACGACGACGCCACCGGCAGCCGGGAGGGACGCCGGGCCGCATAGTGCGGCACATGTTCAACAAGAGCGGCACATGCCCGACAAGAGGGGCACATGTTCGACAAGAGGGGCCCTTGACCGAGCAGCCCCTCTCATCCTCGCTGCCGCGCCTAGGCGTTGGGGCGCAGCGTCCAGACGACAGTCATCTCGCCCGTCACGGCGCCGTCCGCGCGCCGGATCTCGATCGCGACCGGGAACTCGGGGCGCTCCCCGGCGTCCAGTTCGGCGACGACCTCGGCGGCCGGACGGCCCAGCGTGGCGGTCGCGGTGACGGCGCCCATCGCCAGCTTCTTGTAGGCGATGTCCGCACGCACGGCGAGCGGCACAGCGCGCGAGAGCTGGTCCCCGAAGGCGGCCAGCACGATGGCCCCGCTGGCCGACTCCCCGAGCGTGAACATCGCACCGGCGTGCGGCCCGCCCACATGGTTGTGATAGGCGCCCTGATCCGGCAGTGACACCACCGCCTGGTCCGGAGTGGTCTCCAGGAACTCCAGGTTCAGCGTCCGGGCCATGGGCACGGTGGCGGCGAGCATCTCGCCGATCGACATCTGGTCTGCGCTCATGGCGCCATGTTACTCACGAGTAGCAGAATCTGACCAGCACGGACCGCCGCTCGCCCGCTGACCGCTTCGACGTATCGCTACGACCCTGAAGAGGGCCGGTGACCGAATCGTGTCCGGGACCGCACTAGGGTTACGGGCCATGTGGCCAGATCAGCAGCCGCCAGGGGGCGCGCAGAACCCGGGGAACTCCGGACAGAACAACCCGCAGCACAATCCGTACCAGCAGCCGGGTTACCAGCAGCCGAACCCGTACCAGCAGCCCGGATACCAGCAGTATCCGCAGGGCGGGCAGTACGGCCAGCAGTCGCAGTGGGGGCAGCCGCAACCGCCCACCATGCCCGTCCCGCAGCCTCCGCAGGGCGGCGGCCGCACCAAGCTGATCGCGATCGTCGCGGCCACGGCGGTCGTGGTCGCCGCCGCCGTGACCGGCTATCTCGTCCTCGGCAAGAAGGGCGGCAAGGACGACCAGGCCGGCGGTGGCAAGGGCGGGCAGCACGCGAGCCAGTCACCGACCTCCCAGTCCACGGCCTCCTCGTCGGCGACCGACGATCCGCGCGGTACCAATACGGAGAAGCCGACCATTCCGGGCTGGAAGGTCGTGGTGAACTCCAAGTGGGGTGTCGCCTACGACGTGCCCGCGGACTGGGAGGTCCAGTCGCCGGGTATCGCCATCGGCTTCGACTTCCCGAAGAGCGAGTCGGACAAGGGCATCACGATGTCGGGCATCGCCGAGTACAAGCCGAAGTGGTGCACCTCCGACGACGACAAGGACGGCCGGACCGAGGACACCGAGCTGGGGGCCGCGGGCGTCAAGGGCGCCAGCGGCGCCAAGGACACGGACCAGATCGCGATCAACACGCCGGCCTGGTGGGTCTACGGCGGCTACACCCAGCCCGACAAGAAGAGCATCTCCTGGGACAAGAAGGCCACGTCCTTCACCACGGCGTCGGGCATCAAGGGCAGCTACGCATGGGCCCAGTCGACCCACACGCCGCAAAAGGGCAAGTGCGTCTCCGACGGCAAGGCGCTCACCTTCGGCTTCCAGAACTCGGTCCACGACTACGTGTCGTTCAACTTCTTCGGGGCCACGGGCGTGCACGACGAGGTGCCCAAGGCCACCGTCCTGAAGGTCCTCAGCACGGTACGGCTGCACGGAACCCCGACGAACCAGTGAGCCGCACGGCCCGCGCAGACCCTCCTGGGCGGGCCGCACCTACTCCCTGCCGGACGCGGGCGGCGACGGCGGGGACGTGGGACTCGTCGCCGGGGCGTGCACCCTGCCGCTGGTGGTGTTCCCGCTCACCGCAGCAGCGTCGGCCCCGGCTGGGTGCTCGCACTCGACGGAGCCGCCCTCGTCGGCGCCCTGCGATCCTGCCTCGACGTCAGTCACATCCCGCGGCGCACACCCGGCGAGGGCATGCCGGCCGATCTCCGCAACGGCCGACGGGAGTCCATCGGCCGCGGGAAACCCCGCCGCCTGCTCCTCGCCGGCACACTCTGCGTCTTCCCCCCGCCGAAGACGCCGTGCCGGAAGAGACATCGGCCACGGCAGGCAGGTTGCGCACCTGCAGTGCGAGAAGGGCGGCCGTGGTCGCCAGGACGATCAAAGCTGCACAGCCGGCCAAGGCTTGGCTGGTGCCCACGGCGGCGCCGATAGGTCCGGCAATCAGCAGTCCGAGCGGGGCGAACGCCAGCGAGCCGAACCCGTGGCGATCAGCCATACGGGAGCTTCGGCGCTGAGCAGAGCGATCGGCACGGCGGCCGGAAAAGTGCACAACACGGCCGTCAGAATGGGACGGTACCCGCACACGGGCGGCTAGTCCCGCGCCGCCACCCCGGACAGCGCCAGGCCCAACAGCAGGGAGCCATTGGTGCCCACCCGCAGCAGCCCGTTGGCCTGTTGCAGACGGTGTGCAGGCACGACCAGTGGCACAAGGCCGTCCATCGCCGGGGCGTACAGGGCAGCACGGAAATGACCCGTGCGCAGACGAGCAGGACGAACTGCCGATCGCGCCACGCTCAGAACCGGCCACTCCGATAAGGGGCTGCAGATGCAGCAGAGACCTCGATGGCGCACTATAGAAGCAAGGAAGATCATTAGCCCTTGCATCTGGTAGGGGCCCCTCCCCACAGGTGAGAGGCGCGCTCCCGCATGAGGGGTCTGGTGAATGATGACAGATGGAACTAAGTGCGCCAACTGCGGAACAGCGATAGCCCCTACTACCGCCTTTTGCCCAGAATGCGGTCACCCACAGAATGCTGCTGCTGAGACCTCTCCCGCGATGGCCACGCTGGGTGCCATGTACGCAGAATACGATTCCCGGAAGCTGACGGTACTCACTGGGTATGTGGCAGCGGCTATAGGTTTCCCCATTGGGTTGCACCGAATTTACGCCGGGAAGCCACTGTGGTGGCTATACCTGATTCTCTTCGTTTTGGGCGCCATCGGAAGCTTTATATTCGTCGGCATCGTGTTCCTTGGCGCTGTATTCATCTGGCTACTCGTAGACCTCGCAATGATGCGCGACTGGATCGAGGAACGCAATCGGGAAATCCGTCACACAGTCTTTGGAAGATGACTCACCGGGCCGCGCCGACATGCCGCGTCGACGGCCAGGCGTCAGCCGATGCCGAACGCCCCGTCGGGCGGCTCGGGTGACGGGACGGCGTCGGCGTCCTCGACGGGCCGGGCGGAACCGGTGAACTCCCTTACGGCCGCACCGTGTTCGACCCGTGCGGGAAACGCATCCGCCGCCGTGCGCCGCGCCAGTGCGGCGATGTCGAGCGGCCGGTGCGAGGCGGCCAGCACCGCGTTGCCGAACCGCCGTCCGCGCAGCACGCCCGGCTCGGCGATGAGCACCAGCTCCGCGAAGTACCGGGCGAACGTGGCCAGTTGGGACCGCAGGAAGGCGAACGGCGCCGCGTCCGCGAGGTTGGCCAGATACACGCCGTCCGACCGCAGGACCCGCTCGGCCTCGCGGGCGTAGGCGAGCGTGGTGAGGTGGGCGGGGACCCGGGACCCGCCGAACACGTCACCGATCAGCACGTCGGCCGAGTCGTCCGGCGCCGTCTCCAGCCAGGCCCGGGCGTCGGCCGCGTGCAGCGTGACGCCCGAGCCCTCCGGCAGCGGCAGCCGCTCGGTGACCAGCTCCAGCAGCCCCCGGTCGGCCTCGACGACGTCCTGCCGGGAGCCGGGCCGGGTGGCCGCCACGTACCGGGGCAGCGTCAGCGCACCCCCGCCCAGGTGCACCACGTCCAGCGCCCGCCCGGCCTCGGCCACGACATCCAGCACATGCCCGAGCCGCCGCGCGTACTCGAACTCCAGATGCGCCGGCTCATCGAGATCGACGTACGACTGCGGCGCCCCGTCGACGGTGAGCAGCCAGGCCCGCGCCCGGTCGACGTCGGGCATCAGCTTGGCGGTGCCGTGATCGGTGGCGCGGGTGACCGGTATGGCTTCGTTCACCCCTCCATTGTGCCTGGTGACAGTGGGCCGTAAGGGGCGCGGGGACCTGCGCGACCAGCCACAACGCGCCGGCAGTCCCCCACGCCCACCCGCCTCACTCCACCGTGGTCACGGTCCCGGCTCCAACGGTCCGCCCACCCTCACGGATGGCGAATCCGAGCCCCGGCTCCAGCGGAACGTCACGCCCCAGCGAGACACTCATCTCCACCGTCTCCCCGGGCCGGGCGACAGCCACCTCGCCGAGGTCGACGTCCCCGACCACGTCCGCCGTACGGATGTAGAACTGCGGCCGGTACCCGGTCGCGACCGGCGTCGTACGACCCCCTTCGCGCCCCGACAGCAGATACACCCGCGCGGAGAACCGCCGGGCCGGCACGACACTCCCCGGAGCCGCCACGACATGCCCCCGCCGGACGGCGTCCCGCGGCACACCCCGCAGCAGCACCGCCACGTTGTCCCCGGCCTGCGCCTCCTGCATCGGCTTGCCGAAGGTCTCGAGGCCGGTGACCACGGTCTCCGTCTCGGCGCCCAGCACCGCCACCCGGTCCCCGAGGCGGAGCGTCCCCCGCTCCACCGCGCCGGTGACGACCGTGCCCCGGCCGGTGATGGTGAGCACGTTCTCCACCGGCAGCAGGAACGGCGCGTCCAGGTACCGCTCCGGCATCGGCACGTACGTGTCCACCGCGTCGAGCAGCGCCTCGACGGACGCCGTCCAGCGCGGGTCGCCCTCCAGCGCCCTGAGCCCCGAGACCCGCACGACCGGTAGGGAGTCGCCCGGGTAACCCTGGGCCGTGAGCAGGTCGCGGACCTCCAGCTCGACGAGGTCGATGAGCTCCTCGTCGTCCGTGCCGTCGGCCTTGTTGAGCGCGACGACGATGTGGTCGACGCCCACCTGCCGGGCGAGCAGCACGTGTTCGGCGGTCTGCGGCATGATCCCGTCGAGCGCGGAGACGACGAGGATCGCCCCGTCGAGCTGCGCGGCGCCGGTGACCATGTTCTTGACGTAGTCGGCGTGGCCCGGCATGTCCACGTGGGCGTAGTGCCGGGTGTCGGTCTCGTACTCGACGTGCGCGATGTTGATGGTGATGCCGCGGGCGGCCTCCTCCGGGGCCCGGTCGATGCGGTCGAACGGCACGAACGTGCCGGTGCCGCGCTCGGCGAGGACCTTGGTGATGGCGGCGGTCAGGGTGGTCTTGCCGTGGTCGACGTGACCCATGGTGCCGATGTTCAGGTGCGGCTTGGTGCGCACGTAGGCGGTTTTGGACATGGCTGTACCTCGAAGCCTCTCAGCCGTGTGAAGAAGTGCGGGACCCCGAGGACTGGCCGACCCTCCCCCTGCGGGGTCCGCCGGACGTTCCGGAGAGGGTCAGCTTCGGGCGCCGTCGACAGCGGCGACGAGGATCAGGACGGCAGCCTTCGGCGCATCCGCGACTGCGGATGCTGCGAGGAGGAAGGCGTACCGGAACATGCCGTCGATCATCGCCGACGGCTTCTGCGGCGTCGAATGGTTTTCGGTTGTGGGCGAGTTGAGGCGGGTGCTCCTCCGGCGTCGGTGATCCAGGCGTCCGTGCCGGCGGCGACCGCTCCGCCACGAATTTCGCGCGACACGAGGCGAGGGCTCTGGAACGCTGCGGGCTTGGTACGAGCCTGAGCTGACGCGGGAGTGGCGATCGATGAGTTTCATCCTGGAAGGACCGGTTCTGGAAGGCGCGCTGGTGCGGCTGGAGCCTCTGGACCACCGTCACGCGGCGGACCTGGCGGTGGCGGCGGAGGAGGACCGCGGCTCGTACCGGTTCACCTGGGTGCCCACGGCGGCCGAGGTCGACCGGTACATCGAGGTCCAGCTCGAGCGTGCCGCCGCCGGGAAGCTCGCCCCGTACGCGCAGGTGGACCGGGCGTCGGGGCGTGCGGTCGGGGCCACGGCCTACTGGGATCCGCGGCTGTGGCCGGCAGGAGACGGGCTGTGCGCGGTCGAGGTCGGGTTCACCTGGCTCGCGGCGTCGGCCCAGGGCTCCGGGGTGAACACCGAGGCCAAGTACTTGTTGTTCCGGCACGCCTTCGAGAACTGGGGGGTGGCACGCCTCGACCTGAAGACCGACGCGCGCAACGGTCGTTCACGGGCCGCGATCGAGAAGTCGGGCGCTCGGTTCGAGGGCGTGCTGCGGAACTGGTCGCGGTCATGGGTGCCGGGCGAGGACGGTCGGCTGCGTGACTCCGCGATCTTCTCGATCACCGCGGCGGAGTGGCCGGAGTGCCGGGAGGGGCTCGAACGCCGGATCGCTCGCGTTCTTGAACGCCGCCGGCCGGCGACCGACGTCTCCGCCCCCGCCTGAGCAGGCCCCGCCCCCAGCGGCACCGGCCGGCTCCCCCTTGCGGGACGGCTCCCTATGATGCCTGGAAGCCGGTTTCTTCTAGGGGGTCACGTGCTCGATGCCACCAACCGCTCTGGGGGCACCGCCACGGCTTCTCCCCGGGCCGCCGCCACGGAGCTCGTCGTACCCGTGGCAGCCCTGCCCCGGGTGGGATTCGCCGCCCGCTGCACGCGCGCGTTCCTGTCCCCCTACGCCCGGCTCTCCCTGCTGCTCACCCTGCTCGCGGGCGCCGGGGCGGGTGTGCTGCTCTTCGAGCCGCAGCGGCTGCTGACCCACGGCTGGCCGCCGCAGCTCGGCGGGGCCGCGGCGGCCGTGGTGTTCGCCGGGGCGTACGGGCTGTGCAGCGTGGCGTTCGTACCGCGGCCCCTGCTGAACCTCGCGGCGGGCGCGCTGTTCGGCTCGCAGCTGGGGCTGGCCACGTCACTGGCGGGCACGGTGCTCGGGGCGGGCGCGGCGTTCGGGCTGGGCCGCCTCCTCGGGCAGGACGCGCTGCGCCCGCTGCTGCGGGGACGCTGGCTGAAGGCGGCCGACGGGCAGCTGAGCCGGCACGGGTTCCGGTCGATGCTGGCGGCCCGGCTCTTCCCGGGCGTGCCGTTCTGGGTGGCGAACTACTGCGCGGCCGTCTCCCGTATGCGCTGGTGGCCGTTTCTGCTGGCCACAGCCGTCGGGTCGGTCCCGAACACCGCCGCCTACGCGGTCGCCGGCGCCCGCGCCTCGACACCGACGTCCCCCGCCTTCCTGATCGCGATGGCCTGCATCGCCGTACCGGCGCTCCTGGGCGCGGTGGTGGCCTGGCGCAAGCGCCATCACCTGCGCGGCCGGTAAGGGTCACACGGGCCGGACGGCCTCGAGGATCATCGCGTTGGCCAGTCCGCCCGCCTCGCACATGGTCTGCAGGGCGTAACGGGCGCCGCGTTCGCGCATGGCGTGGACCAGGGTGGTGGTCAGCCGGGTGCCGCTGGCGCCGAGCGGGTGGCCGAGGGCGATCGCGCCGCCGTGCACATTGACCTTGGCCAGGTCGGCGCCGGTCTCCTGCTGCCAGGCCAGGACCACGCTGGAGAACGCCTCGTTGACCTCGAACAGGTCGATGTCGGACACCTTCAGCCCCGCCTTGTGCAGCACCTTCTCGGTCGCCGGGATCACCCCGGTGAGCATCAGCAGCGGGTCGGAGCCGGTGACGGCGAAGCTGTGCAGGCGGGCCAGCGGGCGCAGGCCGAGGCGGGCCGCGGTCTCGCTGGAGGTGATCAGGACCGCGGAGGCGCCGTCGTTGATGGGGCTGGCGTTGCCCGCGGTGACGTTCCACTCGATCTGCGGGAAGCGCTCGGCGAAGCCGGGGTCGTAGTAGGCGGGCTTGAGGCCGGCGAGGATCTCCGGGGTGCTCCCCGGGCGGACGCACTCGTCGCGGGCGACGCCGTCCAGCGGCGCGATCTCGCTGTCGAACAGGCCCTGGTCCCAGGCCGCGGCTGCCTTGCGGTGCGAGGAGACGGCGAACTCGTCCATCCGCTCCCGCGTGAGGGACCACTTGGCGGCGATCAGCTCCGCGCTGATGCCCTGCGGGACCAGTCCCTCCGGGTAGCGCTCGGCGACGCCGGGCCCGAACGGGTCCTTGCCCTCCGGCACGTTGGACCACATCGGCACCCGGCTCATCGACTCCACACCGCAGGCGATCACGAGGTCGTAGGCGCCGGCGATGACGCCCTGCGCGGCGAAGTGCACGGCCTGCTGCGAGGAGCCGCACTGGCGGTCCACCGTGGTCGCCGGGACCGTCTCGGGGAAGCCGGCGGCGAGGACCGCGTACCGGGTGGTGTTCATGGCCTGCTCGCCGACCTGGTCGACGGTGCCGCCGATGACGTCGTCGATCAGCGCGGGGTCGACGCCGGAGCGCTCGACCAGGGTGCGCAGGGTATGGGCGAGCAGCTGCACGGGGTGGACGTGGGCGAGGGAGCCGTTCGGCTTGCCCTTGCCGATGGGGGTGCGTACGGCTTCGACGATCACTGCGTCGCGCATGGCGGGGCCTCCTTGGCCGCGTGGCTGTCCACAGCGCGCCGGGCGGCGGGCTGTGGCAGCTACCAGTGAGTAGGAAATCCAAACTCACCATAGCGGGCCAGGTTGGAAAATCAAACCCTCCGCTAGACTGGCTCTCATGGCCGCCACGAAAGACCCGCGCCCCTGCTCCATCGCCGACGCCCTCGCGCTGGTCGGCGAGAAGTACTCCCTGCTCGTCCTGCGCGAGGTGTGCCTGGGCAACGGCCGTTTCGATCAGCTCGTGCGCAACATCGGCGCCCCGCGCGACATCCTGGCCGCCCGGCTGCGCCGGCTCGTGGACGCCGGGATCCTGACCAAGCGGGTCTACAGCGAGCGCCCGCAGCGCTTCGAGTACCGGGCCACGCAGGCGGGCCTGGAGCTGGAGCCGGTCCTGATGACACTCAAGGAGTGGGGCGACCGCCACATCCGCAGGGGCGTCGACCTACCCATGGCCGTCGAGCACAGCTGCGGCAACGATCTGGTCCCGGTCATCACGTGCCGGGCCTGCGGCGAGGAGGTCCGCCACGAGGACCTGACGGCCCACCCGCAGGCGCCGGGGTGGACGCGCACCGGACCTACGGCGGCGTGACAGCGCCCCGAAGGGGCGCGGGGCCGTATCGACATGCGGCTCCACCGCGTGGGCGCGAGCGACCACGACGAGGCCGCAGGCGCTCGACGGCCTATCGCGGCACGTGCAGCGGCGTGCCGTACACATCGAGTCGGCCGCACATCCCGAACCGCCCCCGTTCGAAGGGCTGCTCGGCCCGTACGACGGCCCCGGCGAGATGGGCCGCGTCTCCCGCCGCCAGCCGGTCCAGATGCCGGCCGGTGGCCTCGGCCGCCGCCAGCGCACCACTCCTCCAGCGCCGACGCCACTCGGCGACCCGGGGCCGTACGAGCGCGGCGGCGGCCCGGTGGAAGGCGGCCAGCGCCTCGGGGCCAGGAGCGGCCCGCAGGGCTTGGTAGCCCTCCAGGGCCAGGTCACGCCGGGCGCGGGCGATCCGCTCCCGCTCGGCCTCCGGGGCGTCGGCCGGGATCGTCGTCGCGGCAGCGTATGCCTCCGGGTCGGCCAAGTACTGCGGCGGCAGCGTGAGCACCGCGTCCCCGGCCTCCGGCAGCCCGCCGTTCTGCATGAGGACGGTGATGCGCAGATCGTCCTCGTTGACCAGCCGGTGGACCGTGCCCGGCGTGAACCAGGCGACCGTGCCGGGCGCGAGCGGGGTCACCGCGTACCCGGACGCGCCGAGCGTCTGGACCGCGCCCCGGCCGCCGGTGACGACGTACGCCTCCGAACAGGCCAGATGCACATGGGGAGTTCCGCCGCGCACCCCGTCGGCGGCGGGCCAGTCGTACACGCACAGCCGGGACACGGCGACCCCGCCCGGCAGACCCGTGAACTCCCCGGTGCTCACCACGCATGCACCTCCAGGTACTCGACCACGTCCTCCCGCCGCCAGGCGCCATCCGCCACGACGACCCGGTAGCGGCGGCGGAGTGTGTCGCCGGGGGCCAGCTCCAGCTCTGCGAAGAAGGACCAGGAGGGGGCGACGGCGGCGAAGGGCTCGTTACGGACGAACCAGTGCGCGGGGTGGGTCCCACGCGCGCCGGAGTGGTCGTTCTCCGGGGCGTGCGCGAAGACGAGGGTGGCGTGGCCGTCGCCGCCGTCGTGTTCGCCGGAGTACGCGAGCCAGGGCGCCCGGGTGCCCATCAGCGCGGGCCCCTCCCCCACCGGGCCGGTGATCCGCCCCTCCCGGAAGGCGCGCGGTCCGCGCCAGAACAGGCCGGTGTAGCCCGCCAGTTCACGCCCGGCGGTGGTCGGGCTGCCGAAGAGCAGCGGCTCGGCGCGCCGGTTGGTGATCGCGCTGGTCCAGGTGAGCGCCCAGGAGCCGGAGTCCGGGTCGACGTCGTGGACCTCGATCCGCCGCTCCTCCTCGGCCCACAGCTCGCCGTCGTACGGATGCCAGGTCAGCCGCTCGGCGATCAGCGCCCGGCCCCCGGTCGCCGAGACCTCGTCGAACCCGGCGTGCCGCATCGAACCGACCCGCTCGGGCAGTTCCAGATACCCCTGCCCGTGCACATAGGTGTTGCCGCCCCACAGGTTCGCTCCGGACAGGTGGGAGGCGGTCAGGGACAGGCCCTTGTGCCAGCGGTGGTCGTTGGGGCGGTAATCGGTCACGACGGCTCCGGCGAGGGTGCGGACCGGGTGGAGATAGGGCCTGGGCGCCTCCCAGGCGGCTTCGGGGCCGTAGACGTAGGCGAACAGCTCGACGCCGGTGGCCGGTTCGGAGACGGTGATCCGGTCGCCGTGCGCGTGGACCACCCGCAGACCGCCGCTCACGCCGGGGCCTCCCCGGCGGCCACGGGCGCCCAGCCGGGGGCGCCGCCGTGCAGGGCGGTGTAGTAGGGGTCGCCGGGGCCGATCTCGCCGGCGCGGACGGTCGTGTCCGTGAACGCCGACTTGTACAGGGCCGTGATCAGCTCCAGGCTCGTACGCCCGTCCGCGCCGCTGCTGCGCGGCCGCCGGCCCGCCCGCATGCTCGCGACCAGCTCCCGCAGCTGGGCCAGGTGCGAACTGGGCACGTCCGGGCCGAAGTCCCGCCACTCCCGGGCCAGTTCGGCGGGGACGCCGGGGGCCGGGGTGATCCGCCAGTCGTCGTTGGCGTGCCCGTACAGGTGGGTCAGTTCGACGGTGGCGCGCTCGCAGTCGATGCGGATGCGGCTGACCTCGTCGGGGCTCAGCACACTGTTGACGACGGTCGCGAGGGCGCCGCCCTCGAAGCGGACCAGCGCGGTGGAGACGTCCTCCGTCTCGACGTCGTGCACCAGCCGCCCCGCCATGGCCCGGACCTCGCGCCACGGCCCGAGCAGGTCCAGCAGCAGATCCGTCTGGTGGATGCCGTGCCCCATGGCCGGGCCGCCGCCCTCGGAGTGCCAACGGCCCCGCCAGGGCACGGCGTAGTAGGCCGCGTCCCGGTACCAGGTGGTCTGGCAGTGCGCCACCAACGGTCGACCGAGGGCTCCTTCGGCGAGCAGCCGGCGGACGTGGGCGGCGCCCGAGCCGAAGCGGTGCTGGAAGACGATCGCCGCGTACGGGCCGCCGTCGGCACCCTCCGCCGCCTCGATCGCGTCGAAGTCGGCCAGCGAGGGCACCGGCGGCTTCTCGCACCACACCCAGGCCCCGGCGCGCAGCGCGGCCACGGTCTGCGCGCGGTGCAGGGTCGGCGGGGTGCAGACGCCGACCAGGTCGGGCCGCTGTTCGGCCAGCATCCGGTCGAGGTCGGTGTAGGCGTGCGGGATGCCGGCTCCGGCGCAGAACGCGTCGACGGCGTCCTTGTCGAGGTCGACGGCGGCGACGACTTCCGTCTCGCCCTCCCGCGCGAGCCGGTCCAGTGCGGGCAGATGGGAGCCGCGCCCGATGGCGCCGGTGCCGATGACGGCGGCCCGGATGCGCCGGCCGGTGAACGGAGTGGAAGAGCGAGGGGAGTCGGGGGCGTGGGGCGAACGGGGCTCGGGTGGGAGGGGAGAGGGCGGCATGGGCGGGTTCAGCACTCCTCCGGTACGGCGGGCACGCGGGCGAACATCAATGCAGCAAGCGCTTTCTCCTGCGCTGCAACGTAGGCGGCGGCGCCGGGACGGTCAACACCGGGGACCAGCCAGGGCCACCGGCCCCCGTTTCCTCGCCATCACCCGCGCCCGCTACGCTGCCCTGGCCATTTGGTCATCTCTTTACCCGACAGCACGGGATGCCGTACCTCCATGTCTTGGTTTGAATCCCTCGTCCTCGGACTCGTCCAGGGGCTGACCGAGTTCCTGCCCGTCTCCTCCAGCGCGCATCTGCGGCTGACCGCGGCGTTCTCGGGCTGGAAGGACCCGGGAGCGGCCTTCACGGCGATCACACAGATCGGCACGGAGACGGCGGTGCTGATCTACTTCCGCAGGGACATCGGCCGGATCGTCGCGGCCTGGTTCCGGTCGCTGTCCGACAAGGCGATGCGGCGGGACCACGACGCGCAGACCGGCTGGCTGGTGATCGTCGGATCGATCCCCATCGGGGTGCTGGGCGTGACGCTGAAGGACCAGATCGAGGGGCCGTTCCGCGATCTGCGGGTCACCGCCACCATGCTCGTCGTCGTCGGCCTGGTCATCGGCATCGCCGACCGGCTGGCGGCCCGCGACGAGACCGGCGGCCGGCACCGGGCGCCCAAGCAGCGCAAGACGCTGGAGGATCTGGGCGTCAAGGACGGCCTGATCTACGGCCTGTGCCAGGCCTGCGCGCTCATCCCCGGAGTCTCCCGCTCCGGCGCGACCATCAGCGGCGGCCTGTTCATGGGCTACGAGCGGGAGGCCGCGGCCCGTTACTCCTTCCTGCTCGCCGTCCCGGCGGTGCTCGCCTCGGGCGCGTTCGAGGTGAAGGACTCGGTGAGCGAGGGCCAGGTGGCCTGGGGCCCGACCCTGTTCGCGACGGCCGTCGCGTTCGCCTCGGGATACGCGGTCATCGCATGGTTCATGAAGTGGATCTCCCACAAGAGCTTCATGCCGTTCGTCTGGTACCGCCTGGCCCTCGGCATCGTCATCATCGCCCTGGTCGCCGCGGGCGTACTGAGCCCGCACGCGGCGGAGTCGGCGAGCTGAACGCGGCGGCACTCGCGAACCGCGCGTCCGCGGTTCACACGGCTGATCAGCGTGCATGACACAACTGGTCGATGTGCGTGAGGTCGTAGAGCCTTCGTTCGTCGCTGGTCGGGGGACTGCCCGCCGTGGCGCAGAGTGTCCGGGCGATGGACGACGCGGAGGTCGACCAGCGCTGGACCGCGGACGAGGTGGTGACGAGGAAGCCGTCGGCGGACTCGGTGAAGAGGCCGACGCCGCTCGGGCCTTGGACCGCCGCGGTCTGCCGTGGACGGGAACGGTCGCTCAGGTCCCAGATCCTGGCCGGGCCGGGAGAGTCGCCGTTGGTGGTCAGCAGGTGCTTGCCGGAGGCGTCGAAGTCGACCTGCCAGACCGTGCCGCGGTGGCCTTCCAGGGACGGCAGGACCACGGGGTCGACGGGGTGGGTCACGTCCCACAGGTAGGCCCGCTGGTCGTAGGAACCGGCCGCCAGGAAACGGCCGTTGCGGTCGGCGGCCAGGTCGGCCGCGTCCGGGGCGCCTCGCAGACGGGTGATCAGGCGGGGAGCCCGCGGATCGCCGATGTCCCACAACTGCACCTGTGTCTCGCTGCTGCCGACGGCGAGGACGGAGGACGTACCGAGGCGCGCCAGGGAGGTGACGGAGCGTAGCGGCAGGGTGCGGAGGGGGTGTGGCTCGTGGGGGTCGGACACGTCCCACAGGGTGAGGGCGTCGTTGCCATTGGCACCGGTGACCACGGTTCGCCCGTCGGCGCTGAACGCGGCCTCATTGATGGTGTTCCCGACGTGCCCCCGACCCACCCCCATCGGTCGCGGCCGTCCCGGGTCGTGGATGTCCCACAGACAGACGGCCGCCCACGTCGACGGATCCGTCTTCACGGGGTCGCCGGGAGGAAAGGTGGTGAGTGCGACCATGCGGCCGTCCGGGCTGAACGCGGCCCCGGCGAGGGGAAGTCCTGCGCACCGCAAGGGGGTGCCGACCGTGCGCGGCGCCCCGTCGGCGGGGACACGCCACAGCAGCGCGGTGCCGTCCTTGCTCGTGGTGATCACCGAGTCGCGGTGCGGGCCCGGTTCCAGGGCGGTGAGAGCGTCGGTGTGTCCGGCGAGCGGGGGCAGCGGGTGCCAGACGCGGCTGCCCGTCGTGGGGGTCCCGACGCCCAGCGAGGTGCCGTCCGGGCCGAACGCGAGGCCCACGATCGCTCCTGGCTGGCGCAGTTCCAGGCGACGCACGGCGTCCAGGCCGTCCTGCCCGCGGGCCTCCCGGACCTGCCAGACGTCCACCAGGGCATCCCCGTTGCCGAGGGCCAGCGCGCCGCCGTCGGCGCGGAAGGCCAGGTCGGTCACCGTGTGGGGGCCGGCGTCGACGATGCGGGGCGTTCCCGGGCTGCCGTCGTCGGTGACGCGTGCGAGCAGCAGCCGGGCACCCGAGACCTGGTAACTGCCGAGGGCGAGCCGATGTCCGTCGGGGCTGAGCGCGACCCTGTGGAGGTACTCGTTCCGGCCGGTCGGCGGTACGCGGTGCGGTACCGGGCGCACGGGGTTGCCGATGTCCCACACCGTGGCCAGCTCGTCGCCTTCGACCGTCGCCAGGGTGCGGCCATCGCGGCTCAGGGAGAGGTCGAGCACGTGTGCGCCGAGCCGTCGGGTCAGCAGTCGGACGGGGCTCCGCGGGTTCGTGGTGTCCCACAGGGTGAGCCCTCCGTCCCAGTCGCCGATGGCCAGGCGGCTGCCGTCGGTGCTGAACTCCATCGCGGTCACCTTGGCCGTGCCGCGCAGCAGGGTCCGCGGTGGCGCCGGCCGGCGCGGTGCGGAGAGGTCGCACAACTGCACGAGACCGGTGTCCGTGGCCAGCGCCAGCAGGTGCCGTGGATGCACCGCGACCTGTGTGATCACCCCCTTCGGCGTCCGCACGATTCCGGGGTCACGTGGTCGCTGCCACCGGGTGTCCCAGATCTGTACGGTGCCCTCGCCGGTCCCCTCGGCCAGGAGGCGTCCGTCGGGACTGGCGCCCCAGGCCTTCACGACCGTCGGGCCGTCGGAGAGGTACCGCGTGGCGTACGGCGGCGCGGACGAGCCGATCAGCGCGCTGCGGGAGCGTTCGGTGTCGTCGGTGTGATGGGCGGCGACGGCCAGCGTGGCGGCCAGGGCGGGATCCAGCGGCCGTACGGCGTCGGCCTCGGCGCTCAGCCGGGCGGAGGCGGCCTCGGCCGTCTTCCGCAGGGCGTCCTGCGCCCGGTCCACCGCGATACCCACCGCGACGAGGGAAACCAGGGCGAGCGCCGTGAGCGCCGCCATCACCTGTCGCGCGCGCCGCAGGCTCCGGCGCTGCTGCCGGCGGCTCGCGGTCAGGAATTCCCGTTCGAGCGTCCCGGTCGGGCCGGCGTGGACGGTGTACCACTCGTCGGCGGCCGCGAGCCGGGTGCCACCGTACAGATGGCTCGTGTCCCGCCCCGCGGTCTCCCAGGCGGCCGCGTCGTCCATGAGCCGTTGCCGTACGAGGAGTCCGCCGCGTTCGGTGTCGATCCACTCCTTCAGCCGGGGCCAGGCGTGCAGCAGGGCTTCGTGGCTGATCTCCACGTGGTCGGCGTCCGCCGTGAGCAGCCGGGACCGGGTGAACTCCGCCACCACCGCCCCGGCATCGGCATCCGCGGCCAGTTCGCGCCGGTCGGCCCGGCGGCGGGTGTCAGCGGTGTCCTCACCGATACGGACCATGGCCAGGAGTACGGTGCGGGCAGCCTCCCGCTGCTGCCGCCCGAGGCGGGCATAGGCGCGCTCGGCGCTCGCGGCGACCGCACCGCGCACGCCGTCGGTGCGCTCGTACCCGGCGACGGCCAGGACACCGTCGACCCGGTGCTGCCAGGTGGCGCGCAGGGCATGGGACAGCAGCGGCAGCGCACCGGCCTCGCACGCGTGATCGCCCAGGTCCCGCAGCAGCACCTCGGCCAGGCCCGGCTCCAGAGTCAGACCGGCCGCCGCGGCAGGCTCGGTGATCGCCTGCCGGAGCTCGGCGCGGCTCATGGGTCCCAGCGGCAGCGAGCGCGTACGGAGCGCCTCGCGCAGCCCCGGGTGCGCCAGGCAGTGCCCGTAGAAGTCCGCGCGTACCCCGGCCGTCACGGGCAGGCCCGCCCGCGCGAGCCGGCAGAGCTCGTCGGCGAAGGCGTCCCTGTCGGCCTCGTCGCCGCAGAGTGTGAACAACTCCTCGAACTGGTCCACGATCAGCAGTGCGTGGCTGTCCAGCGGCCGGTGCTGCGCACGGGCGCGCAGCTCGGCCACGGGCTCGGCGGTCGGGGTCAGACAGAGTACGGCCGGGGCCCCCGGTGCTCGTCCCGGCAGCGCGCCGCGTGCCACCACCGGGGCCAGCCCGGCCCGCAGCAGGGAGGACTTGCCCACGCCCGACGGCCCGATGAGCATCACGGGATGCTCGGCGGTGCTCCGGTCGCCGAGCAGACACACCAGCTCGGCCAGGGCCCGGTCGCGGCCGAAGAACCATCGGGCATCCTCGGTGCCGAACGGGGCGAGCCCGGGATACGGGCACACGTCCGCCACGGGCCCGACCGCGAGAGCCAGCAACGCGCCGCCCGCGCCCAGGAGTGCGTCGCAGCGGCGGGCGAGGTCCTCGCTCGGCCGCTTCTCTCCGTTCTCGATCCGGCTGATGTGCCCCGGGCTGTAGTGCACGGCCCTGGCGAACACGGCCAGCGACATGCCCGTGCGCCGGCGCAGTCTTCGCAGCTCGCCGCCGAAGGTGATCGGCGCTTCTGGCGCCCCGCGCTCCGACGGTTCGGACCCCATCGCGCCCCCCGACGTCCCTGACGTCCACGACGTCCACGACGTCCGTGGCTTCCTCGGCTTCCTCGGCTTCCTCGGCTTCCTCGGCTTCCTCGGCTTCCTCGGCTTCCTCATGGCGACTGTGCCGTCGCCGCGCTCGGTCGCGGAGGGCTTGCCGGGCCAAACCACTCGAAGGGATTGCCCCAGGTCAAGGGCCGTTGTCCGGTGCCAAGACCGGCCGGCGCCGGACAACCGCTTCCGGCCGGGCCGCCCCCGGCCGACGCTCGGCACGTCAGCTCCCACCGAACCGAAGGAGTCAACGAACGTGAAGATCGGCACAAGGCCCCTGGTCCTGTTCGCGGCCGCTGTGGCGGCCGCGCTGAGCATCGCCGCCACCCCGCCCGCAGCCGCCCCGGCGGGCAGCAAGGACGGGGTGTGCGACAGCGGTGAGTTCTGTCTCTACACCAAGGACAACCAGTTCGGCGACGTGGTGGACCGCGTGAAGTACGAGGACGACATCGACGGCACCGTTGTCGGGCGCGAAGGCGCACGGTCCTGGTATAACGGCACCGGCTACGGCTGGTACGTGTACGACGGCCCGAAGTGCAGCGGCCATTCGGCCGGACCGCTGAGCCCGAACGACTACGACGACGTCGCTCCCGAGTGGGTGTACCGCATCAAGTCCATCGCCCGCGCGGGAGCCACCAACACCTGCCGCGGTCTCGACTGACCGCCGGAACCGCCGGGGCAGGCCGCTCGCCGTCCCGCCCCGGCGGCCCAGCACGGCATCCGGCGACGGCGACGCTGACGGTGACCAAGCCCATATGTTCTGTGTAGCCGACCGGTAGCGCAGTGTCAGCCCTTGCCCCTAGGCTGTCCGCATGTCCCCCGATTCCCTGCCCCCTGGTTCCGCACGGTCTGCCGCCGAGGTGAACGAGCAGATCCGGGCACTGTGGCTGCGCGCGGGCGGCACCCTGTCGGCCCAAGAGCGCGCGGAATACGAGCTGTTGGTGGTCGAGTGGGCCGTGGCGATCCGCAGTGAGGTGATCGAGGCGGCCTGACGCGTCCGACGCCCCGACGCCGCCGGCCTACGCCCGCAGCGGCGTGGTGTACGCCGACGACATCGGCGAGTTGGAGCCGGTGTGCCACCAGAAGCGCCTTTGGGGAGGGCCTGCAGCACATGAGTCGTCGCTCTAATGGCTTGGTCGGCGTCTGGGCTGAGATGCAGAGGCAGCAGCAGCGCCAGAGAGAGGCCGAAGCCAGACGACAGAGACAAGAAGCACAGCAAGCACGTGCGTATCAGCGGCAGGCTGCCCAGAGTTACCGCGAGCACAGGCAGGCAGAGGCACTGCGCCGCACCGAGGAACTGGACGCACAGGTTGCGACCCTGCAAGGCCTTCTCGCCTCGGGTTGCCAGGCTCCGGCTTTCAGGGCTTCCTCCCTCCTGCGCCCTGAAGACATCGAGCCCTTCGCTCCAGGGCCATTGGCGCGGACCGTGCCCATGCCGAACTTCGATCACTATCAGACGCACGGCGGCTGGACCGCCAGTCGCCGGGCTCAGGCTCAGGACGAGGCTCGGGCGCGTTTCGAGCGGGATTGGCACGCGGCCCAGGCGGCGGAGGTGCAACGGCAACAACAGCTGGCGTCGTACCGGCGGGAGTACCAGGGGTGGGCCGATGCCCAGTTGGCCGAGGTGCGGCGGCACAACGCCGCAGTCGCCGAGCTGACGGAAGGAGTCAGGCGCCGCGATCCCGACGCCGTGGTCGAGTACTTCTCCGCCGCTCTCTACGCCTCACGTGCGTGGCCTGAGGACTTCCCACGTCAGGTGACGGCTGCCTATGACTCGGCGGCCGGACAGCTGGTGCTGGATTGGGAGCTGCCCGCCTACGGCGTCGTCCCCGAGGTCAAGTCTGTTCGGTACATGTCCGGTGCGGACCAGGACAAGGAGACTCCCCGGCCGGTGAGCCAGCGTCGAGCCCTGTACCGGGAGGTCTTGGCGCAGTGCGTGCTGCTCGTGCTGCACGAACTCTTCTCGGCAGATGAGCTGGGGGCGCTGGAGTCCGTGACGTTGAACGGGTTCGTGGACGGGCACGACCCTACGACGGGCCGACCGGGCCACATCTACCTGGCAACCGTCATGGCTCCGGGCTCGACCTTCCGTGACCTGCACTTGGCGCAAGTGGACGCCGGCAGTTGCCTTGCCGATGCACTGCGCGGGCAGCTCTCGGCCCGCCCCGACCAGCTCACGTCGGTGCGGCCGAGTCGCCGGCCCCAGGACGTCGGGAACCGCGTCGTCACGCACGGCGGCGAAGACGAACCCGACCTGTACGAGATGGATCCGATCGCCTTCGAGCATCTCGTTGCCGATGTCTTCCGCGCCATGGGGATGCAGGCAGTCACCACTCAGCGGTCGAACGACGGCGGGGTGGATGTCGACGCGCTGGACCCGACGCCGATCCGTGGCGGCAAGATCGTCGTGCAGGTGAAGCGCTACCGCCATACGGTGCCGCCCACCGCTGTGCGTGACTTGTACGGGACCGTGCAAGACACCGGCGCCAACAAAGGCGTCCTCGTCACGACATCGAAGTTCGGGCCCGGCTCACACGCCTTCGCCGACGGCAAGCCGCTGGAACTGATCTCGGGAACGGAACTTGTCGACCTGCTGCATCGTCACGGGCTGCGCGGACGCTTGGGCGACCGTGCACGCCGACCGGCGGCACCGTCGGCGCCCACGGTTCCGGACCCCGGATTGCCCGGCGATCACAACGTCCCCGGCGATCACAACGTCCTGGGCATGTCGTGGACCGGAAGCGTCGCCTTGGACGTGTGCGCTCTCGTCTGCCGTGGCACCCGGGTCCTCAGTGACGATCACTTCGTCTTCTTCAACAACCCGCAGACGCCGAACGGCTCGGTGCGCGCTGTCCCCGCCACCGCACCCGACAAAGCCGCGATCCGCGTCTCCTTCGACGGGTTGCCGGACGAGGCCGACCGGTTCGTACTCGTGGCCGCCGTCGACCCGGAGGTGAATCCGGACGCCGATCTTTCCGGCTTCACGGACGCGTGCATCCGCCTTCTCGATCCCGGGATGAACGAACTGGGACGACTTGAGGTCTCCGACGGCCGGCCCCGCGAGACGGCCCTGGTGCTCGGCTCCTTTCGCCGCAGGTCCAACGGGGACTGGGACTTCGTCCTCGGCGGGAAGGGCTATACGGACGGTCTGGAGGAACTCCTCAGGGACTACGGCATCGAGGTGGAGTAGAGGTGGACCGGGCGCGCGCAGTCCTGCTACACACTCACCGGGGCGCCCACCAGGCCTTTGACGTCTGTCAGGACGTTGGTGTCCGTGCTGGTCTCCGCAGGAAGGCCGGTGTCAAGGGCGCGGACGTGTTCCACGTAGTCGGTGGTCTGGGCGTGGGCGGTAGTCGCTGTGACAGCCGTCCATAGACCGACAGCTACACCCGTCGCCATCGTTCGCAGCACCTTGATCATGCTCTTCTCTCCGATCTCAGGTTGAATCTGGATCAAGGTTCTGTGCCGGCCAATGGCGGGGCGAGCCAGGCGAGCTGAATGGCTGACCGCCACTCGTCGGCCACCCGGCAAGTGCGCGCCGGGTGGTGTGTACCTGACGCATGGTCGCCATGCTCAACTACCCGGCCGTACCCAAGCGACCGAATATCACGGCACGCCCCTTGGCTCCGCACCCGTCATGCCCAACACTGTGCCGATGACGCAGCGCGCAGAGCTGGCTACGGTGCTGGACCGGCTGGCCGTGGACGAGTTGATCACCGCGTACGCGGTGGCGGTGGACGACGGCGACTGGACAGCGTATCGAGGGTTGTTCACGGCGGACGGGAGGGCCGACTACCGTTCGGCCGGCGGCATCGAGGGCGACGCCCGGCAGATCGCCGCATGGCTCGCCGAGAGCCTGGCGCTGTTCGCCATGTGCCAGCACCTGATCGTCAACCGCCGGGTGCGCTTCGGCCTCCTGGAGCACGACACCGGCGACACCGCCTCGGTACGGGCCGACTACCTCAACCCGATGCGCTTCGCGGGCAACGGCACTCCGACGGCGCCGGACCTGGTGTGCGGGGGCCGGTACGAGTTCGCGCTCCTGCGCACCCCGGAGGGCTGGCGCCTGCGCGAAGTGACGGTCGAGGAGAAATGGCGGCGCCTTCCAGGGACAGGAAGGGGGGCTGCGTCCCCCTGACCTCCCCTGGCGCACCGACACCCCCTGTCGTAGATCGCCCGCACCGCGCACACTGGAATGAGCGCAGGGTAGGGAGGGCCCACATGAGGACGATCAACCGCTGGCTGACCTCCCCGTGGCCGCGCTCCGGCGTAGCCGCGATCGCCGGTGCCCTCCCCGTGCTCGCGTTCCCCGCGCCCTCGCTGTGGTGGTTCGCCTACGTCGCCCTCGTCCCCTGGATCCTGCTGGCCCGCTCGGCCCCGACCGGGCGCCGCGCGGCGTACGACGGCTGGAGCGGCGGCTTCGGTTTCCTCGTGGCCGTGCACCACTGGCTGCTGCCGAGCCTGCATGTGTTCATCTTCCTGATCGCCGCCCTGCTCGGCGCGCTCTGGGCGCCCTGGGGCTGGCTGGTGCGCCGGTTCCTGGGCGAGCGGCCCGCGCCGGGCCGGGGTGCCGCCGCGCTGGTGGTGCTGCCGTCGGCCTGGCTGATGGTGGAGCTGGTGCGGTCCTGGCAGGGGCTCGGCGGGCCGTGGGGCATGCTGGGCGCCAGCCAGTGGCAGGTGTCGCCGGCGCTGCGGCTGGCCTCGGTCGGCGGGGTGTGGCTGCTCAGCTTTCTGGTGGTGGCCGTCAACGTGGCGGTGGCCGCGCTGATATCCGTGCGCGAGTCCCGTGTGCCGGCCGTGGCCTCGCTGGTCGCCACGGCCGCCGCGACCTCGGCCGCGTGGGCGTGGGCGCCGCGCCCGGAGGTCGACGGGCAGGTGCGGATCGCCGTCGTACAGCCGGGCATCGTGGACGGCCACGACAGCGGGGACAAGCGTTTCGCGCGGGAGGAGCAGCTGACCCGGCGGCTCGTCGGGCAGGACGTCGATCTGGTCGTCTGGGGCGAGTCCAGCGTCGGCTTCGATCTGGGCGAGCGGCCCGACCTGGCCCGGCGGATCGCCGCGCTGTCCCGCGAGACCGGCGCCGACGTGCTGGTGAACGTGGACGCCCGCCGCTCCGACCGGCCCGGCATCTACAAGAGTTCGGTGCTGGTCGGCCCGGACGGCCCGACCGGCGAGCGGTACGACAAGATGCGGCTCGTGCCCTTCGGCGAGTACATACCCGCCCGCTCGCTCCTGGGCTGGGCCACCTCGGTCGGCAGGGCGGCCGGCGAGGACCGGGGGCGCGGCACCGAGCAGGTCGTGATGAACGTCGGGCACGGGCTGCGCATCGGCCCGCTGATCTGTTTCGAGACCGCGTTCCCCGACATGAGCCGGCATCTGACGGAGGACGGCGCCGACGTCCTGCTCGGGCAGTCCGCCACCTCCACCTTCCAGGGCAGCTGGGCCCCGGAGCAGCATGCCTCGCTGGCCGCGCTGCGGGCCGCCGAGACCGGCCGCCCGATGGTGCACGCCACCCTCACCGGAGTCTCGGCCGTGTACGGGCCGGGCGGGCAGCGGCTCGGGCCGTGGCTCGGCACCGACGCGAGCACCGCCCAGGTGTACGACGTACCGCTCGCGCGCGGCAGCACGCCGTACGTCCGCTACGGCGACTGGCCGGTGCAGGGCGCGCTGCTGGTGCTGGTCGCGCTGTGTGCCGCGGAGGGCGTACGGACGCTCAGGCTGCGGCGGAGCGGTCCCGAACCGCTCGTACCACACGCTCGCACAGCTCGTGAGTCGCCAGCGCGTCCCGGGCGCTGAGCAGCTTTCCCGCGCGTACGGCGTCGAGGAAGGCGAGGACCGCCTGCTCGATGCCGCGCTGCCGGGCCACCGGAACCCAGTCGCCGCGCCGGCGCACGGTCGGCTGGCCCTTGTGGTCGATCACCTCGGCGAGGTTGAGCACCTGACGCTTGGTGTCCTGCCCGGAGACCTCCAGGATCTCCTCGGTGGAGCCGCTGAGCCGGTTCATCACGCCGAGCGCGGTGAAGCCGTCCCCGCCGAGCTGGAGCACCACGTGGTGCAGCAGCCCGTCCTCGACGCGGGCGCGGACCGTGACGTCGTCGATGGGGCCGGGCACCAGGAACCGCAGGGTGTCGACGACGTGGATGAAGTCGTCCACGATCATCGAGCGCGGCTCCTCCGGCAGCCCGACCCGGTTCTTCTGCATGAGGATCAGCTCGCGCGGGTGCTCCAGGCACTGCGCGTACGCGGGCGCGTACCGGCGGTTGAAGCCGACGAACAGGGAGACCCCGCGCTCCTCGGCGAGGGCCACGAGCCGCTCGGAGTCGGCGAGTTCGCGGGCCAGCGGCTTGTCCACGTACGTCGGTACGCCCGCCTCCAGCAGCCGGGTGACGATCTCGGGGTGGGCGACGGTCGGCGCGTGCACGAAGGCCGCGTCGAGGCCCTGCGCGAGCAGGGAGTCGAGCGTGGTGTGCCGGCGGTCGGCGGGCAGGTGCAGGGTGTCCGCGACCCGGTCGAGGGTGGTGGGCGTCCGGGTCTGCAGGTGCAGGTCGATCCCCGGCTGCGTGCCGAGCACCGGCAGATACGCCTTCTGCGCGATGTCCCCGAGTCCGATGCAGCCGACCTTCACGTGCTCTCCCCTATCGCTGGCCCGCGTGTGTCTCCTCGGCAGCATACGGCGGCCGCCAGTCGGCGATACCGTCGAAACCGCGCAGGAAGAGCGCGGGTCCGGCCTTCGACAGCGCCGCGATCGCGAGGTTGCGTACGGCGATGGCGGCGGGGTTGGCGGTCATGTTCAGGCGGGCGACCCTGACGGCCTGGCGGGCGATCGCGGTCGTACGCGGAAGGCGGGCGGCGGTGTAGGCGGCGAGGTCGTCGCTGTGGTGGGCGAGTACGACCGCGTCCTCGACGGCCTGGTTGCCGCCCTGGCCGAGGGTCGGCGGCATGGCGTGGGCGGCGTCGCCGAGCAGGGCGACCCGGCCGGAGTGGTAGGCGGGCAGGGGCAGGGCGATGTGGTGGACGTCGTGCCGGAGCACGTCCTCGGGGCGGGCGGCGGCGAGCACGGCGGGGACGGGGTCGTGCCAGTCGCCGAACCGGCGCAGGAGTTCGGCCTTCTCGTCGTCCGGTGCCCGCCCGCCGGCCGAGGTCATGGCCGCCGCGTAGGCGTAGACGCGGCCGTCCTTGAGGGGGTGCGTGCCCCAGAGGCTGCCCCGGCCCCAAGTCTCGTGCGAGGCGAACTCCACACCGGGCACCGGGATCACGACCCGCCAGGTGGTGAACCCCGCATACACGGGTCCGGGGTGCAACGGGAACAGGGCTGCGCGGACACGGGAGTTGATGCCGTCCGCGCCGACCACCAGCTCGGCCTCGGACTCGTCGTCGCCGGTGCTCACCCGGGCGGGGCGCCGGCCGTCGCCGGGGTCGGCGAGGGCCGCGGCGGCCGCGGTGCGTACGGCACCGGGCGGGAGCAGGGCGGCGAGCCGGTCGACCAGGGTGGCGCGGGGCAGCAGGACCAGCGGGCCGCCGAAGCGGGCGGCGGCCGCCTCGGCGCTGGAGCGGGACAGCCAGCGCCCGCCGGGTGTGCGCAGGCCACCGTCCCCCTGCCAGGCGGCGAGGTCGCGGATCTCGTCACCGATACCGAGCACGTCCAGGGCGCGCAGGGCGTTCGGGGCCAGGGAGATGGCCGCGCCGACCGGCTCCAGGGAACGGGCCCGCTCCAGCACGGTGACGTCCCAGCCCTTGCGGTGGAGGGCCGCCGCCGCGGCGAGGCCTCCGATTCCGCCGCCGATGACGATCGCGCGGTCCGACTGTGCCATGACCCCTCCCGGATCCGACTGCATGGACTACAGGAACTACATCTGTAGTGCCGCCCGCTACTTTACTACGGCCGTAGTGCGACCGGTAGGGTCACCTCATGTCCGTACGCACCTCCAGCGCCTCCCGCGCCGAACTCGTCGCCGACACCGCCCTCGCCCTCCTGGCCGAGCGCGGCATGCGCGGGCTGACCCACCGCGCCGTCGACGAGGCGGCCGGACTGCCGCTCGGCTCGACGTCGAACGTGGCGCGCACCCGGCAGGCGCTGCTGGAACTGGCGGTACGGCGGCACGCCGAGCGTGAGGCCCGGGTGCTGGAGCTGGCGGAGATGCCGGATCCGAGCGGCGGAGTCGACGCGCTGACCGACGGACTGGCCCTCGCCGTGCACCGCTCCCTGACCCAGGCCCGCGACCTGCTGATCGCCCGCTACGAACTCGCCCTGGAGGCCACCCGCCGCCCCGAACTGCGGGCCTTCTACGACCGCACCGGCGCCGTCTTCAAGGAACAGCTGGCCGCGATGCTCACCGCCGTGGGCTCGCCCGCCCCCGCCCGGCACGTGCTCTCCCTGGTCGCCTGGGCGGACGGGCTGATGTTCTCGTGCGCGGCGGGTTCGTTCAGCGCCGAGGTGCCGGGCCTGGAGGAGATCCGCGAGGGCCTGCGGGAACTGCTCACGGGGATGCTGGGCCGGTGAAAACCCCTGGTGGAGGCGGATGATCTTCCCTGAGGATGGGGGCATGACGACCGAACGCCGAGAGCCCGCCCTGAACGCCGGTGAACGCACCATGCTGGAGGGCTGGCTGGACTACCACCGCGCGACGCTGGCCTGGAAGTGCGAGGGACTGACCGACGAGCAGCTGCGGACCGCGTCCGTGCCGCCCTCCGAACTGTCCCTCATGGGACTGGTGCGGCACATGGCGGAGGTGGAACGGGGCTGGTTCCGCAAGGTTCTGGTGGGCGACGATCCCGGCCCGATCTACTGCACCGACGAGGACCGGGACCGCGAGTTCCACCTCACCGAGGCCGACACCTGGCAGGAGGCGTACGCGACCTGGCAGGCGGAGATCGGGATCGCCCGGCGCAACGCGGCCGGCTTCGAGCTCGACGATCTGTCCCAGGGCAAGAGCGGGTTCACCGAGGAGCCGTTCAACCTGCGCTGGATCTATACGCACATGATCGAGGAATATGCCCGGCACAACGGCCACGCCGACCTGCTCCGCGAGCGGATCGACGGCACCACCGGCGACTGAACGTCACCTCCGATACCCAGGAATCCCCCGTACGGGCCACGAGATCACCCGTACGGGGGCATCGGTCTCGGCTCCCTGCTGCCAAGCCGGCGGGCGACCCAGCAGAGTTGCGCGGGTGCATCGACCGACGACCACCGCAGCGCTCCTGGTCACCGTGGCCGTCTCGGCCCTCTCCGCCTGTGTGACGGTACAGCGCCCGGCGACACCCGCCCCGCCCCGGGACACGACATCCTCGCTGCCGACGGCACCCCGCCCGGACGGCAGCACCCAGCCCCGGGTCGTGCAGGCACCGGCCCAGGAGGCGCTGGAAAGGACCGGTCCCTCCCGTCATCCGAGGCACCCGGCACCGCCCGCCCCACGGCACCCGACCGAGGCACCCTCGGTCATCCACCACCCGACGGTCGCCCCACCGGTCGCCCCGCCGGCTCCACACGCTCCCCCGCGGCACCGCGAGCGCCCACAGCGGTCGCACCCCACCGTCCCGAACGTGCCGGCCTCTGTCCCCAAGGCCCCGAATGTGTGTGCCCTCGGCAGGAAATACGGCGGCTGGCGCGCGGACAGCCCGGAGTCGGAGATCTGCGAGCAGACCTACGGCCGCTGAGGCGCCCCGGAGGGGCTCCTACGCGCCCTCCCCCAGCCGCAGCTCCAGCCGCCCGATGGCCGCCCGAACCCCGTCACCGTACCCATCGTCGGCCAGACCGCCGGCGGCCTCCCGCGCCCGGCGCAGACAACTGCGGGCAGCCTCGGCGCGACCGAGCTTCACATAGTCCGCGGCCAGATTGAGATGGAGTGAGGGAAAGAAGCCCCGCACACTCGGCGGGGCGTCCTCGTCGGCCAGCTCCTCCGCCGCGGACAGCGCCCTGAGATCCCAGGCGAGTTCGTTCTCCGGATCGTCCTGGGTGTCCGCGAGGTAGTGGGCCAGGGTGCAGCGCTGCAAGGGGTCGCCGTCCTCGCCGATCTCCGCCCACAGCTCCAGGAAGCGCCGCCGGGCCTCCTCGCGGTCACCGCCGTGGCACAACATCACGACCTGCCCGATCCGCGTCAGCACGGCGTCCGGTGCCGCCTGATCCTGTCGCTCCGTCACGAGGGCCTCCGGGCTGTCGTCAGTGTTCCGCTGCTGACGCTAACCGGCGCCGCCGGGATTCCCGGTCAGGCGGCGCCGTTGGTTCCCCCGCGCCCCTGCGGGGCGCTCGCGCTCAGCCCAGGTCCGGGATCCGCCAGTCGATCGGCTCGTGCTTCTGCAGGGCGATCGCCTCGTTGATCTGGGTGAACGGCCGGGAGCCGAAGAACTTCTTCGCGGACAGCGGCGAGGGGTGCGCGCCCTTGACCACCACGTGCCGGGTCTCGTCGATCAGCGGCAGCTTCTTCTGCGCGTAGTTCCCCCAGAGGACGAAGACCGCCGGGTCGGGGCGGGAGGCCACGGCACGGATCACCGCGTCCGTGAACTTCTCCCAGCCCTTGCCCTTGTGCGAGTTGGCCTCGCCGGCCCGGACCGTGAGGACCGCGTTGAGCAGCAGCACGCCCTGCCGGGCCCACGGCATCAGATAGCCGTTGTCGGGGATCGGCAGGCCCAGCTCCTCCTTCATCTCCTTGTAGATGTTCCGCAGGGAGGGCGGGGTCTTCACGCCGGGGCGGACCGAGAAGCACAGGCCGTGACCCTGGCCCTCGCCGTGGTACGGGTCCTGGCCGAGGATCAGGACCTTGACCTGCTCGTACGGCGTCGCATCGAGCGCGGCGAAGACCTCCTCTCGCGGCGGGTAGACGGGACCGTTCGCCCGCTCCTCCTCGACGAACTCGGTCAGCTCCTTGAAGTAGGGCTGCTGCAGCTCGTCGCCCAGAACCCCGCGCCAGGACTCGGGCAGCATGGCGATGTCAGTCACGTCAACGTCCTCACGATGTGCGGTCACTTGCAGGATTCAGAACCTACAGGCGACCACTGACAACGGGCACACGAAGCCCGGTTCACCAGCTGGTCTTGCGGTGCAGCATCCACATCATCATGATCGTCGACGGGTCGAGGGCCTGCTCGCCGCCGGAGATGTCCTCGCTGGCGGCGATGAACTGCCGGCCCTGCCACAGCGGGATCAGCCGGGCGTCGTCCACCATGATCTGCTGGGCCTGCTCCACGTCCTTGACCGTCTGGGCGCGGTCGCTCTCGGCCCGCGAGTGGGGCAGCAGCTTGTCGGTGATCTCCTTGGACGGATACGGCGTACCGAGCGCGTTGTGCTCGCCGACGAACGGGGCGATGAAGTTGTCCGCGTCGGGGAAGTCCGGGAACCAGCCGCGGCCGAACACGGGGTACTCGCCCTTCTGGTAGCCGACCACATAGGTCTTCCAGGGGCGGCTCTTGAGCGTGATCGTGAAGAGCCCGGAGTCCTCCAGCTGCCGCTTCAGCTCCTGGAACATCAGCGCCGTCTCGGAGCCGTACCGGTCGGTGGTGTACCACAGGGTGAGCGGGACGCGCTGGTGGATGCCCGCGTCGGAGAGGATCTTGCGGGCCTTGGGGACGCTCGGCTCGCCGTAGTCGTCGAAGAAGCCGGTGGAGTGTCCGGTCAGGCCCTTGGGGACCATCGAGTACAGCGGGTCGACCGTGTCCTTGTAGACCTTGTGCGCGATGGCGCCCCGGTCGACGATCTGGGCGACGGCCTTGCGTACGGCGGGCTCCTTGGCCCAGGGGTCCTTGGGGTTGAACACCAGGTAGCTGATGTCCGTGCCGGTGCCGTCGACCAGCTGGAGGTTGCTGTCGGCGTGCTGCTGCAGGGCGAGGATGTCGTCGGCGCCGAGACCGCGGTAGGTGACGTCGATCTGCTTGGCGCGCAGCGCCTTGACCATGCCGGCCGAGTCCTGGAAGTAGCGGATGGTCACCGCGTCGTTCTGCCGCTTGGCGAAGCCCGTGTAGTTGCCGTTGGCAACGAGGACGGCCTGCTTGCCGTCGTCGTACGACTGGAGCTTGTACGGCCCGGAGCCGTAGACGCCGTCGTCCTTGCGCAGGGAGCGCGCGGGGTAGTCGTCCGGGTCGACGATCGACATGGCGGGGGTGGCCAGCACGAACGGGAAGGTGGCGTCGGGCTGGTTGAGGTGGAAGACGACCTCGCGGTCGCCGAGCGCCTGCACCCGGTCCAGGCTGCCGAGCAGACCGGCGGGTCCGCCCGGGGCGTTGATCGCGCGGATGCGGTCGATGGAGTGCTTGACGGCCTGGGCGTTCAGCGGGGCGCCGTCGGCGAACTTCATGCCCGAGCGCAGCGTGCAGCGGTAGGTGCGGCTCGAGGAGTCGGTGAAGGCGCAGTTCTCGGCGGCGTCGGGCTGGGGTGTGGTGGCGCCGTTGGGGTAGGCGAGCAGCGTCTGGAAGATGTTGCGGTACAGCTCCCACGAGCCGTCCCAGGCACCGGCGGGGTCCAGCGTGCTGGGGGCGCTGGTGGTGCCCACGACGATGGGCCCCTTGTCGTCGCCACCGCCGTCGGACAGCAGACTGCAGCCGGCCGCCACCAGGGATATGGACGCGATCGCCGCGACTCTCCGCAGGAATCGGTTCCGGTTGAACACGCGCACACTCCTCGATCTGCCATACCAAGGGTCGGCAGACCATACCGCAGCGTTCGAGCCCCTGGACCTCCCCAGAATCGAGACTTCTTGATCGTTTTCGCGATGACGACGTTGTCAGTCCGCTGTGCGGACTCCATGGGGCGTTCCGGGCGCCGATCCGTCCGAAAATCGACGCCCGGAAGGTGGCTCAGTGCACGCCGGCGTTGAGGAACATGCCACCGTCCACGACGAGCGTCTGACCGGTGATCCAGTCGGACTGCCCGGAGGTGAGGAAGGCGGCGGCCCCGCCGATGTCGGAGGGCACGCCGAGCCGGCCGAGGGGGTAGGCGGCGGCCGCCTCCTCCTCCCGGTTCTCGTACAGGGCCTGCGCGAACTTGGTCTTGACCACGGCCGGGGCGATCGCGTTGACCCGCACCCTCGGCGCGAACTCGTGCGCCAGCTGCTGGGTCATGTTGATCATCGCGGCCTTGCTGATGCCGTAGGCACCGATGAACGGCGAGGGTGCGAGGCCCGCGATCGAGGCGATGTTGACGATCGCGCCGCCGTTGTCCTTCTGCCAGGCGTGCCAGGTCTTCTGGGCGAAGCCGAGCGCGGAGACGACGTTGGTCTCGAAGACCTTGCGGGCGACGTCCAGGTCGACGTCGGCGATCGGGCCGAAGACCGGGTTGGTGCCCGCGTTGTTGACCAGGAAGTCGAGGCGGCCGAAGGCCTCCATGGTGCGCTCGACGGCCTCGGTCTGGTGGGCCAGGTCGTGCGCCTTGCCCGCGACGCCGATGACCCGGTCCGAGCCGAGCTGCTCGACGGCCTCCTTCAGGGCGTCTTCGTTGCGGCCCGTGATGCATACGCGGTCGCCGCGGGCGACCAGTGCCTCGGCGACGCCGTAGCCGATGCCGCGGCTGGCGCCCGTGACGAGGGCGACCTTGCCCGAAAGCTCGGGGAGTTCAGCGGAAGTCATGTACCCGTTCCCTAGTTGAGCGGTCCGCCGGCGACGTACAGCACCTGGCCGGAGACGAAGCCGGCCGCCTCGCCGGTGAAGAAGGCGATGGCGTTGGCGATGTCCTCGGGCTCGCCGACGCGCTGCACCGGGATCTGGGTGGCGGCGACCTTCTTGAAGTCGTCGAAGCCCATGCCGACGCGGTCGGCGGTGGCCTTGGTCATCTCGGTGGCGATGAAGCCGGGGGCGACGGCGTTGGCGGTGATGCCGAACTTGCCCAGCTCGATGGCGAGGGTCTTGGTGAAGCCCTGGAGGCCCGCCTTGGCGGCGGAGTAGTTGACCTGGCCGCGGTTGCCGAGCGCCGAGGAGGAGGAGAGGTTGACGATCCGGCCGAAGCCCGCGTCCACCATGTGCTTCTGGACGGCCTTGGTCATCAGGAAGGAGCCGCGCAGGTGCACGTTCATGACCGTGTCCCAGTCGGAGACGCTCATCTTGAACAGCAGGTTGTCGCGCAGCACGCCCGCGTTGTTGACCAGGATCGTCGGGGCGCCCAGTTCGTCGACGATCCGGGCGATGGCCGCCTCGACCTGCGCCTCGTCGGAGACGTCGGCGCCGACCGCGATCGCCTTGCCGCCGGCGGCGGTGATCTTCTCGACGGTGTCCTTGCAGGCGGCCTCGTCGAGGTCGATCACGGCGACCGCGCGGCCCTCGGCGGCCAGCCGTACGGCGGTGGCGGCGCCGATGCCGCGCGCCGCGCCGGTGACTACCGCGACCCGCTGTTCAGTGGTGGACATTGCTGCTTCTCCTCGCCCTTGAGAGAACTGTCTGGCTCTTGAGGGAGCCCGTCTGATGCGGTGAGCGACCGCTTAGTACCTTCAGCACATGTGACGCTAGAAGCCCTGGCACCCGGTGTCAACGGCAACCGGATGCGTGTGATCCATTACCGCACCAGGAGGTCGAGCAGGCGCTCCGTCTCGGCGGCCGGATCGGCGGTCAGGCCGGTGTGCACGGGACCGGGCTGGACGACGGTGGAGCGGGGCGCGATCAGCCAGCGGAAGCGGCGCCCGGCGTCGTCGCGCGCCGCCTGCCCGGCCTCCTCGCCGCCCGCGCAGTGCCGCTCGATCGCGCCGAGCGCGGCCCGGATTCCGGCCACGTCGGCCTCCGGGTCCAGGGCGAGCAGCCGGGCCTCGTCCAGATGGGTACGGGCGCCGACGTAGGCCCGTGCGCGGCTGTAGACGAGCACGCCCGCGTTGATGCACTCGCCGCGCTCCACCCGCGGTACGACCCGCAGCAGTGCGTACTCGAACACGTCCCGGTCGCCGCCCTGGCCCGCCCGGGTGATGTGCCGCTCGGTCACATGACCGGCCACGTGGATGTGCCGCTCGCTCACTTGGTCCCCTCGATGCCCTCGATGCGCTCATGGATGACGGCCGCCCGGGCCAGCAGGGGCCGCGCATAGGCCCGGCGCAGGTCGTCCGGGGTGTCGAAGCCGGGCTCGTCGGCGAGCCAGGCGTCCGGGATCTCGGCGGTGACCTCGGCGAGCAGGTCCTCGGTGACGCGGGGCGCCAGCTCGGCCGCGGCGGTGGTGACGTCCGGGGCGAAGCGGGCGAGGGCGTGGTCGCGGGCGTCGTAGGGGCGGCCCGCGGAGGCCTCGGCGGAGGGCCAGTTGTGGTGCCAGATCATCGTCGCGCCGTGGTCGATGAGCCACAGCCCGCCGCGGTGCACGAGGAGGTTCGGATTGCGCCAGGACCGGTCCACGTTGTTGATCAGCGCGTCGAACCAGACGATCCGGCCGGCCTCCTCGGGACCCACGGGGAAGGCCAGCGGGTCGTAGCCGAGGGCGCCGGAGAGGAAGTCCATGCCGAGGTTGGTGCCGCCGCTGGACCTGAGCAGGTCCTGCACCTGCTGCTCGGGTTCGCCGAGCCCGAGAACGGCATCCAGCTGGACGGTGACCAGCCGGGGCATCCGGAAGCCGAGCCGGCGGGCGAGTTCGCCGCACACCACCTCGGCGACCAGTGTCTTGCGACCCTGTCCGGCGCCGGTGAACTTCATGACGTAGGTCCCGAAGTCGTCGGCCTCGACGAGCCCCGGCAGCGAGCCCCCCTCACGCAAGGGCGTGATGTAACGGGTCGCGGTGACTTCCTTGAGCATCGCCCCAGGTTACTGGGGCGGGACCGACAGCAAGGCGACAGCTGTGGCTTACGGCCGCCTCATGCCCGGACGGCAAGGATCCGGGTGCCCGTCTGAACGGGTGGCGCCCGGGCGCCGTACCCCTGGACGGATCACGAGAAGCTCCGCGGAAGGGAACCCACATGACCAGCGCATCTCCCGAGCACGCTGCGGGACCGGCCCGCCGTACCGTCGTGGCGGCGGCCGGAGCGGCGGGGCTCGCCGCCGCGCTGACCGCCTGCGGTTCGGGCGACAACTCGTCCGACACGGTCAACAGCGGGTCCGGATCCTCCGGCACGACCGGCTCCACCGGGTCGACCGGGAGCACCGGCTCCACGGGAGCGTCGCAGAACAGTGGCGGCTCCGCCGGCGGCACCGCGCTCGCCAAGACCTCCGACATCCCCGAGGGCGGCGGCAAGATCTTCAAGGACCAGGGCGTGGTCGTCACCCAGCCGACGGCGGGCACCTTCAAGGCGTTCTCGGCCAAGTGCACCCACCAGGGGTGCGCGGTGGGCAGCGTGGCGAACGGGGTGATCGTCTGCCCGTGTCACCAGAGCCATTTCTCCGTCACGGACGGCAGTGTGAAGCAGGGGCCGGCGACACAGCCGCTGCCCGCCGAGAAGATCACCGTCTCCGGCGAGGACATCAAGCTCGCCTGAGCCGGCTCGCTCAGGGCCGGCGCGGCCGCTTGAGACAGCCGAGCACCTCGTCGGTGGTCGCGACCGTGGCGACCAGCGCGAGGGTGTGCCTGATCATCGCGGGGGTGTAGTCGGCGGGCACCCCCGCGATGGCGTCGGCCGGGACGACGGCCGTATAGCCGAGGTTGACCGCGTCGAACACCGCGTTGGGTATCGCCACGTTGGCGGAGACACCGGTGACGATCAGCGTGCGGCAGCCGAGGTTGCGCAGCAGGGCGTCGGCGTCGGTGCCGTGGATCGGGGACAGGCCGTGCAGCCGGCGTACGACCAGGTCCTCCTCGGCGACCTCGATCGGGGGCGCGACGCGGACCGCCGTGGTGCCGCTCAGCTGTTGAACGGGCAGCCGCTCGGCGGCCCGGAACAGCCGGGCGTTACGGCTGGCGCCCCGGCCGTCCGGGCGGCGCTCGGCGATGGCGTGGACGACCTGGACGCCGGTCTCGTGGGCGGCGGCGACCAGCCGGGCCACATTGCGCAGCGCGCCGCAGGAGCGGGCTTCGCGGGCGAGTTCGGGCAGGGCGCTGTCCGGCCCGACGACCCCCTGCTGGCACTCCACGGTGAGCAGAACGGTGCTCACGGGGTCGAGGAGTTCGCTGAGCTGTTCGTACGACGGCATGGCGCGCTCCTTTGAAGACGGTCCGCTCCGCTGAAGACGGCCGCTTCGACGACGGCCCATTTTCTTTTCTGACGTGATGTCAGAGGATCACCTGCACACAATAGTTCTCTGGCACGACGTGGGAGAAGAGGGGGCCGCATGACCGTCACTCAGCAGCGCCGGGGCCGGAAGATCATGATGACGCCCGGCGAACTGGACGAGTTCCTCACCGATCAGCGCACCTGCCGGGTCGCGACCGTCTCACCGGACGGCACTCCGCATGTCAGCGCGCTGTGGTTCGCCTGGGACGGCACCTCGCTGTGGCTGTACTCGGTGGTGCGCAGCAGGCGTTGGACACAGCTGCGCCGCGATCCGCGGGTGGCCGTCGTGGTCGACTCGGGCGAGGAGTACGACCAGTTGCGCGGCGTCGAGCTCTCCGGCCGGGTGGAGTTCGTGGGCGAGGTGCCGCGCACCGGGGAGCTGTGCGCCGAACTGGACACGGCGGAGACGCTGTTCGCGCGGAAGAACTTCGGCCTGGACGAGATGCCGCACGACGGCCGGCACGCCTGGGCACGGCTGACGCCGGAGAAGATCGTCTCCTGGGACTTCCGGAAGCTGGGTGGGGCGTAGACCTGAGCCGAATGCTCACCCGACCTTCCGCGCGGCGGCGCGCAGGGCCTCGACCGCCGCGCGGATCGACGGGCGGCGGTCGGCGTCCGCCCGCCAGACCACGTACACATGCCGGCGCACCCGCTGCTTGAGCGGCACGAGGACCACGCCGTCCGGGACCGGGTGCCGGCCCAGCAGCGGCGCGATGCACACACCCAACCCGGAGGCGACCAGGCCGAGTTGGGTGTGGGTCTCGCCGGCGCGGTGGCCGACGATCGGCTCGACGCCCTTGGACCGCAGGGTGAACATCAGCCACTCGTGGCAGAACTCGCCCTCGCCCCAGGTGATCCACTCGTCCTCGGCGAACTCGGTGAGATCCACCTCGCCCCGGCCGGCGAGCGGGTGCCCGACCGGCATGGCGACATCGGCCGGGTCGTCCAGCAGGGGCGCCTTGACCAGACCGTCGGGCACGGGCATCGGCTTGTTGTACCAGTCCAGGACCACTGCGAGATCGAGGTCGCCGCGGACGACACCGGCGATGCCCTGCTCCGGCTCCAGTTCGCTGGAGCGGACGCGCAGCCCGGGGTGCTCCGCCCGCAGCGCGCCGAGCGCCGCCGGGAAGAGTCCGCGGGCGGCGGTCGGAAACGCCGACAGCCGTAGTTCGCCGACGACCTGCCCGCGGTGCGCCTCCAGATCGGACTCGGCCAGTTCGACCTGCGACAGGATGCGCGCCGCGTGCTCCGACAGCAGCCGGCCGGCGTCCGTGAGCCGTACTCCGCGGCCGTTCTTGGCGAGCAGCTGCTGGCCGACCTCCCGCTCCAGCTTGCCCAGCTGCTGGGAGACGGCGGACGTGGTCACGTGCAGCGCGTCCGCTGCCGCGCTGACCGAGCCGTGCCGGGCGAGGGCGTCCAGGGTGCGTAGGCGCTCCAGATTCAACATGTAAGGAATTCTACGAGGTACCGCGTGAGAAATCTCGATTGTGCTACGAGGTTGTCTCCAGCATGGTTGAGTGCATGAGCAGCACGGTCACCGCGCCCCGAACCCAGTCCCAGTCCCCCACCTCCACCCGTCCCCGCGCCCGCCTCGACTGGCGGCTCCGCTTCTGCGCCCTGTCCCTGATCTGGGGCTTCAGCTTCCTGCTGATCAAGGTGGGCACGGAGGGGTACGCGCCGTTCCAGGTCACCCTCGGGCGTCTGGTGTTCGGTACGGCGGTGCTGGCGGCGACGATGGCGGTCAAGCGGGAGAAGCTCCCGCGCGGCGCCCGGCTGTGGGGGCACATGGCGGTCGCCGCGTTCTTCCTGAACGCCCTGCCGTTCTCCCTCTTCGCCTACTCCGAGCTGACGATCCCGTCCACCCTGGCCGGCATCTGCAACGCCACGTCGCCCCTGTGGGGCATGGCCCTGTCCCTGGTCGCCCTCTCCGAGGACCGGCCGACCCGGGTCCGCGTGGCCGGACTCGGTCTCGGCTTCCTCGGAGTGCTGACGGTGCTCGGTGCCTGGCAGGGCTTCCACGGGCTGGATGCCACGGGTACGGCGATGGCGCTGCTGGCCTCGCTGAGCTATCCGATCGGCTGGATCTATGTCCGGCGCACGCTGGCCGGCACCGGTAACTCGCACCTGTCGATGACAGGAGCGCAGCTGATGCTCGCAGCGCTTCAACTGGCCGTGGTGACGCCCTTGCTCACCAGCTTCCCCGCGCATTTCCCGCTCGTCCCGCTGCTCGCGGTCGCCGCGCTCGGGGCGTTGGGGACGGGGCTGGCGGTTCTGATCCAGTACGGGTTGGTTTCCGAAGTCGGGCCCACGACCGCGCAGATGGTCACCTATTTCATTCCGGTCATCGCAACGGCTGCGGGAGTGGCTGTCCTTGGGGAGTCGTTGCGGTGGACCACGCCGGTGGGGGCACTGATCGTCCTGGCGGGGGCCGCGCTGACCCAAGTGCGGCGGAAGAGCGCCTGACGGGAGGGACTTGGGGTGCGTGCGCAGTCCCCCTACCCATAAACCCGAGCCGGAGACGGTCGTACCGCTGCCGCCACCGCGTCGGCCAGGGGGGCGATGTCCTCCGGCGTGAGCGTCGAGATCGTGATGCGGATCGCCTGGCGGCTGTTGAGGCGGAAGCGGGCGCCCGGGGCTACCGCCCAGCCCGACTGCACGAGCCGGGCCACCGCGCCCGTCTCGTCGGGGACGGGCACCCACACGTTCATGCCGGTGCGGCCGTGCGAGACGACTCCGCGTTCCGCCAGCGCGTCGACCAGCGCGTCCCTGCGGGCGCCGTACGCCTTCGCCACCGCCACCCGGTCCACCGCGCCCTGTGACCACAGCCGGACCACGGCACGCTGCAGCAGCAGGCTCACCCAGCCGGGGCCCAGCCGCTGGCGGCCGCGTACCCGGTCGACGGTGACCGGGTCGCCGGCGAGGACGGCCACGCGCAGGTCGGGGCCGTAGGCCTTGGATGCGGAGCGGACCACGGCCCAATGGCGGGTGGTGCCCGCCAGGGGGTGCAGCGGGAGGTCGACGATGCCGTGGCCGTGGTCGTCCTCGATCAGCAGGGTCTGCGGGTACTCGCGCAGGACCGCGCGCAGGGCACGCGCGCGCGTGGCGGTCACCGATGCGCCGGTCGGGTTCTGCGCGCGGTCGGTGACGATCAGGGCGCGGGCCCCGGACTCCAGGGCCTGGCGCAGGTCTTCGGGGCGCGGTCCGTCGTCGTCCATGCCGACCGGGAGCGTGCGCAGGCCCAGCGCCGGGACCAGGTCGAGGACGCTGCCCCAGCCGGGGTCCTCGACGGCGACCGCGTCGCCCGGTCTGAGGTGCGCGGTGAGGATGCGCTCGATGGCGTCGAGGGAGCCGGACGTCACGGTCAGCGGGCCCTCCGGGACGCCGTCGGCGTCGAGTTCGGCGCGGGCGAAGCGGACGAGGTCCGGGTCGACCGGGTCGTCGCCGTAGCGGACGGGCCGCCGGTCGCCCTCCTCCGCCGCCGTGGCGAGGGCCGGGGCGAGCGGGGGCAGCAGGGCGGGGTCGGGGTTGCCGGAGGCCAGGTCGCGGCCCCCGGCGGGGACCTGCACGCGCAGTTCCTCGCGTCCGGTGGTGGCCGGCTTGGGCCGGATGCGGCTGCCCCTGCGGCCGGCCGTCTCGATCACTCCACGCTCGCGCAGGGTGCGGTAGGCGGCCGCCACGGTGTTCGGGTTCACGCCCAGACGGGTCGCCAACTCCCGCATGGGTGGCAGGGATTGACCGGGCAGCAGCTCACCGGCCCCGACCGCGCGCTCGACGCTGGCCGCGATCTCTGCTGCGCCGCGCCCTTCGATGGGATACTCTCCTAGCACAAAGAACATTATGCACTAGTGCAATCGCTGGTGCCATATCGAACGTCAGCAGCGCGCCATTGCTCGCCATTGCTCGCCACGGAGGGACCGCCATGCAGGGGACGACCGAGGAAACCCAGGCCGCCGCCTACGCCCCGACCGACCGCACCGTGCCCACGCGCTCCGCGGACCGGGCGGCGTACGACAAGGAACTGGTGCACGCGATACTCGACGAGGGGTACGTCTGCCACCTCGGCTTCGTCCGCGACGGCGCCCCGGTGGTGCTGCCGACGCTGTACGGCCGGGTCGGCGAGCGGCTCTATGTGCACGGCTCCACGGGTTCCCGTCCGCTGCGGATGACCGGCGAGGCCGATCCGGGCCTGCCGGTGTGCCTGACGGTCACCCACGTGGACGGGCTGGTGCTGGCCCGCTCCGCCTTCCACCACTCGATCAACTACCGCTCCGTGGTGGTGCACGGCGTCGCGCGCCAGGTCACCGACCCCGAGGAGCGGCGGACGGCCCTGGACGCGCTGGTGGACCACGTCGTACCGGGTCGCGCCGCCGACTCCCGGCCCGCGAACAAGAAGGAGCTGGCCGCCACCGCGGTGATCCGGCTGGACCTGGACGAGGTCTCGGCCAAGGTCCGCACCGGCGGCGCGAACGACGACCCGGACGACCTCGCCCTGCCGTACTGGGCCGGCGTCCTCCCGCTCCAGAAGGGCTACGGCGCCCCGGTCCGCAACGCCGACCTGGCGCCCGGCATCGAGCTGCCGGACTACCTGAAGGCCCGGTAGGACCCGGCCGGCCGAAGACGCCACAGGCCGCGGCGGCACCGGTCCGCCCGGCGCCGCCGCGCGGAGCGTCACACCGGGACCGGCTCCCGGCGGCCGGCCCCGCGGGCCTCGCTCACGGCCAGGCCCGCGACCGCGCCGAGCAGGAGCAGAGTGCCGACCGCCGTGGTCGCCGTGAGCCGCTCGCCGAGCAGGGTGACGGCGAGCACGGCCGCGGTCACCGGCTCCAGCAGCATGATCACGGAGACGGTGGCGGACCGTACGACGGCCGCCCCGGCGAAGTACAGGGCGTACGCGAGGGCCGTGGGCACGGCGGCGATGTAGAGCACGAGCCCCAGCAGCCGGGCCGGGTGGGCGGTGTGCGGCAGCAGGCCCTCGTGCAGCGCGAACGGCAGCAGGCACAGGCCGGTCACCGCGAAGGCCCCGACGGTGGTGTCGGAGGCGTCGGCGCCGCCGTCCCTCCCCCACCAGCGGGTCAGCAGGGTCATGGCGCCGTAGCCCGCGGCCGAGACGAGGGCCAGGAGCACACCCGCCGGGCGCACGGTCGCGGCCGAGCCGCCGAAGGTCAGCACGGCCAGCCCGGCGAGTGCCCCGGCGACGGCCAGCACCCCGCCGGCACCGAGCCGTTCGCCGAGCAGCAGCCGGGCGCCGAGCGCGATGACGACCGGGCCCGCGCCGAGGGTGACGACGGTGGCCACGGCCAGTCCCGTCGACTCCACGGCGGCGAAGTAGGCGGTCTGGAACACCGCCAGGCCCAGGCCGGTGGCGAGGACCCGGCCGGCCCTGCGGACCAGCGGTTCCGTGGTCGCCGGGCGGACGCGCGGGCGCATGCCCCGTCCGGCGAGCAGCAGCACGAGGCCCAGCGCGCAGCGCCAGAAGGACAGCCCGAAAGCACCCATGTCACTGGTCCGGTAGACCAGGGAGGCGGCGGCGCCGGCCGTACCCCAGGCGGCACCGGTGATGATCAGATAGAGCAGGCCACGCCCGATGGGCAGGCCGGAAGCGGCGTTCGACGTCGTCAAGGGATTCTCTCCGCAGAAGCGCACTGTGAGGTGCGGAAGTTCGAGGGCGGCCCGCTTCAGCGGGGCGCGCGGACTTCATCTGCGGGCAGCACCGTCCGGCCCGGCGCACATGCGCCGGGCGGGTGTCCCGGAGGCCCGCCTCAGGCGGCCGGGGGCGGAAGAACGAGCGTGGACGGCATGACCGGCACCCTATGCAGCCGTGCTCCGGGGCGACAACTCCCTTTCGCCGCCGCCCGCGGCCACCGGCTCGGCGGGGCCCTTGGCGGGGGCCGAGGACTGGGCGATGAACGCGCCGACCAGGACGACCACTCCGCCGACGACCTGGGGCGCCGACAGGTGCTCGCCGAGCAGCACCCAGGCCAGCACGGTCGCGATGACCGCCTCCAGGCAGGCGACGACACCGGCGACCTGCGGGGAAAGTCGCCGCACGGACAGCACACCGGTGACGTACGCGACCACGGTGGCGATCAGCACGATCCAGCCCAGCAGGGCGAGGGCCGGTACGGCGGTGCCGTTCATGTCCGCCGAGCCCGTCAGCACCGACCAGCGCATGCTCCAGGGGCGGGCGACGACCGTCAGGACGAGGGCGCCGACGAGCAGTCCGTAGGCGATGACGCCGAGCGGGTCCGGTGCCTCGTCGCCCGCGTCGCCGCCGTGGTCGGCCAGGACGAAGTAGCCGACCTGGCAGCAGGCGGCGCCGAGCGCGAGCAGCAGACCCAGGGCGTCGAGGCTCAATCCCGACCAGATCTCCACCACGCAGGCGAGACCCCCGGCCGCGAGGATCACGCCGAGCGCGGCGGCGCGCGTCACGGGCCGCCGCTGCACGAACCGCACCCAGCCCAGCACCAGCGCGGGCGCCAGGTACTCGATGAGCAGCGCCACGCCCACCGGGATGCGGGAGAGCGCGGCGAAATAGCAGGCCTGCACACCGGCGACGGCGAGCAGTCCGAACCCGGCGAGCAGCGCGGGCCGGCGGCGCAGCAGCGCGCGGTGCCGTACGGCGACGGGCAGCATGACGACCGCGGCGCCGGCCACACGCAACCAGACCACGTCGAGCGGGTCGAGTCCCGCCTCGATCAGCGGCTTGGCGGCCACTCCCGACCCGCCGAAGGCCAGCGCCGAGGCGAGCGCGAGACCGAGCCCGACACCTTTGCCGCGGTTGCCCTGACTGCTCTCTGACGTATGCACCGGCACATGATGACAGGCGACGACATGACCGTCATCCCTGTTGACACCTGTCTCATGGGCTGGACGACCGAGGTGCGGCCGTAGCTGCGGGCGGTCGTGCCGTCAGGGCGGCACGGGTGGCCCGCTCCCGGTGTCACAGCTCGCGGACGCCGGCGCGCTCAGGGCAGTCCTCCGCACCCGATTCGACCCGGATGTCCAGCTCACGGATGCCGGCACGGTCGAGGACCTCGACGGCCCGGGATCCCGGGTCCGCGGTGAGCGTGGCGAGCAGGTCGATGCCCGTGACGCGGGGCTCGCCGCGCAGGCGGGCGCGCTCGCGGGCGTCGTCCAGGGCGGCGGCCGCGGTGGGCGACCAGCCGGGGGCGTCCCGGGGGTCGCGTGCGGCGCGGACGGCGGCAGCCGGGACGACGGCGAGCGCGCCCGAGTCCTCGACGCTGCCCTGCCAGCGCAGTCCGTAGCCGATGCTGCGCTGCACGAGGTAGCCGAACAGCCGGGCGAGCTGCGGCGGCCCGCCCACGGCGGCGCGCACCTCGGGGTCGTGTTCCAGGAGGGAGTGCAGCAGATGGGCGGTGTCGATCTGCCGGTCCCCGTCCCGGACGGCCCTGCGGCGGGCACCGGCGACCACCGCTGCCAGCTCTGCGCCGAGCACGGCATCGTCGTCCATGTGCGGAACTGCCTGTTCATGGGCGGTCCGGCGGGTTGTACGGGGTTGCACATCCCCTACCCCATCAGCCTCAGCGAGCCGCGTCATCCACGAGCGGAACCATCTTGGCGTCCCACACAGAGTGGACATCGGCGTTCGACATCTCATCCTTACGGAGGAGATTCGGCCGATCCGACCCCGTCGGCGCGCGCCGCCTTGCCGTGTGCCCCGTGCGCAACCACGCCACACCCCGCGGGTGGGCCGGCCACCATTCCTGACGGTTCATCAGTATTGAATGTTCGCGCCCCTGCGGCTACGTTCCGCGACACCGTAGCCCGCTACGCCCGATCCGAAGGGGTGGTCGCATGGCCGAAGTCAGCGCGGAGGCACGCATCCAGGCACCGGCCGAGAAGGTGTGGGCCCAGCTCACCGACTGGTCGTCGTACGGGGAGTGGAACGCCACCCACACGAGTTTCCCGAAGGGCGGCCCCGAGACTATGGCCGTGGGCGGGACGTTCCAGGAGAACATGAAGCTGATGGGCTTCCCGGCCGAGGTCGACTGGACCATCGAGGAGCTGGAACCGGCGCGGGTGTTCGCCATCCGCGGCAAGGGCCCGATGGCGGTGACGGTCGCCACCCGCTACACCCTCACCCCCGACGGCGACGCCACGTCCGTCCGCATCGACGGCGAGTTCACCGGCGCGGCGGTCTCGCTGATGGCGGGCAAGCTGAAGGACTCGGCGACGGCCGCGCTGAACGAGTCGCTGCGCAAGCTGGCCGGCCTGGTCGTCTGAGCCCGGGCGGGCCGGGCACACGAAGGCGCCCCGCGCGGATCACCGCGCGGGGCGCCTCACCTGCCGTGGGCCTCAGTGCTCGTCGGCGAGGATCAGGTACAGCTTCTTGCGGGCCTCGTTGATGACGGCCAGCGCCTTCTCGCGCTGTTCCTTGCTGCCGGTCTTCCAGACCTGCCCGAAGGCCTCCATCAGACCGAAGCCGGCCTGGCGGATCTCGCTGAGGGCCTCCCAGTCGACTCCGCGCGAGGCCTCCTCCCAGGGGGCGTCCGGGCCCTCGTCGGCGGCGGAGCGCCCGTCGTCGGTGAGGGCGAACAGCTTCTTGCCGCCCTCGCTCTCGCTGGCGATCAGTCCCTCGTCCTCCAGCAGCTGGAGCGTGGGGTAGACCGAGCCGGGGCTGGGCTTCCACGCGCCGCCGCTACGTTCGGCGATCTCCTGGATCATTTCGTAGCCGTGCATGGGGCGGTCCTTGAGCAGGGCCAGGATCGAGGCCCGCACATCACCGCGCCGCGCCCGTCCCCTCGGTCCGCCGCGCCCCCGGGGTCCCCAGGGACCGGGCCCGAATCCGGGTCCGCCCGGGCCGAACCCCGGGCCACCCGGAGCGAAGGGCCCGAAGGCGGCGCGGCGCCCGTCGGATCCGCCCATCCCCCGCCGACCGGGGCCCTCGTAGCCATGTCCACGCTCGTATCCGTGGGTACGCATCGCGATCACTCCATTCCATCGCTGATCTGTCACGTATGTATCGCGTATCGTTCGCGATGCCTCAACGATATATCGGAACCGATCGGATGACAAGGCCCTCGCCATGGACGCCCTCCCGTGGCGGTCAGCCCTGGTCCGCCGCCCGTGGCGGTCAGGCCTGGTCCGCCGCCCGCAGCGGGCAGCCCGTGCCGACGCGGGAGGTCAGGTCCGCGCGCAGGGCGGTCAGTTCGGCCATGCGCTCGTCGATGATCCGGATCTTGTCCTCGAACAGGGCCGACAGGGCCTCGGCGCTGTCCGGCGCGTCCCGCAGTTCCTCGCCGTGCCGGGCGATCTCGGCCAGGGTGAAGCCGAGCACCTGGGCGGTGCGGACGTAGCGCAGCCAGATCACGGTTTCCGGCGGGAAGTCGCGGTACCCGTTGGGCAGTCGGTCGCCGTCGAGCAGGCCGACCTTCTCGTAGAAGCGCAGGGTGTCCTTCGACAGCCCCGTGCGCGCGGCCAGTTCCCCGATGCGCATGACTCCCCCGCCGATGGGCCGACTTGACCTTGGAGCGTACTCCGCTGTTTAGCGTGGGCGGCGCCCGAGCGAGCCCTCTTCAGGAGCCCCGATGACCCCTGCTGCCCCCGCCTATCTGCGCCTCGTCCGCACCAGCGGCTGGTACGACCTGATCGTCACCGCCGGTTTCGCGACACCCTGGACCTACGCACTGGTGCACCACCTGCTGTCGGCCGGAGGCGACGCGGCCGGTCTCGGCACCATGCCGGCGCTCACCCCCCTGCAGACCCTGTACGCCAACCTGATGGGCTCGGTCGTGCTGGTCTGGTCCGTCCTGCGCGTCGTACGGCCGCTTCCCCTGCACGGCCTCCTCGACGGCACCGCCCGCGTCCTGTTCTCCCTGTGGCAGGCGTACGCGCTCGCGCACGGAGGGCCCGGGGTGCTGTGGCCGTTCCTCCTGCTGGAGGTCTCGTTCGGCATCGCCCAACTCGCCCCGTGGACTCGGGTGCGGGCCGCGACCCGGCGGGAAATGTGCCAGGACTCGTGAATTGGCCTTGGGCCGGCGCCGTGCGCAGCCGCTAGCGTCGCCGTCATGCGCATTCGAATCGTGGACGCATTCACCGACCGCCCCTTCGCCGGCAACCCGGCCGGAGTCCTGCTCCTCAACGACGTCTTCCCGGACGACGACTGGCTCCAGAACGTCGCCATGGAGGTCAACCACGCCGAGACGGCGTTCGCCCACCCGCTGCCCGAGGGCGGCGAGGCGGACTGGGCGCTGCGCTGGTTCACGCCCGTCGCCGAGGTCGCCATGTGCGGGCACGCCACGCTCGCCACCGCCCACGTCCTGCACACCACCGGCGCCCACGACGGCCCCGTGCGGTTCGCCACCCGCAGTGGCGTGCTCATCGCCACCCCCGCAACGGACGGCTCGATCACCCTCGACTTCCCGACGGCCCCGCTCACCGGCGCCGAGATCCCGGCCGGAGTCGCCGAGGCGCTCGGCGCGGAACCGGTCGCCGCCTTCGACACCGGCCCGAACGTCGGCGACCTGCTGCTGGAACTGGCCGACGAGAAGACGGTCCTCGGCCTCGCGCCGGACCACAAGTCCCTCGGCGCCTACTCCTCGCGCGGCATCATCGCCACCGCCTGCGCCGAGGACCCGTCCCGCGGCTACGACTTCGTCTCCCGCTGCTTCTTCCCGAACGTCGGCATCGACGAGGACCCGGTCACCGGCAGCGCCCACACCGCGCTCGCCCCGCACTGGTCCGCGCGCCTGGGCCGCGACGACCTCACCGGGCTGCAGGCCTCTCGCCGCACCGGCCTGGTCCGCACCCGCCTGCGCGGCGAGCGCACCCTGCTCACCGGCCACGCGGTCACGGTCGTCGAGGGCGAGCTGCGGGCCTGAGCGAGCGCCAGACCCTGGTGCTCAGGCCGTCGGCAGCCAGCCCACCTTGCCCGCGAGGAGGGCGTAGCCGACGAACGCGCCGATGTCGAGCAGGGAGTGCGCGACGACCAGCGGACCGACCCGCCCCCAGCGGCGGTACAGGTACACGAACACCACGCCCATGACCATGTTGCCGAGGAAACCGCCCACGCCCTGGTAGAGGTGGTACGAGCCGCGCAGGACCGCGCTGGCGACCAGCGCGGTCCCCGGGGTCCAGCCCAACTGGCCCAGCCTGCGCAGCAGATAGCCGACGACGATGACCTCTTCGAGGACGGCGTTCTGCACGGCGGACAGGATCAGCACCGGGTACTTCCACCACACGTCCGGCAGCGCCTCGGGTACCACCGTGAGGTTGAAGCCGAGGCCGCGGGCGGCCAGGTAGAAGGCGATGCCGGTGCTGCCGATCACGGCCGCGATGCCCGCCCCGCGGCCCAGGTCGGGCCAGGGGCGGGTGCGGTCGAAGCCGAGGGCGCGCAGGCTCCTGCCCTCGCGCAGCAGGAGGTGGGCGACCAGGGCGACGGGGACGAGCGCGGTGGCGATGCCGAACAGCTGCCAGGCCAGGTCCAGCCAGGGGCGGCCGGGCGCGGCCGAGGCGTTGAGGGTGGCCGCCTGGTTCTTGAGCCCGCCCGGCTTGGTGACCGAGCCGATGAAGCTGATCAGCGCGGAGACCCCGCTGGCCCCGAGCGAGAGCCCCAGGACGAGCAGCGTCTCGTCCCGCAGGATCCGCCGAGGGTCGCGCTCCCGCACCCCGGAATCGGCCACCGAGTCAGCCTCCACCTGCACCCCTGCCTCCAGCCGGCTCATGGGCCCCAGGGCCCACCTCTGCCTCGCAAGGATCGCAGAAGGAGATGTGCGGACGGCGTGCGCCCGTTTCTCCGCGCCGAGCATGCCGATCTTCGCGCCGAGCACGCCGACTTCGGAGTGCGTGCCGGACGCCGCCGGGCAGGCGCACTTGACGACAGGTCCTGGGCCCTGTCGTTTGGATCAGGCCGGCTGTAGGTCACGGCGCCTTCCAACCGACCCGAGCGGGGTCTGGTGCGTGCAGCTGCAAGGCGGAGGAGGGCGCCAACGCGATGGGGGTCCCCCCGCGCGAGCGAAGCCGAGCGTGGGGGGAGAAGCCGAGCGTGGGGGAGAAGCCGAGCGTGGGGGAGTTGGCAACCGACGACAACGCCGCAGATGTGCGTGCCAGACCCCGCGACGCCGGGATGATCCAAACGACAGGGCCTAGCCCGCCCCTCGCCCGGTGATCACCCGAGGGGCGCCGGCTCCGGCAATCCCACCGGCCACGTGTGCACCGGCTCTCCCACGTGCATCAGCTCGGCATACCTCCGCGTCGTGGCAGCCAGCGCCGCCTCGCGGGTCAGCCCCTGCTCGAGGGCCCGATGGAACGTGGCCGCCTGCCAGGCCGCCCCGTTCACCCGGCGCCGGCAGCGCTCCTCGATGACGCCCAGGTAGAGGTCGCGGTCGGCCGCCTCCACGCCCCACGCGTCCAGCCCGGCCGAGGCCAGCGGCAGCAGCTCCTCGCGGACCAGGGTGACCGCGTCGACCTCGCCCGTGCCGCCGTAGCGTCCCCGGCGGGGCCACACCAAGCGCGCGTCGATGCCGTACCGGCACGCGGTGTCGAAGTTGGCCTCGGCCGCGGCGAAGGGCAGCCGGGTCCACACCGGGCGGGACTCCTCGGCGAGGGCACGCACCAGGCCGTAGTAGAAGGCGGCGTTGGCGATCACATCGGTGATGGTCGGCCCGGCCGGCAGCACCCGGTTCTCCACCCTGAGGTGCGGGACACCGTCCGCGACGCCGTAGACCGGCCGGTTCCAGCGGTAGATCGTGCCGTTGTGCAGCACCAGTTCGGCGAGTCTGGGCGTGCCGCCCGCCTCGATGACCTCCAGCGGCTCCTCGTCGTCGCACATGGGCAGCAGGGCGGGGAAGTAGCGCAGGTTCTCCTCGAACAGGTCGTACGCGGAGGCGATCCACCGCTCCCCGAACCAGGTACGCGGCCGTACGCCCTGGGCCTGGAGTTCGGGCGGGCGGGTGTCGGTGGACTGCAGGAACAACGGGGGCCGGGACTCGCGCCACAGCTCGTGACCGAACAGGAACGGCGAGTTGGCGCCGACGGCGATCTGTGCGGCGGTCGCCACCTGCGCCGCGTTCCACACGTCCGCGAACCGGGCCGGGGTGACCTGGAGGTGCAGCTGTACGGAGGTGCACGCGGCTTCGGGGACGATCGACTTGGAGGTGCAGACCAGGTGCTCCACACCCTCGATGTCGAGCCGGAAGTCCTCGCCGCGCGCGGCCACGATCTGGTCGTTGAGCAGGGTGTAGCGGTCGACCTCGGAGAGGTTGGAGGAGACCAGGTCGTCGCGGTCGAGCGTGGGCAGGATGCCGATCATGACGATGCCGGCAGCCACCTCACCGGCTTTCCGGTCGGCATAAGCCAGCGAGGTGCGCAGTTCTTCGGCGAGCCGGTCGAATACCCGCCCGCCCAGGCGGTGTGGCGCTATGTTGACTTCCAGGTTGAACATGGCGAGTTCTGTTTGGAAATCGCGGCTCGCGATGCGCTCCAGTACCTGCCCGTTCAACATTTTCGGCATGCCGTCGGGCCCCGCGAGATTCAATTCGATCTCGACTCCCATGAGGTTCTTGGGTCGGTCGAATCGCTTCTCGCGCAACAGCCACTCCAGTCCCGTGAGGCACTTCTGGAGCTTTTCGCGGTAGCGCTGGCGATCGGACAGGTCGAACTGCCCCGCCACGACCTTCTCCCCCATCGAAGCGTCCCTCCTCGGATGGGCGGGCCGATGATCCGGCCGCCGGGCTCCCGGGTCAGTGGGAGGATGATGCCCAACGGAAGCGATAGATAACGCCCCCCGCGGACCCGGCACCCGCTACTCTGTCGGAATGTTCCCCGCGGCACATTCACGGGGCATGCCACGGCCTGCGTCTTCGGGTGCCCCGAACACCTCGTGAAAAACGCCGACGACATTCGGCCGACCGCTGGCGGAACGTATGGCGAGGTCAGCGACCGAGGGCCGGTCAGGAAATCGGGAGGAGTCCCGCAAATCTACGGCGTATTACCGTCTTGCGCGACTTCCTGAATCGAGATAGACGAAACAACGGCCGAACAGGCGTCGTATAAACTTCGCCCACAAGGCAGAAGGCTGACGCCCTCGGTCCCGGTTCCTGCCGTGTTCAGGCCGTCATGGTGACGGGTGGCAGGCCGGCCGCACTCCTGTTCACCGTCCCGGGCCCTCACCCTTCCGGCCTTGCGTGAGCAGACAGCGCCGTCCGCCCCACCCCTCCTCGCGCCGTCGCGCCTGTCGTACGAGAGAGGCGACCCACATGCCGCTGCACGTGCCCCCTGCCCCCGCGCCTGCCCTGCGCTCCGTCCTCACCGCCCTCGGTTCCCCGACCGCGGTCCGTGAGGCCCGCACCCCCTCCCTGCGCGCCGCGCAGGGCCCGACGACACCCGAACTCCCGCTGCCCGTCCATGTGCTGGACCGGATCACCGCGCAGGGCCTGTCCGCGACGCGACTGGCGGGCTGGCGCTTCCTGATCCGCTGCGGCGACCGGGCGGTGGCCGCGGCCGAGACCATGCTCACCCCGGACGGCTGGGCCTTCTCGCACTTCTTCGAGGGCCCCTACGTCACCTCCACCGAGCGCGCCGTGCAGCAGGCCGAGGCGCTGCCACAGCCCTACCAGGCGCGACTGCTGTCCGTGCCCGGCCTGTACATGCTCACCCTGTGGCTGCACGGGGACACCACCGCCGACGGCGCCGAGGGGCACCCGGCCGGCACCGATCTGCTCGTCCCGCTCGCACCGGCCCCGCCCGGCATCCCGGCGCACCGCCCGTTCCGGGTCACCGAGTTGCTTCCGGTGCTGACCTCTCGCGCGACACCCCTGCCGCTGCTGGGGCCGCCCGTGCTGGGCTCGCCGGCCTGACCTCCGCCCGCGTACCCCGCTTGCCCGCGAGGGAAGCGGGGTACGCCCATGTCAGAGGGTCTGGCCTGCACGGACTAGCCCGATCCGGCCACTGCGAACCACCCGAAGGGACAGTGCACTTGGACTGAACCGTCCGCGCGGGTGACGCGTCATGAACCTGTGAGAAGCGGTGCTGCGAAATCCCTGCGGAATGACGCCCAGAGGGCAACACTGGATTCCGACCGACTTATCACCACGGGGGACGGCCATGACCACGACAGAGCGAGAGATCCCACCCATGTGCCAGCACCAGCCGCCGTGTCCGCCAGCAGAGTCCGCCGACCGGGAGTCCGCCCGTCTCGTGGCGCACCACCCGGAGCAGGGATGGAGCCTGCTGTGCAACGGCGTCCTGCTCTTCGAGGACACCGGTGAGCTGCTGCCCGACGGCCGAATCATCGCCCCGCACCGCCCGCTGGGTGCGGAACAGGTGATGACCGCCGCCTGAGCGGAGCACGAGCGATCCAAAGGGCCGGCCGCACCCATCCGGTGCGCACCGGCCCTGATGCGTGTCCGGGGTCGGCTACGGCGGGTAGCCGGTGTTCAGCCCTTGGTGGCGCCGGCGGTCAGTCCGCCGACGAGCTGGCGTTCGGCGACCGAGTAGCAGGCGAGGGCGGGGACCATGGCGAGCACGAGGTAGGCGAAGACGCGTGCCGTGTCGGCCGAGTACTGGCCCTGGAACTGCTGCACACCGATCGGGATGGTCCACCAGGTGGAGTCGGTGAACACCAGCAGCGGCAGAAAGAAGTTGTTCCAGCTGGTGACGACGGCGAGGACGGAGACCGTGCCGAGCGCGGGCCGCGCCATCGGCAGCAGCACCCGCCAGAAGAAGCCGAGCGGTCCGCAGCCGTCGAGCGTGGCCGCCTCCTCCAGCTCGCCCGGGATCTGCCGGAAGAAGCCGCGCAGGATGATGATCGTCATCGGCAGCCCGAACGCGGCCTGCGGAAGGATCACACCCAGCGGGTTGTCCAGCAGGCCCATCGAGCGCAGCAGCAGGAACAGCGGCAGCGCCGCCACCGCGAACGGGAACATCAGCCCCACGGTGAACAGCGTGAACAGCGCCTCCCGGCCCCGGAAGGCGAACCGCGCGAAGGAGAAGGCGGCGAGCGCGGAGACCGCGACCACGATCACCGTCGTACCGACCGCGACCAGCGTGCTGTTGCCGACCAGCCGCCAGAAGGAACCCGAGCCGAGGATGCCGCCGTAGTTGGCGAACACCCAGGGCCGGGGCAGGCCCACCGGGTTGCGGGAGAGCTGGCCGGTGGACTTGAAGCCGGAGACGAGGGCGTACAGCAGGGGTACGGCCATGACGGCGCCGACCACGACCAGCACGGCGTGCAGCGGCAGGGTACGGCCCTTTCGGCGGATGGTCACGCTCCCGCTCCCCTCATGGTGGTGGTGGCCCCTTCGAGGTCACGGCGCAGGACGAACCGCTGGTAGGCGAGGGCGAAGACGAGGCTGATGGCGAACATGACCACGCTGATCGCGCTGGCGTAGCCGACCTGGTAGCGCTTGAAGCCGTACTGGAACATGGTCACGGCCATCGTCTCGGAGTGGTGGTCGGGGCCGCCCGCGGTGACCACCCACACCAGGTCGAACAGCTGGATCGACCCGATCACGGACAGGAAGACGCTGATCCGCAGCGTGGGCGCGAGGAGCGGCAGGGTGACATGCCGGAAGCGCTGCCAGGGGCCCGCGCCGTCGACGATCGCCGCCTCGGTCAACTCGGCGGGGACGGCCTGGAGGCCGGCCAGGTAGAGCATCATGTGGAAGCCGAAGTACTTCCACGTCATGACGAGGAAGAGCGTGGCCAGCACGGTGGAGGTGCCGGCGAACCACTGGCCGCCGAGCCCGTCGAGCCCGAGGCCGCCGAGAACATGGTCGGCGAGACCGTCGTCCGGGGCGAAGATCATGCCGAACAGCACGCCGGTGACGGCCTCGGACAGCACGTACGGCGCGAAGAACAGCATGCGGTACACCGCCCGGCCGCGCAGCTTCTGGTTGAGCAGTACGGCCATCGCGAGCGCGAACGGCAGTTGCAGCGCCAGTGACAGCACGACCAGCAGCACACAGCGCCACAGATCGCCGAGGAAGACGGGATCTCGCAGCAGACGGCTGAAGTTGTCGGTGCCGGTGTAGTCGGACGGCATCCCGAAGCCGCCCCAGCGGAAGAAGGACGCGTACAGGGCGAACAGGATCGGCAGCAGCACCAGGACGCCGAAGAGCACGAGGGCGGGCAACTGGAGGCCGACGGCGGTGAGCCAGTGCAGCGCCCGCCGACGCGAGCGCTGCCGGGCCGCGCCGGCCACGGGGGCCGGCAGGACCGCCTCGGGTCGGCTCCGCTTGCCCCGTCCGTCCGGGAGGAAGGTGGAGGTCATCGGGCGCCTACTGCTCTTGCTTCGCCGTGCTGGTGATCGCGTCCGTGACCTGCTGCGGGGACTTGGACCCGGCGATCAGTCCGGCCACGCTGTCGTTGACCTGCTGGCCGAGGGCGGGGGCGTAGGCCTGGTCGAGGTAGAGCTGGAAGCCGGTGGCGCCCTTCAACCGGGCTTGTACGGCCTTGAGATCGGGGTCGGTGAGCGCGCTCTCGGCCGCCGGAACGACGGGCAGGACACCGGTCTTCTTCACCAGTTCCTCGTCGGTGGCCTCGGAGGCGAAGAACTCCAGGAAGTCCACGGCCGCCTGCGGGGCGCCCTTGCGCAGGGCGTGGCCGCCGCCTCCGCCGAACACCTCGGTGATCTTCCCGGCGCCGCCCTCGACTTCGGGGAACGGGAAGAAGCCGAGGTTCGCGCCGAGCCCCTTGCCCGCGTCCGCCTCCACGACCGGCGCCCACTGGCCCATGAGTTCCATCGCCGCCTTGCCGTTGCCGACGGTCGCGGCCTGTCCGGTGGGGGAGGAGTAGGCGGCCCCGAGGAAGCCGTTCTGGAAGGGCCGGAGGGCGACGAGGTCCTTCAGATGCTGCCCGGCCTGGACGAGGCCGCCGTCGCCGAAGTCCTTCTTCTCGTCGGCTCTGTGCAGGGCGTCGGCCCCCGCGGTGCGCATCGCGAGGTACGCCCAGTAGTACATGCCGGTCCAGCTCTCCTTGCCGGCCAGCGCCAGCGGGGTGATCCCGGCGGACCTGAGCTTGCGCACGGCGTCCAGGAAGGCGCTCCAGGTGGCCGGGGGCGCGCTGATCCCGGCCTTCTTGAAGAGTGCCTTGTTGTACCAGAAGCCGACCATGCCGATGTCGAAAGGGATGCCGTACACCTTCTGGTCGAGGAGGTACGGCTGTCCGGCCACCGGCAGCAGCCCGTCGGCCCAGGGCTTGGTGCGGTCGGTGAGGTCCTCGACGAGCCCGGCGTCCACTTGTTGCTTGAGGACGCCCCCGCCCCAGGTGTGGAAGATGTCCGGCAGCTTCCCTGAGGCGGTCAGCGCGGTCATCTTCGACTTGTAGGCGTCGTTCTCCAACTGGACGATCTTGATCTTGACCTTGGGGTTCTGTGCCTCGAACTTCCTGGCGAGACCGGCCCACACGGTTTTGGTGGGTTCGGTGGTCGAGATGTTCCACCATTCGACCGTGGTCGTCCCCGAGGACGACCCTCCGTCCGAGTCGCCGCCGCAGCCGCTGAGTGCGGTCACACCGAGCCCGGCGGCGACAGAGGCCGCCAGAAAGCCGCGGCGGGACAGTGCGGGGTCGCCCATCGTGCCTCCTTCGAAACTTTCGATCCAAATCCCGAATGTTCCGAACCGGGACTCTAGGAACGCGAGTTGGGCGCGTCAAGGTGTAAGGACGCCTCGGAAAGAACCGTCCGCCCGGCTGGTCGAATCGCCCGTACGGGAGTGGGATGGAAGGAAGCAACGGCCTTGCAGGGCGGGCACGTCCGCGCGCGAGACACCCGGCGTCGCCCGCGAGGAACGGTGAAGTGATGTCCGGTTACGACGCCTCGGCGGCTCCTCGGGTGGTGGTCGGTGTGAGCGGCTCCCTGGGCAGCGTCACGGCCCTGCGGCGGGCCACCACGCTGGCCCGCCGCCTCGGAGCCGAACTGTGGCCGGTGCTGGCCTGGGAGCCGCCGGGCGGTGACCCCGCCGCGCGCCGCTGCCCCGCCGCCGGTCTGCTGGTCGAGGACTGGCAGCGGCTGGCCGCACAGCGACTGGCCGCGGTGCTCGAGGAGATCTTCGGCGTGGACTCCCCCGGCGTGCCGTTGCACGCCGTCGTCGTCCGCGGCGCCCCCGGCCCCGCCCTGGTGACGACCGCGGACCGGGAAGGCGACGTCCTGGTCGTGGGCGCCGGCCGGCGCGGCCTGCAGCGCGCCTTCTCGGGCCGGGTCTCCCGGCACTGCCTGGCGCACGCGGTCTGTCCGGTACTCGCGGTGCCCCCGTCCCCGCTGGAGTCGGAACTGCTCTCGGTCCACCGACGCAACACCTGGCATCTGCGCATGGACATCCGGGGCTTGTGAGGGCACCCGACCGGCCGCGTCGGCAGGGCGTCAAGAACGGCCCGTCCGCCGTCAGGGCAGCGTCAAGGTGCGCCACGGCCCGGTTCCGGCAGGGCCGGGACTGTCTACCGTCTCGGACATGAGGCATCGCGACGACACCGGCGCCCGGCTCACGGGCTCGCACCCGAGCGGCACCGCCGGGGTGGTGCTCGACCGCGACTGGGCGGCGGACGTGCGCACATCGCTGCGCTGCGCCGGTGTCCTGCTGGGGCTGCTGCTGTTCATCGACTGGGCGGCCGGCACCCTCACCTGGTGGCGCGGTGCCCTGTGGGTGGGCATCGCCCTGCTCCTGCTGCTCGTTCTGCTCCCGGTGCGGGTGTCGGCCGGCGCGGGCTGGCTGGCCACGCGCCGTCTGCTGGGCACCCGTAGGGTCCGCACCGATCTGCTGATCGCGGTGCGCCCGCTGGACGGCGTCGCGCAGCGCCTGGTCCTGCGCGACGCCCTCGGCAACCGGATCGAGATCGACCCCGAGGTCCTGCTCCGCAATCCGGACCTCTGGTACCTGCTCGACGAGGGCGCCCGGGTGTCCGAGGCGGCCGGCACGCTGCTGTGCGGCACGACCGCCCTGCACCGCCTCGCCCGGCGCGTCGACCGCGAGACGGCCCTGGGCGTGTTCCGGGCCTCCGGCATGGAGTGAGGTGGTGTGTCAGACGCCCTGAAACCATGACACTCGGTGGTCGCCCCCGGGTCGGCCCTGCGGCAAGCGACCCGAACGGCCGCGCTCCCGGCGAACCACTCCGGCCTCCGCTTCTTGATGCGACCCTGCTCCTCCCGCGCCATTCTTAACGCAAGATTGACGCCTCCCGGCCCCGGATCCATGGGCCCATGCATCACTCTCCGCATACGCTGGTGCCGCCGTCCGCTTGATGGCCGGAAAAGAGCTGAGCCGCACACAGGAGCCCACCGATGGCCACGACCGAGCACGCCCCTCCCAGTCGCTTGCGCAACTGGATGCTGGAGGGGCTGTCCGACATGGGCAAGCACGGTGGACACACCGGGCCCCACGCCGAACCGGAGCCCCCGCACAAGGGCCAGCGCTGGTGGCGCGTGATGTGCCTGACCGGTGTCGACTACTTCTCGACCCTGGGCTACCAGCCGGGCATCGCGGCCCTGGCGGCCGGTCTGCTCTCCCCGATCGCGACCATCGTGCTGGTCATCGTCACCCTGGCCGGCGCCCTCCCGGTCTACCGCCGTGTGGCCGAGGAGAGCCCGCACGGCGAGGGCTCGATCGCGATGCTGGAGCGACTGCTGTCGTTCTGGCAGGGCAAGCTGTTCGTGCTCACCCTGCTGGGCTTCGCGGCCACCGACTTCCTCATCACCATCACGCTGTCGGCCGCGGACGCCTCCACCCACCTGGTGGAGAACCCGCACCTGACCAGCGCCCTGCACGGCCACCAGATGCTGATCACGCTGTTCCTGGTGGCGCTGCTCGGCGCGGTGTTCCTCAAGGGCTTCCTGGAGGCGATCGGTGTCGCGGTCGCCCTGGTCGGCATCTACCTCGCGCTCAACCTGGTCGTCGTGATCGTCGGCCTCTACCACGTCGTCACCGCCGGGCACGTCGTCACCGACTGGAGCACCGCCCTGACGGCGGAACACGGCAACGTGTTCGTCATGGTCGGCGTGGCGCTGCTCGTCTTCCCGAAACTCGCCCTCGGCCTGTCCGGCTTCGAGACCGGTGTCGCCGTCATGCCGCACGTCCAGGGCGACCCGGACGACACCGAGGCCAAGCCGAAGGGCCGGATCCGGGACACCAAGAAGCTGCTCACGACCGCCGCGCTGATCATGAGCTGCTTCCTGATCGCCACCAGCTTCATCACCACGCTGCTGATCCCGGAGAACGACTTCAAGACGGGCGGCCCGGCCAACGGCCGTGCCCTCGCCTACCTCGCGCACCAGTACCTCGGTGGCGCCTTCGGCACGGTCTACGACGTCTCGACCATCGCCATCCTGTGGTTCGCCGGCGCCTCCGCGATGGCGGGCCTGCTCAACCTCATGCCGCGCTACCTGCCCCGGTACGGCATGGCCCCGCACTGGGCGCGCGCGGTCCGTCCGATGGTCATCGTCTTCACGCTGGTCGCGTTCCTGGTGACCTGGATCTTCGACGCCAACGTCGACAAGCAGGGCGGCGCCTATGCCACCGGTGTGCTCGTACTGATCAGCTCGGCCGCGATCGCGGTGACCATCGCCGCCCGCAAGGCCCGGCAACGCAACTGGACCATCGGGTTCGGCGTGATCTCGGCGGTGTTCCTCTACACCACCGTCGTGAACGTGATCGAGCGCCCGGACGGTGTGAAGATCGGTGCCTGTTTCATCGCCGGCATCATCCTCGTCTCGCTGGCATCCCGGCTGGCCCGTGCCTTCGAGCTGCGCGTGACCAGCGTGACGCTCGACCCGATGGCGGAACGTTTCGTCCGGGACATGGCCAGCCGCAAGATGCGGTTCATCGCCAACGAGCCCGGCCACCGGGACAAGGCCGAGTACCGCGACAAGATCGAGCAGATCCGCGCCGACAACGACATGCCCGAGCAGGAGGACTTCGTCTTCGTCGAGGTCACGGTCACCGACCCCTCCGAATTCGAGGCGAGCCTGACCGTGCGCGGCGAGGTCCTGCACGACCGCTACCGCGTGCTGACCCTGGAGTCGGCCTCCATCCCCAACGCCCTGGCCGCGCTGCTGCTGCACGTCAGGGACAGCACGCGCTGCACCCCGCACATCTACTTCGAGTGGACCGAGGGCAACCCCTTCGCCAACTTCCTGCGCTTCTTCCTCTTCGGGCAGGGCGAGGTCGCCCCGGTCACCCGCGAGGTCCTGCGCGAGGCGGAACCGGACCGGGTGCGCCGGCCGCGGGTGCACACCGGGTGACACCGGCCGAGGCCCGACGGGGGTAGGCCGCAGCGAGGTAGGTCCGGGCCGGGTGAGCAACCGCAGGGTGCCGCCGCGCATGTCCAGGTCGATGCGGAGGCGGTCGTGCGTGATCACGGCGCTGGAGAAGTCCAGGGTCACATGGCCCCAGACCGAGGCGATCTCCATCCGGCGCGGCACCGCCCAGTCGCCCTCGCGCACGGCCCCCATCATGACGCAGTAACGTCATATCGCGTTATACCCAACGGCCAACCCCACGTGCACGGTTCCCGGGTGGTGGCCCTATCGTGACCGCCATGCAGTCCTACACGATCGGCCAGGCGGCGCGGCTGCTCGGCGTGAGCCCGGACACCGCCCGCCGCTGGGCCGACGCGGGCCGGGTGGCGACCCATCGCGACGAGTCCGGGCGGCGGCTCATCGACGGCAGGGACCTCGCCGCGTTCTCCGTCGAACTGGCCAAGGCGGGCGGCGGCGAGGAGGACGCCTCCTACACCTCCGCCCGCAACGCGTTCCCCGGCATCGTCACGGCGATCAAGCTCGGTGATGTCGCCGCCCAGGTGGAGATCCAGGCGGGCCCGCACCGACTGGTGTCGCTGCTGACCCGGGAGGCCGTCGAGGAACTGGGCCTGGAGGTCGGCATGGAGGCCACCGCGCGCGTGAAGTCCACCAACGTGCACATCGACCGCGTCTGACACGACAGCTCCCTGGCCCCCAGCGCCCGGTGGGCCACCGGATCCTCCAGGTCCGTGACGGTCAACTCCGCTGGTTTCACGCCTCAGCAGCGCGGCCTCTCCCCACAGGCCGAGTTCCGCACCGTACGAACGCACATGCAAGCTACAAGTCACAAGTTCGCAGCTCATGCGATGTAACAGGAGACTTATCACTGGCAGATGCGGCAGTATCATCGCCGCACGGCCGGATCTACCGCCGTGACAGGGCGCGACAGTTGTTCCACAGAACGCGAGGAGTACAACCGTGATGACCCGTTCCGTGCGCCGGACCCGGCGGATGCTGCAGGTGGCCGGTGCGGGAGCCGCCGCCCTTGTGGCGCTGAGCGCCTGCTCCTCCTCGTCGGACTCGTCCAAGTCCAAGGACACCTCGTCCTCCTCGGGGTCGGCCTCGCCGAAGCTGTCCGGCGACGTCACCGTGTTCGCCGCCGCCTCCCTGAAGGAGAGCTTCACGGCCCTGGGCAAGGAGTTCGAGCAGCAGCACCCGGGCACCAAGGTCAGCTTCAACTTCGGCGGCAGCGACACGCTCGCCGCGAGCATCACCGGCGGCGCCCCGGCGGATGTGTTCGCCGCCGCCAGCCCCAAGACCATGAAGATCGTGACGGACAAGAAGGACGCGGCCGGCACCCCGGCCACCTTCGTCCGCAACCAGCTGGAGATCGCCACCCTGCCGGGCAACCCCGACAAGGTGTCCTCCCTGAAGGACCTCACCAAGTCCGGCCTGAAGGTCGTGCTGTGCGACAAGACGGTGCCGTGCGGGGCCGCGGCCCAGAAGGCCCTGGACGCCGCCAAGCTCAAGCTCACCCCTGCCTCCTACGAGCAGGACGTCAAGTCCGCCCTGAACAAGGTGGAGCTGAAGGAGGCGGACGCCGCGGTCGTCTACAAGACCGATGTGAAGTCCGCGGGTGGCAAGGTGGAGGGCGTGGAGTTCCCCGAGTCCGCCAAGGCGATCAACGACTACCCGATCGTCCTGCTGAAGAACGCGCAGAACACCGAGACCGCCAAGGCTTTCATCGCCCTCGTGCAGTCCGCCGAGGGCCAGAAGGTGCTGAGCGGGGCCGGGTTCCTCAAGCCGTGACCTCGCTCCACAAGCCCGGCGCCGCGACCGGTCCCCGCACGGACCGGCCGCGGCGTCGCCGCGTCGGCACGGGGGGCCGACGCGGGGCGCCGTTGCCGCTGCTGCTGCCGGGCCTGCTGGCGCTGGCGTTCCTGCTGCTGCCGCTGGTCGCGCTGCTCGCCCGCGCCCCCTGGCGCGGCCTGCCGGGCCGGCTGTCCAGCACCGAGGTGTGGCAGGCACTCCAGTTGTCCCTGGTCAGCGCCACGGCGGCAACGGCCGTCAGCCTCGTCCTGGGCGTGCCGCTGGCCTGGCTGCTGGCCCGTACGCAGTTCCCCGGCCGCGGGTTCGTACGAGCCCTGGTGACCCTGCCCCTTGTGCTGCCACCGGTGGTCGGCGGCGTGGCCCTGCTGCTGGCCCTCGGCCGCAACGGGGTGATCGGCAAGTGGCTGGACGCCTGGTTCGGGATCACTCTGCCGTTCACCACCACCGGGGTCGTGATCGCGGAGGCGTTCGTCGCGATGCCGTTCCTGGTCATCAGCGTCGAGGGGACCCTGCGTGCGGCCGACCCGCGCTTCGAGGAGGCGGCGACCACGCTCGGCGCGTCCCGCTTCACCGCGTTCCGCCGGGTCACCCTGCCGCTGATCGCGCCGGGCATCGCGGCGGGCGCGGTCCTGGCCTGGGCCCGCGCGCTCGGCGAGTTCGGCGCGACGATCACCTTCGCGGGCAACTTCCCCGGCCGCACCCAGACCATGCCCCTCGCGGTCTACCTGGCCCTGCAGAACGACCCCGACGCCGCCGTCTCCCTCAGCCTGGTCCTGCTGGTGGTGTCGATCGCGGTGCTGGCGGGTCTGCGAGACCGTTGGATGACAACGCGATGACAGACCCCCGCCCCACACCCGCAACCGCCGAGGACCAGCCCCCCACCCCCCTCCCACAGCCGCGGCCGACCACCGGCCTGGACGCCCACCTCGTCGTCGACCGCCCCTCATTCCGTCTGGACATGACGCTCACCGCCGCTCCCGGAGACGTCGTCGCCCTCCTCGGACCCAACGGCGCCGGGAAGACCACGGCCCTGCGCGCCCTCGCCGGACTCACCCCCCTCACCGACGGCCATCTGCGTCTGGACGGCACGACCCTGGACCGCACCCCTCCGGAGTCCCGCCCGGTCGGCGTCGTCTTCCAGGACTACCTGCTCTTCCCGCACCTGTCCGCCCTGGACAACGTCGCCTTCGGCCCGCGCTGCCAGGGCGCGAGCAAGGCCGAGGCCCGCGCGCAGGCAGCGGCCTGGCTGGACCGCATGGGCCTGGCCGGCCACGCGGGCGCCAAGCCCCGGCGCCTGTCCGGCGGGCAGGCCCAGCGCGTGGCCCTCGCCCGCGCCCTGGCCACGCACCCCCGGCTGCTGCTCCTGGACGAGCCGCTGGCCGCCCTGGACGCCCGCACCCGCCTGGAGGTCCGTGCCCAACTCCGCCGCCACCTGGCCGAGTTCGAGGCGGTCGCCGTCCTGGTCACACACGATCCGCTGGACGCCATGGTGCTCGCGGACCGCCTGGTCGTCATAGAGCACGGCCGGGTCGTCCAGGAGGGCACCCCGGCCGACATCGCCCGCCATCCGCGCACCGACTACATCGCCCAGCTCGTCGGCCTCAACCTCTACCGGGGCCAGGCGGACGGACACGCGGTACGACTCGACGCGGGCCCCTCGATCACCACTACGGAAGACCTGTCCGGCCCGGTGTTCGTGGCGTTCCCGCCGTCCGCGGTCACCCTCTTCCGGGACCGGCCCACCGGCGCCAGCGCCCGTAACCTCTGGCGCTGCGAGGTGGCCGGCCTGGAGACCCACGGCGACCAGATCCGCGCCGGCCTCACCGGCGAACTCCCCCTCGCCGCGGACCTCACCACGGTCGCCGCCGCCGACCTCGGTCTGCACCCGGGCGCCGCTGTCTGGGCGACGGTCAAAGCAACCCAGACTCACGCATACCCGGCCTGAACGGGCGGCCGCTCTACGGTGAGGTCCATGACCCTGAGCATCCGCAACCAGCTCCCCGGCACGGTCACCGCGATCCAGCCGGGCGAGGCCATGGCCACCGTGAAGATCCGTCTGGACGGCGGTCAGGACCTGACCGCAGCGATCACCCTGGAGGCGGCCCGGGACCTCGGCCTGTCCGAAGGCTCCCCGGTACGGGCCCTGGTGAAGTCCACCGAGGTCTCCCTGGCCACCGCCCCGATCGACCGCGTCTCGATCCGCAACCAGCTGCCGGGCACCGTCACCGACATCGCGACCGGCGCCGCGATGGCCACCGTGAAGATCTCGATCCAGGGCGGTTCGATGACCTCCGCCATCACCAAGGAGTCGGCCTCCGACCTCGGTCTCTCCGCCGGCTCCTCCGTGGTCGCCCTGATCAAGTCCACCGAGGTGGCGCTGGCGACGGCCTGACACGGCGAGGGCCCCGCCCGGAAACCGGACGGGGCCCTGCGCACCACCGCTCGCTCAGTCCTCGTAGGCGTCCAGCGGCGGGCAGGAGCACACCAGGTTGCGGTCGCCGAAGGCCTGGTCGATACGGCGCACCGGCGGCCAGTACTTGTCGGCGGCCGAGACACCGGCCGGGAAGACGGCCTCCCCACGGCTGTAGGCGTGCGTCCACTCACCGCCGAGCGCGGCCGCGGTGTGCGGGGCGTTGCGCAGCGGGTTGTCCTCCGCCGGCCACTCACCCGCGCCGACCTTCTCGATCTCCGCGCGGATGGCGATCATCGCGTCGCAGAAACGGTCCAGCTCGGCCAGGTCCTCGGACTCGGTCGGCTCGATCATCAGCGTGCCGGCCACCGGGAAGGACATGGTCGGCGCGTGGAAGCCGTAGTCGATGAGCCGCTTGGCGACGTCGTCCACGCTGACGCCGGTCGCCTTGGTCAGCGGACGCAGGTCGATGATGCACTCGTGCGCGACCAGGTTGCCGGGACCGGTGTAGAGCACCGGGTAGTGCGGCTCCAGGCGCTTGGCCACGTAGTTCGCGGAGAGCACGGCCACCTGCGTGGCGCGCTTGAGACCCTCGCCGCCCATCAGGCGGACGTACGCCCAGGAGATCGGCAGGATGCCCGCGCTGCCCCACGGCGCCGCCGAGATCGGGCCCACGCCCGTCTCCGGGCCGGCAGCCGGCTGCATCGGGTGGTTCGGCAGGTACGGCGCCAGGTGTGCGCGCACACCGACCGGGCCGACGCCCGGACCACCGCCGCCGTGCGGGATGCAGAACGTCTTGTGCAGGTTCAGGTGCGAGACGTCACCGCCGAAGTGGCCCGGCTTGGCGAGGCCGACCAGGGCGTTGAGGTTGGCGCCGTCGACGTACACCTGGCCGCCGGCCTCGTGCACCTGGGCGCAGATGTCGGCGACGTGCTCCTCGAACACACCGTGCGTGGACGGGTAGGTGATCATCAGCACCGCCAGCTCGTCGCGGTACTGCTCGATCTTCGCCCGCAGGTCCTCGACGTCGATCTCGCCGTCCTCGGCGGTCTTGACGACGACGACCTTCATGCCGGCCATCACGGCGCTGGCCGCGTTGGTGCCGTGCGCGGAGGAGGGGATCAGGCAGACGGTGCGCTGCTCGTCGCCGTTGGCGCGGTGGTAGCCGCGTACGGCGAGCAGACCGGCCAGCTCGCCCTGCGAACCGGCGTTCGGCTGGAGGGAGACCTTGTCGTACCCGGTGACCTCGGCGAGACGTTCCTCCAGCTCGCGGATGAGCGTCAGGTAGCCCTGCGCCTGCTCGGCCGGGGCGAAGGGGTGCAGCTGGCCGAACTCGGGCCAGGTGACCGGCTCCATCTCCGTGGTCGCGTTGAGCTTCATGGTGCAGGAGCCCAGCGGGATCATGCCGCGGTCGAGCGCGTAGTCGCGGTCGGCCAGCCTGCGCAGGTAGCGCAGCATCGCGGTCTCGGAGCGGTAATCGTGGAAGACCGGGTGGGTGAGGTAGGAGTCGGTGCGCAGCAGCGCCTCGGGCAGGGTGTCCTCGGCGGTCGCATCCAGCGCCTCGATGTCGCCCTCGACCCCGAAGGCGGACCACACGGCGGCCAGCTGGGCCCGCTTGGTGGTCTCGTCACAGGCCAGGGTGACATGGTCGGCGTCGACCAGGTGGAGGTTGACCCCGTTCTCCCGGGCGGCGGCGACGACGTCGGCGGCCTTGCCGGGCACGCGCGCGGTGATGGTGTCGAAGAAGGCGCCGTGGACGATCTCGACGCCGCCGGCCTTCAGCCCCTCGGCGAGGATCGTGGCGTACCGGTGCGTCCGCCCGGCGATGGCCTTGAGCCCCTCCGGCCCGTGGTAGACGGCGTACATGCCGGCCATCACGGCGAGCAGCACCTGCGCGGTGCAGATGTTACTGGTCGCCTTCTCACGGCGGATGTGCTGCTCACGCGTCTGCAGGGCGAGCCGGTAGGCCTTGTTCCCGTCCGCGTCGACGGAGACGCCCACCAGGCGGCCGGGCAGGCTGCGCGCGAACTTCTCGTGCACCGCCATGTAGCCGGCGTGCGGACCGCCGAAGCCCATCGGCACGCCGAAGCGCTGGGTCGTGCCGACGGCGATGTCCGCACCCAGCTCGCCCGGGGAGGTCAGCAGGGTCAGGGCGAGCAGATCGGCGGCGACGGTGACGAGCGCGCCGAGCTCATGCGCCTGGTCGATGACCGGCTTGATGTCCCGGACGGCACCGGAGGCGCCCGGGTACTGGATCAGCACGCCGTTGATCTCACGCGCGGCGATGTCGGCCGGGATACCGTCGCTGAGGTCGGCGACGACGACCTCGACCCCGGTCGGCTCGGCGCGCGTCTCGATGACGGCGATGGTCTGCGGCAGGGCGTCCGCGTCGACCAGGAACAGGCCCTTCTTGTTCTTGCCCATGCGCCGCGAGAGCGCCATGGCCTCGGCGGCGGCGGTGCCCTCGTCGAGGAGGGAGGCACCCGAGGTGGGCAGACCGGTCAGGTCGGCGACCACGGTCTGGAAGTTCAGCAGGGCTTCGAGCCGCCCCTGGGAGATCTCCGGCTGGTAGGGCGTGTAGGCCGTGTACCAGGCCGGGTTCTCCATGACGTTGCGCAGGATGACCGGCGGAGTGAACGTCCCGTAGTACCCGAGCCCGATCATGGAATCGAGGACCTGGTTGCGGTCGGCGAGCGAGCGCAGCTCGGCAAGCACCTCGGCCTCGGTGCGGGCGCCCGGCAGGTCGAGGGCGTCGGCGTTCTTGATCACATCCGGGACCGCCGCGGCGGTCAGCTCGTCCAGCGAGCCGTAGCCGACCTGGGCGAGCATCTTGGCCCGCGCCTCCTGGTCGGGCCCGATGTGGCGCTGCTCGAACGGGATGCCCGCTTCGAGCTCCGAGAGCGGAATGCGATGGGCGGTCATTGCGGAGGCCTCCTGGTCTGACACGACCTTCGAAGGGCACCACGGCGCGGGTGCCCGGACGGCCTCCCCCTCTGTCATCTCAACCTGAGAGCTTCACCGGGTATGCCCCGGCTTTCACCGTCGGTGAGGGCGGGAGCCGTCGACACCCGCCCTGCTTTCCAGAGTGACCTCGTCCGTGCGGTACGTGAGCCTGAGAGATTCCGGGGAGGATTTGCTCCTTCGGCGCCTCCGAGGTGGTCGGAGGACTCTCCCGCACGGGGTCAGCAGCCGCTGTCAGCCTACCAGCGGGGTCAACGCCCGAGCCCTCGAGTGGCCGGCTCCCTGAATGTGCTCTTTTGTAGTGCTTACGGATGAGTTGCGACCAAGTGGAGGGAGAGGGACCGTGCAGACCGAGATCGATCCGCGCAACCTGATCGGCCGCAAGGCGTTCGACCGCAATGGCACCAAGATCGGCACCATCGACGAGGTCTACCTCGACGACGCGACCGGCGTGCCCGAGTGGGCGGCCATACGCACCGGCCTCTTCTCCCGCGACGCCTTCGTCCCCCTGGAGCCGAGCGAACTGGTCGAAGGCTCCCTCCGCGTCCCCTTCGACCGCGCCCTGATCAAGGATGCCCCCGACTTCGGCGTGGGCCGCCACCTCTCCCCCGAACAGGAACTCCAGCTCTACCACCACTACGGCCTCGACGTAGCCTCACCTCCCTCAGCCCCGGACCACGACTTCGGCAAGCTGGCGGGGTCGGAGGAGACCTGATCGTCCCCTGGGGTCCGGGGCGGAGCCCCGTGTCGGTCACTGCTCGACCGACCGAGACGAGCGGGCGGGTGGGAAAGATCCGCAACCAACGGCAACGGATCAGCGGACTCCAGCGCAGGATCCCCGACGAGGAACGTCCGCACCCTCCCCGGAGGCGACTGCGGCGTCTCGAACCGCACCGTCACCCGTCCCAGCCCACTCCCCTGCACCCACCCGTGCCCGTACTCCGCGTGCCTGACGTCCTGTCCCGCCCGCCAGTGCCTTTCGACGGGCTCCGGCCGCTCTACGACAACCTCGGCCTCGGCCTCCTCCGGCGCCTCCGCCGCCCGCGAGGGCATGGCCTGTGCGAACAGATCCTCCTGCGTGTAGTCGGCGAGCCCGGAAACGCCCACACCCAGCAGCCGTACCCCACCCGTGGTGTCCACGGAGTCCAGCAACCGCGCCGCCGCCTCCCGGACGACCGCCGGATCGTCCGTGGGCCCCCTGAGCGTCTCGGAGCGGGTCAGCGTCGAGAAGTCGTACCTGCGCACCTTCAGCACTATGGTCCGCCCCGACAGCCCGGCCCCGCGCAGCCGCCCCACGCACCGGTCGGCGAGCCGCTGCACCTCCAGCCCGATCCGCAGCCGGTCATGGATGTCCACGTCGTAGGTGTCCTCGACCGACACCGACTTCGCCTCGCGCTCGGCCACCACGGGCCGCTCGTCGCGGGCCAGCGCCATGGCGTACAACGCGTGCCCGTGCGCCTTGCCCAGCAGTCGCACCAGCTCGTCCTCCCCGGCCTCGGCGAGCTCCTCAACGGTCGTGATCCCGGCTCTGCGCAGATGGTCCCCGGTGGCCGGCCCGACCCCGGGCAGGGTCCGCACCGGCATGGGGCCGAGCAGGGCCCGCTCGGTGCCGGGGTCGATGACCACCAGGCCGTCCGGCTTGGCCTGCTCGGAGGCGATCTTGGCGAGCATCTTGGAGGCGGCGAGCCCCACCGATCCGGTGAGCCCCGTGACCGCCCGGATGTCCGCGCGCAGCTTGATCCCGGCCAGCCGCGCCGACTCCTCGTCCCCGGCCGTCCCGCCCGCCTCCAGGTCCACGAACGCCTCGTCCAGGCTGAGCGGCTCCACCAGCGGCGACAGCTCCCGCAGCAGCGCCATCACCTGCTCGCTGATCGCCCGGTACACGGTGAAGCGCGGCACCAGATACGCGGCGTTGGGTGCCAGCCGGCGTGCCTGGGCCATGGGCATCGCCGAGTGGACCCCGAAGACCCGTGCCTCGTACGACGCGGTGGCCACCACCCCGCGCGGTCCGAGCCCGCCCACGACGACCGCCTTCCCGCGCAGGCTCGGCTTGGATGCCTGTTCCACCGAGGCGTAGAAGGCATCCATGTCGAGATGCAGGATCGTGGGCGCGTTTCTCACATCTCCGATGCTGCACCACGGCACTGACAATGCCGGGTCCCGGAGCGCGCCGGTGTCAGACCGCCCGGTTGCGCCGCCGCGCCAGCTCGTCCGCGGGGTTGTGCCCGACGAGCGTCTCGCCGGTGTCGATGCGCTCGCCGTGCAGCTGGGAGAGCGCGCTTTCCACGTCCCGCCACACCACGCCGACGGCGATCCCGAAGATGCCCTGACCGCCCTGGAGCAGGGCGTGGACCTCGTCCGGCGAGGTGCACTCGTACACCGTGGCGCCGTCGCTCATCAGCGTCATCCGCTCCAGGTCACGGAAACCGCGTTCTCTGAGGTGCTGGACAGCCGTGCGGATGTTCTGCAGCGAGACCCCGGTGTCCAGGAACCGCTTCACGATCTTCAGGACGACGACGTCCCGGAAGCTGTACAGACGCTGTGTGCCCGACCCGTACGCGGGCCGCACGCTCGGCTCGACCAGGCCGGTGCGCGCCCAGTAGTCGAGCTGCCGGTAGGTGATGCCCGCGGCCGCGCAGGCCGTAGGCCCGCGGTAGCCGATCTCTTCCGATGCCATGGACGCCGCCCCTCCGCCGTTCGGCACCACCGTCGGCCGCTGCGGAGCGTGACCCACCGCGCTGCTGTGAACCGGGTACGGACCGCTCTCCCCGAAACCGCGCACGGGAGCACCCCCAGCCGTACCGTCGCCGCTGGTTCTCACGCCGACCTCCGTCCTTGACCTGCCTTCTCGACGGTAGGCAGTCACCAGGGGTGCGTCAACGATCGCCACACTCGGCACGCCGAGTGATAATCACCCTAGGAGTGGTTTCCCGTGCCCCACCGCGGGGAAAGGCTAGCCGAATGCGTTCGCGGGAAGCCGTAGGACGCTCTCAATGGCCGGTGGCAATTGCCCGCTCAGCAGGCGTCGGCGCGCGTCGGCCGCTCACGCTCACTGGCTGCTGGTGCCGAAGTCCTCGGGCGAGATCTGGTCGAGGAACTCGCGGAACTTCTCCACCTCGTCCTCCTGCTCGTCCGGAATGGCGATGCCGGCGTCGTCCAGCACCGTGTCACTGCCGTAGATCGGCGTTCCGGTGCGCAGGGCCAGCGCTATGGCATCGGAGGGACGGGCACTGACCTCGACCCCGCTGGCGAAGACCAGCTCCGCGTAGAAGACGCCTTCCCGCAGGTCGGTGATGCGTACTTCGGTCAGCTCCTGGCCGACGGCCTCCAGCACGTCCTTGAACAGGTCGTGGGTCAGCGGCCTGGCAGGGGCCATCCCCTGCTGGGCGAACGCGATCGCCGTCGCCTCCCCCGGACCGATCCAGATGGGGAGGTAACGATCGCCTCCCACTTCGCGCAGGAGCACGATCGGTTGGTTGGAGGGCATTTCGACCCGGACACCTACGACATCGAGCTCGTTCACACAGCAACCCTAGGCCGTGCCCGGGATGTTTGGGTAGTCGGGCCGGGAACAGGTGCCCGATCCGGCCGCGGGCAGCCCCCGGCGTTCAGGGCAGCCGCACCCCGAGCGCGGTCTGTACCAGTGCCGCGTGCAACTTCACCGTGAGCGCGGCCAGCTCCTTCGTACGCGCCTCGGCATGTGCCCTGGTCTGCGGGTTGCGGTGGCGCTTGAGCGGGGCAACCACCTGGTCGACGAGTCCGGCCTCGCGGTCGGCGGCGGCCTTCATCACCCGAAGGTGGCGTGGCTCGATCCCGAACCGGCCCAGTTCCGCCACGAGCGAGACCACGGTGACCGCCTCGGCGTCGTACGACCCGTCCTCCAGCGGAGCGATGAGCCCGTACGACTCCCACTCCTTCAGCTCGCCCTCGTCGATGTCCGCGGCCGCCAGCAGCTCGGCCCTGCCCACCCGGGCCACCGTGGGCGTCACAGGTGCCTCCGGAACATCCTCCGCCGTGCGCTGACGCCCCACGACGGGCAGCTGGACGGCCTCACCCCGCTCCATGGCGTCCAGGTGGTCACGGATCACCTTGAGCGGCAGATAGTGGTCCCGCTGCATCCTCAGCACATGGGCCAGGCGCTCGACATCCCCGGCACTGAACTTGCGGTACCCCGAAGGGGTCCGCTGCGGCTCGACGAGCCCCTCGGACTCCAGGAAACGGATCTTGGAGATGGTGACTTCGGGGAACTCGTCGCGCAACGCGTTCAGCACCGTGCCGATGCTCACCAGCCCGCTGTCCCTGGCGGCGGTACCGCTTCGGGCACCGCCGCTCGGTGTTTGAAGCATGGACCTTCCCTGGGGTCCCCCCGGACACCGGTCCGGGGGCGGGTCAGATGCCCTGCCGGCTCGCGTAGAACACCAGCCGGTACTTGCCGATCTGCACCTCGTCACCGTTGGACAGAGCCACCTGGTCGATCCGCTCACGGTTGACGTACGTGCCGTTCAGACTGCCCACGTCGGCCACTGTGAACGAGCCGTCCGGGGAGCGCCGGAACTCCACGTGCCGCCGCGAGACCGTGACGTCGTCCAGGAAGATGTCGCTCTGCGGGTGACGGCCGGCCGTGGTCAGGTCGCTGTCGAGGAGGAAACGGCTGCCCGAGTTCGGTCCCCGGCGCACCACCAGCAGCGCCGAGCCCATCGGCAGCGCGTCGACCGCAGCCTGCGCCTCCGGCGACAGCATCGGCACCTGCGTCTGACCGGTGACCTCGGAGTCGTAGGCCTCGAGACCGGAGATCGAGATCGTGGACGTCGTCTCGGAGGCACGCTCCGGCGCCACCCCGGGGCGCAGCGGCGCGCCACAGTTGGAGCAGAAGCGGGCGTTCTCCGCGTTGCGGTTACCGCACCTCGTACACACCAGGACCGACATGGACGGATCCTCCTGCGGCTGCCCCGCCGGGGCGTTGGACGCGTACGGGCCGGGGGCGAACCCTCCACCCGTACCTGAGGTTGACGGTTGCCCGAAACCTATGCCGCCGGACTGGGCAGGGTCAACCGACGCCCCGCCCTGACCTCCGGAAATGTCACCGCCCGGACCAGCGACCTGATCCCGGAACAGCGGGCGCTGACCCTCCGCGTCGGGCTGTGCGCGATGCCGAGCGGTCGCGTTGTCGCTGCCTTCTCGCGCGCTCTTGCCGAACAACTTCGCAAACAACTTCACGGGCGATTCCCCTTGACCGAAACAGACCCGCCCGTGGGGCAGGACGAACCCTGATTGCCTACACCGGCAGAGCCGGACATTCTCACAACGTCCGTATCCACCAGACAGTTTCCACCACGCACCACCCCTTCGATGCGCCGACCCCCCGCAACCTCATGCCCCTGCCTGCCGTCCCCCATGCACCGCCGGTTCACTGGGAGGACGACCGAGCGTAGTCAGGCCGCTTCGCCTGTCGCAAGGCGTCCACAACGATCTTGTCGGACTGCTCGACCGTCACCGTGGCCTGCTCCTTCTCCAGCGTCTGCACCACGCCTCCCGGGATGTTCAGCGCGGGCTCCAGGTCCTGCGGCTTGCCGATGACCTTGAAACGATAGGGGGCGTTGATCTTGTTCCCGTCGACGCCGACACCGTTGCCGGAGTCCGTGAAGTAGGTGCCCGCGACCACCCGTATCCCGTTGACCTGGATCGCCTCGGCACCGGCCGCACGCAACTCCTGGATCGCGTCGAGCAGCATGTCCGCCTTGACCGTCCCCTTCGTATCCTCGATCGTCATCGTGATGCCGGGACCCTGCGCCGCCACGGTGCCCGCCAGGATGCCGAGTTGCTTCTCCTTCTCGGCCGTCTGCTTGCGCGCCTCCGCCGCCTGGTCGGAGCTGCTCTGCAGTTCCTGGCGCTGCTTTTCGAGTCCCTGCTTCTCGTCCTCAAGACGCTGAGTACGCGAATCCAGTTCATCGAGGATGCGAACAAGATCTTCCTGCCGGGCTCCGCGCAGCGCGCTGTCGCTGTTGCTGTTCGACGCCACCTGCACGGCCAGGCCGAAGCCGAGGCCGAACAGCAGCAGGGCGACGATGAGTTGGGCCCGGGTGACCCGCGGCGGCCACAGCCCCTTGACCAGCCGCTGCCGGCCGGTCGTCGGCTCCTGCGTCTTCTGCTCGGGTTCCGGCTCCGGTGCCCTCGCGGGCACCTCATCCGGCAGCTCCTTGCGCAGCCTGTTCTCCGGCTGCTCGTTCTGTTCGTTCTGCTCGCTCATCGGTGTCACGCCCGGAACACGTGCCGCCGGATCGCCGCGGCGTTGGAGAAGATCCGGATGCCCAGGACCACCACGACCCCCGTGGACAGCTGCGCGCCCACGCCCAACTTGTCACCCAGGAACACGATCAAGGCGGCGACGACCACGTTCGACAGGAACGACACCACGAAGACCTTGTCGTCGAAGATGCCGTCGAGCATGGCCCGCAGGCCGCCGAACACGGCGTCCAGCGCCGCGACGACGGCGATCGGCAGATAAGGCTCGACGACCGCCGGAACCTCGGGCCGGACCAAGAGGCCGGCCACGACTCCCACGACGAGGCCCAGTACGGCGATCACGATGTGCCCTTCTCAGTCTTCTCGGTGCTCGGCTGTGCTGTACGTACGATCACGCTCGGTGCGGCGGGCAACCGTACGTCACCCTCCGCGGAGATGGTGGCGCGGATGCCGAAATTCTGCTCCAGGGCATGCAGGTACAGTCCGTCGGCGCTGTTCTGGAACCCGCTGCTCAACCGTGTCCCATCCCCCACCGCCAGCACCGTGTACGGCGGCACCAGCGGCCTGTTGTCGACCAGTATCGCGTCTCCGGCGGCCCTGATCGCGGACAGGGAGGTCAGCCGCTGCCCGTTGATCGAGATAGCCTCCGCGCCGGACGCCCACAGCCCGTTGACCACACGCTGCATGTCCCGGTCACGAACCCGCCCGGTGTCGGAGAAACCCGAGGTCTCCCGCGGATTGGTGCCGTCACCGCCGGAGCTGGCCTCCTTGGCGTCGTTCACGACGAGCTTGGCGCCCGGCCCGTGGACGGCGGTGGCTCCCGACAGCACGCTCACCAGGTCCGCCTCTGTACTGCCGCCGCTCGACCTCAGCGCCGCCCGCTGGCGCGCGCTGACGTCGTCCCGGAGCTTGTCGACGGTTCCCTCCAGCTTGTCCGCGCTCGCGGTCTCCGTGTCGACGCGGTCGATCAGCTCCTGGCGCTCCTTGGCCACCACCGGCGCCGCGGCCCGCGTCTGTGCCGCCCCGACGGTCACGACCAGTGCCGCGAGGACGAGGCCTGCCGCGAGCCCCAGCTTCGCCCTCAGCGTCTTGGGCAGCCCGCCCTCGCCCTCGGACTTCCTCCGGGCGGCGGCCTCGGCGTACCCGTCGTCGAGGCTGTGGTCCATGACGTTGTTGATCAACGACATGGAGGCGTCCGGGCGCTGCGGCCGCGTGGGGCTGCTCCGAACGGGGGGTTGCTGCGGCATGCCGCACATCGTCGCATGTCGCGGCCGATTACTCCGAACGGCCCCACCGGCGTGCCGGACAGGCCCCCCTTGGGGACACTTGTCCGGCACGCGCGCGTGCGTGGGTTTTTCCGTCCGGGTGGCGTGTGTCCCTTACCGCCCGGCGCTGTCCACGACGGCCGACCACTCGTCCAGCAGGGCCTGCGCCGAGGCGTCGTCGGGACCCTCGGCCCACAGATGGGTGACGGCCTCGGCCGGGTCGGGCAGCACCATCACCCAGCGCCCGTCCGTCTCCACGACCCGCACACCGTCGGTCGTGTCGACAAAGCGATCTCCCGCGGCCTCGACGACCCGCCGCATGACCAGACCCTTGACGGCCCACGGCGTGGCCAGGTCCCGCTTGAGGACATGCGCCCGCGGGATCCGCGCGTCGATCTGGCTCAGCGTGAGCTGCGTGCGCGCCACCAGCCCGATCAGCCGTACGAAGGCCGCCGTGCCGTCGTAGACGCTGCTGAACTCGGGGACGATGAACCCGCCCTTGCCGTCACCACCGAAGATCGTGCCCTCCTCGCCGCCCACGCGCGTGAGGTCGTCGGGCGAGGTGGTCGTCCACTCGACCTGGGTGCCGTGGTAGGCGGCCACCTGCTCGGCGATCCGGGTCGTGGTCACCGGCAGCGCCACCCGGCCGCTGCGCCGCTCCGCGGCCACCAGGTCCAGCATCACCAGCAGGGCCCGGTCGTCCTCGATGATCCGGCCCTTCTCGTCCACGAGCGACAGCCGCTCGCCCACGGGGTCGAACCGCACACCGAACGCGGCTCCCGAGGACGCCACGATCTCGCCGAGCCGGACCAGACCGTTCCGCCGCATCTCGGCCGTCTCGGTGGGCCGGGACTCGTCGAGACCCGGATTGATGGTCAGGGAGTCCACCCCGAGCTTCCCCAGCAGGCTGGGCAGGACCAGCCCCGCGCTGCCGTTGGAGGCGTCGACGACGACCTTCATGCCGGACTCCGCGATCCCGGTCGTGTCGACATTCCGCAGCAGCGACCCGGTGTACGAGTCGAAGACGCTCGCCGGGAAGTACAGGTCGCCGATCTCACCGGGGAACGCCCGCCGGTACTCCTGCCGCGCGAACACGCGGTCCAGCTTGCGCTGGCTGCCCTGCGACAGGTCCGCGCCGTTGCCGTCGAAGAACATGATGTCCACCGAGTCCGGCACACCGGGCGAGGTCCGGATCATGATGCCGCCGGCACTACCCCGCGCCGTCTGCTGCCGGGCCACGGGCAGCGGTACGTTCTCCAGGTCGCGTACGTCGATGGCGCTGGCCTGCAGCGCGGAGATGACCGCCCGCTTGAGCGCACGGGCGCCTCGGGAGTGGTCGCGGGCCGTGGTGACCGTGGAGCCCTTCTTGAGGGTCGTCGCATAGGCACCGGCCAGCCGCACCGCCAATTCCGGTGTGATCTCCACGTTCAGGATGCCGGACACACCACGGGCGCCGAACAGATGGGCCTGCCCTCTGGACTCCCAGATGACGGACGTATTGACGAAGGCGCCGGCCTCGATGGTCTTGAACGGATAGACCCGGACGTTGCCCTGAACGATCGATTCCTCGCCGATCAGGCACTCGTCACCGATGACCGCTCCGTCCTCGATCCGCGCGGCACGCATGATGTCGGTGTTCTTGCCGACGACACAGCCGCGCAGATTGCTGTGCTGCCCGACGTACACGTTGTCGTGCACCACGGCCTTGTGCAGAAAGGCACCGCTCTTGACGACGACATTCGAGCCGACGACCGTGTGCTCGCGGATCTCCGCGCCGGCCTCGACCTTCGCGTAGTCGCCGATGTACAGCGGCCCGCGCAGTACGGCATCCGGATGCACCTCGGCACCTTCCGCCACCCATACGCCGGCAGAGATCTCGAAGCCGTCGATGTCGACGTTGACCTTGCCCTCCAGCACGTCGGCCTGGGCTTTCACATAGCTTTCATGGGTGCCGACGTCCTCCCAGTAGCCCTCGGCGACAAAGCCGTAGATCGGCTTGCCGTCCTTCATCAGCTGCGGGAAGACATCACCGGACCAGTCGACCGGAACATCGGCTTCGACGTAGTTGAATACCTCGGGCTCCATGACGTAGATGCCCGTGTTGACCGTGTCGGAGAAGACCTGCCCCCAGGTCGGCTTCTCCAGGAAACGCTCGACCTTGCCTTCCTCGTCGACGATGGTGATGCCGAACTCCAGGGGATTGGGCACCCGGGTCAGACAGACCGTGACCAGCGCGCCCTTCTCCTGGTGGAAATTGATCAGCTCCGTGAGGTCGAAGTCGGTCAGGGCATCACCGGAGATGACGAGGAAGGCATCGTCCTTCAACGCCTCTTCCGCGTTCTTGACGCTTCCGGCGGTACCGAGTGGCTTCTCCTCATTGGCATAGGTGAGCTCCATTCCGAGCTCCTCGCCGTCGCCGAAGTAGTTCTTGACGAGCGAGGCCAGGAACTGCACGGTGACAACGGTCTCGGTGAGCCCGTGCCTTTTGAGCAGCCGTAGCACGTGCTCCATGATCGGGCGGTTGGCCACGGGCAGGAGCGGCTTGGGCATGCTGGAGGTCATCGGGCGCAGGCGAGTGCCTTCGCCCCCGGCCATCACGACGGCCTTCATGTCGGAAGCGTCCTCCTCACAAGAGACGACGGTCTAGCCGACTTCACCCGTCCAGATTGTCCCGCACTTTTCCACCGCGGGCCATCGTGGCGTTACGTCCGGACAATCGCCGAGCTCAATCGGCCATGGCGTCCGCACGAACCAGACGGCGGACCTGTACCACGTAGAGCACTCCTGCCCACCAGTAGAGGGTTGTACCCCACCCGGCGAACGCCCATCCGAAAACTGCCGCGAGTGACGCGATCCAGGTGCTGCCATCGCTAAGGAGCAGCAACGGGAAGGCATACATCAAGTTGAAGGTTGCCGCCTTCCCGAGGAAGTTCACCTGCGGCGGCGGATACCCGTGCCGGCGGAGGATGCCCACCATCACCAGGAGCATCAGCTCTCGCGCGAGCAGGAGGGCGGTCAGCCAGATCGGGAGAATCTCCCGCCAGGTGAGACCGACCAGCGTGGAAAGTACGTACAGCCGGTCGGCGGCGGGGTCGAGGAGCCGGCCCAGACTGCTGATCTGATTCCAGCGTCGGGCGAGCTTGCCGTCCAGATAGTCACTGACCCCGCTGAAAGCCAGCACGAGAAGGGCCCAGCCGTCGCTCTTGGGCCCCCCGAACTCGGGCCGGAGGATCAGCCACAGGAAGAGGGGTACGCCGACGAGCCGTGCCATGCTGAGGATGTTGGGGATGGTGAGGACCCGGTCTGTCTGGACACGGGTCTCCTGGACCTCCACCCGGGGGCCTCCTGTGCGAAACGAGCCAACGATGCCCCCTGACCCTACCTCAACGCAAAAAAGCTCCGGCCCCTGGGCAGAGCCCAAGAGCCGGAGCTGTAAAAGGAGTTCGGCGGCGTCCTACTCTCCCACAGGGTCCCCCCTGCAGTACCATCGGCGCTGTGAGGCTTAGCTTCCGGGTTCGGAATGTAACCGGGCGTTT